>CAYVQK010000106.1:0-12316 GCA_964454145.1 uncultured Oceanicola sp. | reverse complement strand
CTCGAACACGCCCGAGAGGATCTCGACCTCGTCGGGCTCCTTGCGCTGGGTGGTGAACTTGTTCTGCCCCGGCTTGCGCTTGTCGAGCCAGACCTGGATCTCCTCTGCGGTGATCGGCACGCCGGGCGGGCAGCCATCGACCGTGCAGCCGAGCGCGGGGCCGTGGCTTTCGCCCCAGGTGGTGACGCGGAACAGGTGGCCGAAGGTGTTGAGGCTCATTGGGGGGCTCCTTTGCGGGCAAGGAGTTAGCCGCTGTGGATGTGCCTGCCAAGGAGAAACATACCGACAGACAGCCTCTGATACATCCGTTATGGCAGCGGCAGGTGGTGGGTCACGCCGCGGCGCGAGGTGAACTCGGGGTGGCCTGCGCCGCCACCGCCGAGCGGGATCGACAGGCCCAACGACACCCAGTTCTGTCGCTCGTCCAGCCGGTCGAAGTGGTGCTGCCCGAGCGCAACCGATAGCATCACAGGCGTGCCGGAGGCAGGAAGATCGACCCAGGTGTCGAGGCCGATGTCGACACGGTAGATATCCTGGTCCCCGGCGGAGAGATTCAGCGTGTCCTTCGCGAACTCGAAATAACCCGAGGTGCGCTGCTCGTGCGTGTAGCTCATCCGCAGGCCCTTGTTGGTGGCATAGCCGTCATCGCCGAGGATGCCGCCTCGGGTTTCGCCGAGGTAGATCTCGCCGCCCCAGCCGGAGGCGGTGTGAACGGCGGCCTCCAGCCCCATGGCATAGGCGGCGCCGCCTTCCGACTGGGTGCCGAGCCACAGGTAGGGTCCGAGCGCAACGCCGTTGCCGAAGGGATGGCTGGTGAGGTGAAACAGGGCCCCAGCCGCACTCAGATCGGTCTCTCCGGCTGCGGCGGTGGAGAGCGTGAGATCGACGCCGAGATCGGCCCAGCCGAGGCCGTAGAGCGCATGGGCCGTGCCCGTGAGCATGGTGTAGCGCTCGTCGCCGGGGAAGCCGCCGGTTTCCAGCGTGATCCCGGCAAAGCGGAAGCCCTCCGCCTCCTGCGCCAGTACGGGCAGCGGCATGATGACGGCGAGGGCGAGGGCAAGGCGGCGCAGCATGAAGAACTCCAAGGGTGATCCTTCTCAGCTTAGGGCGCGAGGACGCGAAGAAAACCACCCGGGCCTCATAATGCCCGAGCGTGTCCCGCTTGCCATCGCGCGCGGCGGCCCTATGGTGTGCCTCACCTCGGGGTGCCCTCGCATGGGGGCTGAGATCCGGCAGAACGCGCCGCGAACCCGCTGAACCTGAACCGGCTAGAACCGGCGGAGGGAAGGTTTCGAGACACCTCGATTGCCCGCTCCGCCCGCATGCAATGGAGGATGACCCATGAAAGCCCCCCTCATCGCCGCGGGATTTGCACTTGTCGCCCATACGGCGACAGCAGAAACCCTGACGGTATACGCCCCCGACTATTTCGCCTCCGAGTGGGGCCCCGGCCCCGCGATCAAGACCGCCTTCGAGGCGGAGTGCGGCTGCGAGCTGGAGTTCGTCACCGGTGACGTGCTGCCACGCCTCCTGCTCGAGGGCGAGCGCACCGAGGCCGACGTGGCCATCGGCCTGAGCCAGGACGAGATCGCCCGGGCGGGCGAGAGCGGCCTCTTCGCCCCGCACGGGCAGGACGTTTCGTCTCTGACTATGCCCGTTTCATGGGAAGACGACACCTTTCTGCCCTTCGACTGGAGCCACCTCGCCTTCATCTACGACCAGCGGACAGAGACCCCGCCCGACAGCTTCGAAGCGCTGCTGGCCCTGCCCGACGACACCCGGATCGTGATCCAGGATCCCCGTGCCTCTGCCGCCGGGCTGGCGCTGGTGATGTGGGTCGAGGCGCTTTACGGCGAGGAGTCCGAGGCGGCCTGGGCGCGGCTTGCGCCCAAGATCCTGACCGTGACGAAAGGGTGGAGCGAGGCCTACGGGCTCTTCACCGAGGGCGAGGCCGACATGGTGCTGAGCTACACCACCTCGCCCGCCTACCACATCATGGCGGAGGGCGACGAGTCGAAGAAGGCAGCGATCTTCGCGGAGGGCAACTACCTCTACGTGGAGCTTGCGGCGAAACTGGAAGGCACCGACCAGCCGGAGCTGGCGCAGAGCTTCATGGACTTCATCCTGAGCGACGCATTCCAGCAGGCGATCCCCGAGGGCAACTGGAGCTTCCCGGCCAAGCTGGCCGAGGAGAAGCTGCCGCAGGTGTTCCGTGACCTGCCGGTGCCCGAAAAGGTGATCTACGTCGATGCCGCGGAGGCGGAGGCGATGAAGGACGAGGCCATCGAGACATGGCGGCAAGGGCTGAGCCAGTAACCCGGCTCGCCGCGGGCCTGGCGGCAGCGCTCATCGTGGCGCTGACGCTTGGCACGCTTGCCGCCGTGGCCTGGCGGGCCGAGGGCTTTGCCGGCGTGAGCGAAGCGGCGCGGGATGCGCTGTGGTTCACGGTCTGGCAGGCGGTGGTTTCGGCCAGTCTGAGCGTATTCCTCGCGGTGCCGGTGGCGCGGGCCCTGGCGCGGCGAAGGTTCTTCGGGCGCGGGGCCGTCATCACGCTCATGGGCGCGCCGTTCATCCTGCCGACCATCGTGGCCGTCGTCGGGCTCGTCGCGGTGTTCGGGCGCTCCGGGCCGGTCAACGGTCTGCTCGGCGGCGTCGGGCTGCCGGAGGTGAGCCTCTACGGTGCTCAGGGGGTGATCCTGGCGCATGTCTTCTTCAACCTGCCGCTGGCGGTTCGGCTGGTGCTGCAGGGCTGGCTCTCCATCCCGGCGGAGCGGTTTCGGTTGGCGGCCTCGCTCGGCATGGAGGCAGGGGCGATCCAGCGCAGCCTCGAATGGCCGATGCTCAGGGCTGTGGTGCCGGGCGCCTGGCTGCTGATCTTCGCACTCTGCCTCACCAGCTTCGCCATCGCGCTCGCGCTGGGCGGGGGGCCAGCAGCGACGACGGTGGAACTGGCGATCTACCAGGCGTTCCGGTTCGACTTCGACCTCGGCGCCGCCTCGGTGCTCGGGCTTGTCCAGTTCGGGCTGGCGGGTGCCGCAGCCGCGCTGGCCTGGGGCCTGGCGCGGCCCGCGGTCTTCGCGGGCGGCCTCGGCGGCGTGGTGCGGCGCTGGGATGGCGGCGGCTGGCTGAGGGTCCAGGACGGGCTCTGCGTGGCGCTGGCCGCCCTGTTCCTGCTTGCGCCGCTCGGGGCCGTGGCGCTGAGGGGGGTGACGGGGCTATTCGAGATGCCCGGCGTGGTCTGGGCCTCGGCTGCGCGGTCGCTGATCGTGGCGCTCGGCTCCGCGGCGCTTTGCCTGGCGCTCGCCCTGCCGATGGCGCTGGCGGCCCGGCGGGGGTTCTGGGTGCAGCTCGTGGGCGTGCTGCCCATCGCCGCGTCCCCCCTGGTGATCGGCACGGGTCTCTTCATCTTCACCTACCGCTGGGTGCGGCCCGACGAGATCGCGCTGGCGGTGACGGCCGTGGTCAACGCGGTGCTCGCCCTTCCCTTCGCGTTGGCGGCGCTTGTGCCCGCCGCGCGGGAGATGCGGGCGGGCAGCGGGCGGCTGGCGGACAGCCTCGGCATGGGCGGCTGGGCGCGGTTCCGGCTGGTGACGCTGCCCGCGCTCCGGCGGCCCATCGGCTTCGGGCTCGGGCTGGCGGCGGCGCTCTCGATGGGAGACCTCGGCGTGATCGCGCTCTTCGCCGATGCCGAGACGGCGACCCTGCCACTGCAGCTCTACCGCCTGATGGCCTCCTACCGCATCGACCAGGCGGCCGGGGCGGCGCTGCTGCTGCTCGCGCTGTCCCTCGGGCTGTTCTGGGCCTTCGACCGGGGAGGGCGGGCCAATGCTGGCGCTTGAGGGGCTGCGGCTGGAGCAGGGCGATTTCGCGCTCGAGGCGGACTGGGCTCTGGAGCCCGGGGCCAGGGTGGCGGTGATCGGGCCCTCGGGCGCGGGCAAATCCACCTTGCTGATGGGAATCGCAGGGTTCATCGACCCGGCGGCGGGGCGGATCACCTGGGAGGGGCGCGACATCACCGGGCTGGCGCCCGGTGCGCGGCCGGTGAGCGTGTTGTTCCAGGAGGAGAACCTCTTCGGCCACCTCAGCGTGGAGCGCAACGTGGGGCTCGGCCTTCGGCCCGACCTGCGGCTTGCGGCGGAGGACCGCGCGCGCGTGGCCGCCGCACTTGAGCGCGTCGGCCTCGGTGGCATGGGTGCCCGCCTGCCGAGGGAACTCAGCGGCGGGCAGAGGAGCCGTGTGGCGCTGGCGCGGGTGCTGCTGCGTCAGAGACCGGTGTTGTTGCTCGACGAGCCCTTCGCGGCGCTCGGGCCCGCGCTGAAGCGCGAGATGCTGGCGCTGGTGGGCGAGATCGCGGAGGAGAGCGGGGCCACGGTGCTGATGGTGACCCATGACCCCGAGGATGCGCGCGCCTTCGCGGGCCAGACGGTCGTGGTGGACGGCGGGCGGGCCGAGGCGCCGGTGGCGACGGGGCCGCTGCTCGATGACCCGCCGGAGGGGCTCAGGGCCTATCTGGGCTGACGCCGGGTTTCACCCACGCGGCGATGTCGGCACTGCAACGAAAAAGGCGCGAACCGTGAGGTCCGCGCCTTTTGTCATTCTGTCGCTTCGGCTCAGGCCTTGGCGTTCAGCTTCTTGGCCTTCGCCTTGTGCGGCGCCCAGAGGCGCTTGTTGGTCAGGTAGAGCAGGACCGAGAGGAAGATGAGGAAGCCGACGATCAGGAAGCCCGTCTCCTTGCGCTGCATCATCTTCGGTTCGGCCGTCCACATCAGGAAGGCGGCAATGTCCATCGCTTCGTGGTGGAGGGAGTTGTCATGGCCGTCGTCGAACTCCACGTCCTCCCCGATCAGCGGCGGGGCCATCGAGATCCAGCCACCGGGGAAGGCGGTGTTCTCGTAGAAGACCGCGCCATACTCTTCCTTCTCCTCACCGGTGTAGCCGGTGAGCAGCGAGGCGATGTACTCGGCGCCGCCCATGCCCTTGAAGAACTGGTTGATGCCGGTGCCATAGGGGCCGTGGAAGCCTGCGCGGGCCTTGGCCATCAGGCTGAGGTCGGGCGCGCCTGCGGTGGTGTTGGCCGGGAAGTTGTCGGCCGGAGTCGGCGTGCGGAACTCGCCGGTCGCGGCATCGTAGAACTGCCGGTTGGCATCCTCGTCGAGGATGGCGACCTGCGAGGCATAGGCGCGCACCTGGTCCTCGGAGTAGCCGAGGCCGCCCTCTTCCGCCATCGACCGGAGGGGGACGTAGCGCAGACCGTGGCAGGCAGAGCAGATCTCGGTGTAGATCTTCAGGCCGCGCTGCAGCTGGTTCTGGTCGTACTTGCCGAAGGGGCCCTCGAAGGAGAAGGCGAAGTCTTCGGTGTGGCCGGTGGCATGGGCCGCGTCGGCGTGCTCCTCCTCGCCGCCGTGCTCGGCCATGGCTTCGCCATTGGCCTCCTCGGCAGCCTCTTCGGCGGGAGCTTCCTCGGTGGCGGCTTCCTCGGCGGGAGCCTCTTCCTCGGCAGCTTCCTCTGCAGGGGCTTCCTCGGTGGTTGCCTCTTCGGCAGGGGCTTCCTCGGTCGCCTCCTCGGCGGGAGCCGCCTCTTCAGCGGCCTCCGCTTCGGGGGCTTCCTCGGCAGGGGCCTCCTCGGAGGTGGCCTCATCTGCCGGAGCTTCCTCGGCAGGGGCTGCCTCGGGGGCGGTCTCTGCCGGGGTTTCGGTTTCTACGGCCTGAGGCTGCTCTTCCTCGGTGGTCGCGGCCTCCTGGGCGGCGAGGGGAAGGGCGGCAAGCGTGGCCGCGGCGAGAGTGAGTGCGAAACTGCGCATGGGTGCTTTCCTCCTCATTCCGCCGGCGTGCCGTGCGCGCCGCCGTAATGGGCGTTGAAGTCGTCTTCGATGGTCGCGGGCCGTGGCAGCGGCTTCTCGATCACCCCGAGCAGCGGCAGGATCACCAGGAAATAGGCGAACCAGTAGGCCGACGCGACCAGCGAGAAGCTGGAGTAGGGCTCTTCGGCGGGCATGGCGCCCAGCCACATCAGCACCACGAAGTCGATGACGAGCAGCAGGAACCACCACTTGAACATCGGGCGATACCGGCCCGAGCGCACCGACGAGGTGTCGAGCCAAGGGGCCAGCGCCATCACCGCGATCGCGCCGAACATCGCCAGCACGCCGAAGAACTTGGCGTCGATGATGCCGAAGCTGATCCAGTTGGCGAACATCACCACCCAGACGTCCGAGGTGAAGGCCCGCAGGATCGCGTAGAACGGCAGGAAGTACCATTCGGGCACGATGTGCGCGGGCGTCGAGAGCGGGTTGGCCTCGATGTAGTTGTCGGGGTGGCCCAGGTAGTTGGGCATGAAGGCCACCACGGCGAAGAACACCGCGAGGATTACCGCCAGGGCGAAGAGATCCTTGATCACGAAGTAGGGCCAGAAGGGCAGGGTGTCCTTCTCGGCGTCTTCCTTCGTCGCGGTCCGCACGGCAACCCCGGTGGGGTTGTTGTTGCCGGTGGTGTGGAAGGCCCAGATGTGCACGGCCACCAGCGCCGCGATGACCATCGGCAGCAGGTAGTGCAGCGAGAAGAAGCGGTTGAGCGTGGCGTTGTCCACCGCCGGTCCGCCGAGCAGCCAGGTCTGGATGTCGGGGCCGATGAAGGGGATCGCGCCGAACAGGCCGGTGATCACCGTGGCACCCCAGAACGACATCTGGCCCCAGGGCAGCACGTAGCCCATGAAGGCGGTGCCCATCATGCAGAGGTAGATCAGCATGCCGACGATCCAGGTCACCTCGCGGGGCGCCTTGTAGGAGCCGTAGAACAGGCCGCGGAAGATGTGGATGTAGACCGCGAAGAAGAACAGCGACGCGCCGTTCATGTGGGTGTAGCGGATGAAGTAGCCGCCATTCACGTTGCGCATGATGTGCTCGATCGAGGCGAAGGCCCGGTCGACATGCGGCGTGTAGTGCATCACCAGCACCACGCCGGTGGCGATCATCAGCACCAGGCAGAAGGTGAGGACGATGCCCCAGATCCACCACCAGTTCAGGTTCTTGGGGGTGGGGATCATCAGGGTGTCATAGGCCAGACCCACGATGGGCAGGCGGGAGTGGAGCCATTTCTCGATGCCCGTCTTGGGCTCGTAATGGTCGTGCGGGATACCAGACATGTTCGCGCGTCTCCCTTAGCCGAGCTGGATTGTTGTTTCGTCGACGAAGGTCGCGACCGGAACCGGAAGGTTCTCGGGGGCCGGACCTTTGCGGATGCGCCCGGCGGTGTCGTAGTGCGAGCCGTGGCAGGGGCAGAACCAGCCGCCGAACTCGCCGGCACCGTCACCCAGCGGCACGCAGCCGAGGTGGGTGCAGACACCCATCATCACCAGCCATTCGCCGGTCTCATCGAGCGAGCGGTTCTCGTCGGTTGCGGGAAGGCCGGGCTTGTTGGCGTTGCGGTCGAGCGGGTCGACCAGCTGGCTGACCTCGACGGCACGGGCCTCGTCGATCTCTTCCTGGGTCCGGCGGCGGATGAACACCGGCTTGCCGAGCCATTTCACGGTGAGCTGGGTGCCCTGCTCGACGCCGGAAACATCGACGCGAATCGAGCTGAGCGCCCGCACGTCGGCGGAGGGGTTCATCTGGTTGATGAGGCCCCAGGCCGCACCGCCGGTGGCGACGATGCCAGCCCCTGCGGTTGCGTAATAGATGAAATCCCGGCGTGTACCTTCGGGCTCGTGAGTGTCCGACACGGGTTGTTCTCCTTCTCACCGGCCCGGCACGCGGCGGGCCTTGACGCGGCATGACAAAGCCCTGAAACCTTGCCAATTCGCGCGGTTATTAGCCGTCCACATCGCGCCAGTCCAGCGGACATTCCCGCGCAGTTGCGGCCAAGTGACGCAAAAACCGCGCCGAGGCCGGAAAAACGGCATCAAAGCCGCACTGCGCCGAATGCGTCACCGCGGACGGCTGTAAAACCAGCCGGCGCGTGCTAGGTGGGGCGGAACACACCCGACGACTTCCGGAGCAAGCCTTTCATGCGCCTTCCCGCCCTTACCCGTCTCACCGCAGCCCTGGCGCTCTCGCTCGCCGCCCTCCTGCCCGCCGCCCGACCGGCCGCGGCGGAGGTGACGCTGAGTTTCTACACCGGCTACCAGACCGCGCCGCACAGCCGGTTCGAGGGGAATGACGGCACTGCCGACTTCTCCTTCCTCTCCGAATGGGAGGGACGCAGCTTCGAGATGCCGCCCTACTACGGCCTGCGGGCCATGTGGTGGCGCGACGAGAACTGGGGCTGGGGCGCCGAATTCACCCATGCCAAGGTCTATGCCTCCGACGAGACGCTGGCCGACAACGGCCTGGAGACGCTGGAGATGTCGGACGGGATCAATATCCTGACCGCCAACCTGATGTACCGCTGGCCCGGCCAATGGGCCGGCGGCAGGGTCACCCCCTATGTCGGCGGCGGCCTCGGCGTCGCGATTCCGCACATCGAGTACCAGAACGACGCCGGCGGCCCGGAAACCTTCGAGTACCAGATCTCCGGCCCGGCCGCGCGCTGGATCCTGGGCGCCAGCTACGCGATCAACGACACCTGGTCGGTGTTCGGCGAGCTGAACGGCACCTATTCGTCCAACAAGGGCGACCTCGAAGGCGGCGGCGAGTGGGAAAGCGACATCATCACCAACGCGATCAACGTCGGCCTGACCTACAGCTTCTGAGCCGCGTGGCCGAGGTCACGCCTCGGGCGGCCTGGTCGCCTGCATCGAGGGGCGTTCGCTGAACCGGGCGTACCACTCGGCAAGGGCGTCGTTGCCCGTGCGCCAGTCGCGGTGGGGGTGGCGGAAATCAGCATACCCAAGCCCGCAGGCCAGGGCGATCTGCGCCGCGTCGAGCGGACCGGACAGGTGGCTCATCCAGCGCGAATTGGCGGCCACCGCCGAGCGATGCGCCTTGGCCCATTGCGCATCGACGATCTCGGGCATCTGCTTCTCCGGCGGCCGCAGCCGGGCCTCGTAGGTCATCAGCAGAACGGCCTCGGTCAGCCCGTGCGCCAGCGCCTCGAGCGTCAGCACTTCCCAGATCCGCGAGTCCGGATAGAGCCGCTTGGCCCCCTGCGCATCGAGAAAGCGGCAGATCACCCGGCTGTCGAACATCGCCGGCCCATCGGGCCGCTCCAGGGTGGGAATCTTGCCCAGCGGGTTCTGCGCCACCGGCATGGTGCCCGGCGCCAGCGGCGTGCCCGCGGCCTCGACGCATTCGATCTCGTCGGCCAGGCCCAACTCGTGCGCCACCACCATGACCATCCGGACAAAGGGCGAAGCGGGGCTGTAGTGGAGGATATAAGGCATGTCGGACAGTCATTTGGGGGCAGAGACGGTTTACGTTGGCCGAAGATTTCCGCAGTGGCAAGTTAACCTTTGTACAGGTCCGCAGAACGCGCGTTACTCCGCCCCCAGCATCAGCGCCGCCAAAAGAGCAACCTCCTGCCCGATGCCATAGCCCTTTACCTGCCGTGCCGCGGCCATGCGGTTCTCGGCGGGCTTGTTCTGTCCGAGCTTCCAGGTGCTCTCGACCTTCTCCACCTCAAAGCGGAACGGCACGATCATCCGCATCAGCCGGGCGAGCGTGTCGGCCGGCATCTTGTCGGCGGTCCAGGGCGCCTTGGGCAGAAGGCGCTGCTCGAAATGGTCGGAGAGCCTGTCGAGCACGTCGCGCATCGCCTCGTCGGGCATCGGGTGGAGCATGCCGTCGAGCTGCACGGCGACGTAGTTCCACGTCGGCACCTGGTGCACCATCTCGTACCAGTCGGGTGAGATGTAGCTGTCGGGGCCCATGACCGAGAGCCGCGCCGGGATGGGCTCGGCGCAGGCACGGGCCAGCGGGTTGGAACGCATCAGGTGCAGCAGGGCAGTGCCGGCCTCGGCGTCGAGGAGGAAAGGCACATGGGCGGTGAGCGGCAGGGTCTCGCCATTGGCGACAAGCGTGCCGAACCCGCGCTCGGCGGCGAAGGCGAGGCTCTGGGCGGTCGGCGCGTCGCGGTAGATCGGGTTGGGGTGCATGGCGGTTCAGGCGGCGGTGAGGCGCGCGCCGTCGCTGCCGGTGATCGTGGCCGACACCAGCGCACCCTCTGGCTGGTCGGAGCTGAAGGCGACCTCGGCAAACTGCTCCGTCCGGCCCATGCGCGGGGATTCGGTGAGCACGGTCAGGCTTAGCCCCTGCTGCGCCGAGAGATGGCGTGCCACCGCGGCCTCGCCGGCGGCACGCAGTCGCGCGGCGCGCTCCTTGATGGCGGTGCCGTGCACCTGCGGCATCTTCGCCGCCGGGGTGCCGGGGCGCGGCGAGTAGGGGAAGACGTGCAGCCAGGTCAGGGCGCAGTCGTCCACCAGCCTCAGGCTGTCTTCGAAATGCGCCTCGGTCTCGGTCGGAAAGCCCGCGATGATATCGGCGCCGAAGGTCATCTCCGGCCGCAGCCTGCGGGCCTCCTCGGTGAAGCGGATCGCGTCGTCGCGCAGGTGGCGGCGCTTCATCCGCTTCAGGATGAGGTCGGCACCGTGCTGCAGGGACAGGTGCAGGTGCGGCATCAGTCGCGGCTCGGTGGCGATCGCCTGCATGAGGTTGTCATCCACCTCGATGCTGTCGATGGAAGAGATGCGCAGCCGCGGCAGGTCGGGCACCAGCTTGAGGATCCGCATGACGAGATCACCCAGCTTCGGCTCCGCGGGCAGGTCCGCGCCCCAGCTCGTCAGATCCACCCCGGTCAGCACCACCTCGTTGAAGCCCTTGCCGACCAGCCGCTTGATCTGGTCCACCACCACGCCCGCGGGCACCGAGCGCGAGTTGCCGCGGCCGAAGGGGATGATGCAGAAGGTGCAGCGGTGATCGCAGCCGTTCTGCACCTGCACATAGGCACGGTGGCGGCCGAAGCCGTCGATCAGGTGGCCCGCCGTCTCGGTGACCGACATTATGTCATTCACCTGCACCCGCTCGGTGTCTCCGATGAAGTCGGGCGCGAGCGCCTGCCATGTGCTGGCCTGCATCTTCTCGGTATTGCCGATCACATGGTCGACCTCGGCCATCCCGGCGAAGGTCTCGGGCGCGGTCTGCGCAGCGCAGCCGGTGACGATGAGCTTCGCGCCCGGGTTCTCGCGGCGCAGCTTGCGAATGTCCTGCCGGGCCTTGCGCACGGCCTCTGCAGTGACCGCGCAGGTGTTGACGATCACCGCGCCATGAAGGCCCGCGCCTTCGGCAAGCTCGCGCATCGCCTCGGTCTCGTAGGCGTTGAGGCGGCAGCCGTGGGTGGAGAAGATCGGGGCGGTCACAGGTGGAGCACCCCGGAGAAGACATGGGCGGTGGGGCCGCTCATCCAGACCCCATCCTCGCGCCAGTCGACGTGGATGGTGCCGCCGTCGAGCTCGATGGTCACCCTGCGGCCGGTCAGCCCGCGACGGGCGGCGGCAACGGCGGTGGCGCAGCTCGACGAGCCGGAGGCCAGGGTGATTCCCGTGCCACGCTCCCAGACGCGCATCCGCAGGTGATCGGGGCCGATCACCTGGGCGAACTGCACGTTGGTGCGCTCCGGGAACAGCGGATCATGCTCGATCTCCGGGCCGCGCCGCGCGAGGTCCACCGCCTCGGCGTCATCGACGAAGAAGGTGCAATGGGGGTTGCCCATGGAGGTGCCCACCGGGTCGCACTCGAGCGGCAGGTGCAGCGTGTCAGCCTCGCGGGCGAGCGGGATCCCGGCCCAGTCGGTGATGGGCTGGCCCATGTTCACCGAGGTAAGCCCCTCGCCCGCATCGACGCAGGGCAGCAGCCCGCGGTCGGTCTGCAGGGTCAGGCTCCGCGCGCCGGCCTCATCCATCAGGTAGCGCGCGATGCAGCGGGTGGCGTTGCCGCAGGCCGAAGAAAGCGAGCCATCGGCGTTGTAGAAGGTCAGCCGCGCATCGGCTTCCGCCGTGCGCTCGATCACCGCAAGCTGGTCGAAGCCCACACCGCGATGCCGGTCGGCGATCATGGTGGCGAGCGCGGGAGTCACCTCTATCCCGCCTTCGCGGTGGTCGAGCACCACGAAGTCATTGCCAAGCCCGTGCATTTTCATGAAGGGCAGGCCAGGAGGAGGGGTCTGGTCGCGCATGGGCGGGCATATACAGCGCGGCTGATGACCTTTCCAGTCCGGGGTGAAAGATTCCCGCTTGACCCCCCTTGGGGGATTCCCTAGAGAGCGGGCCTCAAGTGGGCCGTTAGCTCAGTTGGTAGAGCAACTGACTTTTAATCAGTGGGTCGCAGGTTCGAATCCTGCACGGCTCACCACTGAACCTCCCGAACAGGCAAGATTTCCGCCCGCCCAG
>CAYVQK010000105.1:9599-12334 GCA_964454145.1 uncultured Oceanicola sp. | reverse complement strand
TCGGGCCCTCGAGGTTCACCTCCATGATCTCGAGCGGTTTGCCGGCTTCAAGAGCTACTGCGGCACGCGTTTTCATTTGTCGAAACTCCGTTTAATCTGTCGGGCGGAACCGTGGGGGAATCTCCGCGTTTATTCAACCGGATATGGGAAGAAACCCGCGATGAGATCTTTCAAGGCCCTGATTCTCCTGACCGTGCTCGCGGCCTGCCAGCCGCCGGTGGAGACCCTTCCGGACGATGGCGCGCCGATCCAGGACAACGTCGACAGCGGGTTGGTCGAGCGCGAGCCCGACATCTGCGGCGCCTCCGCCTACCGCGAGCGGGCCATCGGCCAGCCCTCCAGCGTCATCCCGACCCTCGGCGTGACCCGGCAGATCCGGGTTGTTCCCTTCGGCGGGATCGTGACGCAGGAGTACAACCCCTACCGGATGAACTTCTACCTCGACAGTGCGGGCCTCGTCGCCCGCGTCAGCTGCGGCTGACCCGACGGAGCTTGCGGGGAGCGGACTCGACTCCCCGCAGCGGCGCGGATAGCATGGAACAAACTGTGAACATCGCTGCCGCCCCATGCCCAACCGCCGAATCCTGTCGCTGTGGTTTCCCCGGCTTGCCGCCGAGCGGCTGATCCGTGCCGAGCCGGCGCTGGCCGAGGTGCCGCTGGCGGTGGTGCGCGAGAGCGGCAACATCGTGAGCCTCGTCTCGCTCAGCCTCGCCGCCTCCGCCGCGGGGCTGCGCCCCGGCCAGCCGCTGCGCGATGCCCAGGCCGTCTGCCCCGATCTGGTCACCCGGCTGGAGCGGCCCGCGATCGAGGCCGATTTCCTGACCGTGCTGCGCCGCTGGGCGGGCAAGTTCTCGCCCTGGATCAGCGAGGCCCCGCCCGAGGGGCTGACGGTGGATATCTCGGGCTGCGCGCATCTCTTCGGCGGCGAGGCGGAGCTGATGGGCGAGGCCGAGGCCGATTGCGCCGACCTCGGGCTCACCGTCTGCGCCGGGGTGGCCGACACGGTGGGTGCGGCCTGGGCGCTGGCGCGGTTTGCTGGCCAGGGGCCGGGCGCGCTGCGCTCGGGCGACGCGATCGACCAGGAGGCCTATGCCACCCGCGCCCGGGCGGTGAAGCGGCGGCACTGGGAGCGCGGCGGGCCGCTGCCCCTGGGCGGGCTGGCGACGCTGGCGCCGGAGAGCCGGATCGCCGCGCCGGGCAAGGCGCGGGAGGCGCTGGCGCGGCTGCCGGTGGCGGCGCTGCGGCTGCCGCCGAAGCTCACCCAGCAGCTCGCCCGGCTCGGGCTGAAGCGGGTGGAGGAGCTCGCCGCCCAGCCCCGCGCCGCGCTGGCGCGCCGCTTCGGCGCCGACCTGGTGCTGCGGCTCGACCAGGCCTTCGGCACCGCGCCCGAGCCCGTCTCCCCCGCCCGGCCCGAGCCGATCTATGCCGTCCGCCTCACCCTGCCGGAGCCGATCGGGCTTGAGGCCGACCTTGCCGAGGGGGTCGACCGGCTCTTGCCGGCGCTGGAGGAGCGGTTGCGGGCGAAGGGCATGGGCGCGCGGCGGCTGCGGCTTCAACTCCTGCGCTGCGATCACACCTCCCAGGTGATCGAGCTGGGCCTCGCCCGCCCCTCCGCCGAGCCCGACAGGCTGCGCCCGCTCATCCGGATGAAGCTGGGCGAGGTGGATGCGGGCGACGGGATAGATGCGATCCGCCTGGTGGCCACCGTCACCGAGCCGGTCCACGCCGTGCAGCACCGGGGCCATGCCGGGGCCAGCGCCGATGCCGCCGCCCGGCTGACCCGCGACACCGCGCTCGACGACCTGATCGGGCGGCTCGGCGCGCGGGTGGGGCTGGAGCAGATCCAGCGGCTCCATCCCGGCGACAGCCATGTGCCCGAGAAGGGCACACAGGTGCGGGCCGCCGCCTGGTCGGCGCCCTCGAAGGACTGGCCCGCGCGCCCCGCCCGGCCGCGCCCGCTGGTGATGTTCGCGCCCGAGTTCGTCACCCCCGAGGGCCCGCCCGGCGCCACCCCCGCCGCCCTGCCGCTCGCCTTCCGCTGGCGCCGCCGCCGCTTTGCCACGGCGCATGCCACCGGGCCCGAGCGGATCGCGCCGGAATGGTGGCTCGACGAGCCCGCCTGGCGCAGCGGGCAGCGCGACTACTGGCAGGTGGAAACCGCCTGCGGGGCAAGGCTCTGGCTCTACTACGCCCATGGCGATGCCGTCTCGGGCGGGTGGTTCTGCCAGGGGGAGTTCGCCTGAGGGTGCGGGGGCGCAAGAAAAAGGCCCGCCGGACGAGCCGACGGGCACTCGAGTGATGCGCCCCGGTGGGACGACTGGGTGGGGGCTATGACGCCATCCCACCGGGACCGAGCCTGGGACTCGTTGCATGCCGGCCTTCATGGCGGGCGATCACGGCGCGGTGACGAAGGGGAGGCGTCGGAGCAACGGCATTTTGCGGGCATTTTCGCGGCGCTTGATTTCGCCTCCGCTTGCCCCCACTCTCAAGCATATGAACGTGCAGTCGCCCACGCCCTTTCCCGGCAATCGTGCGAACGAGCCGGTCGCGTTTCAGCGCCCCGAACTATCGCTCATCCTGGGCCTCTATGGCCGTTTCGTCGCCGCCGGCGAGTGGCGGGATTACGGGATTTCCTGCCTGAAGGACGTGGCCGTCTTCTCGATCTTCCGCCGCACCGCCGAACATCCGATCTACCGGATCGAGAAGCGCCCGAAGATGCGGGGCAAGCAGGGGAT
>CAYVQK010000105.1:1529-9499 GCA_964454145.1 uncultured Oceanicola sp. | reverse complement strand
ACCGAGGCGCAGCGCGCCGTCGTCGCCGCCAAGGTGCCCATCACCCGCCGCCTTCCCGAGGGCCTCGCCCGCGCGCTGGAGGGGCGGATCAACCTCTTCCTCGACCAGGTCGAGTTCATCGGCCGCGGCGGGCTGGAGGTGACCGACGAGATGCGCCTCTCCATCGCCGCGCAGGCCTGCCTGCTGGTGGTGAACACCGACACCTGGTTCGTGAACCTGCGCACCATCCTCGTCTACCCGGGCGCCTTCAAGTCGCGCCGGCAGCGCCACAACGGCTTCGTGGTGACCGAGCACGAGACGGTGCGGACGGGCGAGAGCTGGGCGCGCGGGCCGGTGATCCTGAGCTGGGCGCATTCCGAGCAGGGCGCGGCCGATCCGGCGGACGGGCACAACGTGGTGATCCACGAGTTCGCCCACCAGGTCGACGATCTCTCCGGCCGGGCCGACGGGGCGCCGGTGATGGCGCCGGGGCAGAGCTTTGCCGAGTGGGCGCGGGTCTTCACCGGGGCGCACGCGCGGCTCTGTGCGCGGGTGGAGCGCGGCGAGAGCGGGGTGATCGACCCCTACGGCTGCGAGGGCCACGAGGAGTTCTTCGCGGTGGCGGTGGAGGTCTTCTTCGAGCAACCCGCCGCGTTGCAGGCCGAGGAGCCCGAGGTCTACGCCCAGCTCTCGACGCTGTTCCGGCTCGATCCGGTGGACTGGCGCGGCCAGGTCGGGCGCGCCTGATCGGGGCGCCCGGAACGGAGGCGGGCCACGTCCCGAGCTGGGCCGGTCACAGCACCGCGGCGATCGCCTCGGCGGCCAGGGGGATGGTGGCGTCGGTCAGGCCCGCGAGGTTGATCCGGCTGTCTTCCACCATGTAGAGCCCGTGCTCCTTGCGCAGGGCCATCACCTGGTCGGGTGTGAGCCCGAGGATGCTGAACATGCCCTTGTGCGCCTGCACGAAGCCGAAGCGGTCGGACCCGGTCAGGCGGCGCAGCTCGCCTGCCAGCGCGGTGCGGTTGGCCTTCATCCGGCCGCGCATGCCGTCGAGCTCCTCCTGCCAGTCGGCCCGCAGCCCCTCGTCGGTGAGGATCTCCGTCACCACCCGGGCGCCGTGGTCGGGCGGAAAGGCGTAGTTCTGGCGGTTCAGCCAGGCCAGCGCCGCGTGGGTCATGTCGCGCGCCTTCTGGTCGGCGCAGGGGGCGATCACGCAGCCCACACGCTCGCGGTAGAGCCCGAAGTTCTTCGAGGCGGAGACGGTGATGATCGTCTCCGGCAGCGCCGCCACCATCGCGCGCAGCCCGGCCACGTCGGCCTCCAGCCCGTCACCGAAGCCCTGGTAGGCGAGGTCGACAAACGGGGTGAGCCGGCCCGCGGCGAGGATGCGGGTGATCTCGGCCCAGTCCTGCAGGCTCAGGTCGGCGCCGGTAGGGTTGTGGCAGCAGCCGTGCAGCAGCACCAGGTCGCCCGGCGCGGCCTTCGCGAGATCGGCCAGCATGCCGTCGCGGTCGATGCCCCCCGTGGCCGGGTCGTAGTAGCGGTAGTCGGCGCGGGGGATGCCCAGCGTGTCGAGGATCGAGCCGTGGTTGATCCAGCTCGGGTCGGGCAGCCAGATGCGCCGCTGCGGGTTGCCGGCGAGCCGAATGAGTTCGAAGCCCTGGCGCACCGCCCCGGTGCCGCCCGGCGTTCCGCAGGCCGCGAAGGGCATGGTGGCAGCCAACTCGCCCAGCACCAGCCCGGCGATGGCGCGGTGGAAGGCCGGGTCGCCCGCCAGGCCGACGTAGCCCTTGCTCTCCTGCTGCTCCACCAGCCGCTGTTCGGCGGCCTTTACGGCGGCGAAGATCGGCGTCCGGCCCTGGGCATCGTGGTAGACGCCCACGCCGAGGTCGATCTTGCCGACGCGCGGGTCGTCGGCGAAGAGCTTCATCAGGCGCAGGATCTTGTCTTCTTCGCGGGGCGGGATGGATTCGAGCAAGGGTGCGGCTCCTGGGTCGGTGGGCAGATTGCCCACCCTACGGATGAGCAGCGTGGCGCAGGCGGCGGGCGGCGGCAAGGGGCGGCGTGGGCCGCAGGGTGGGCGAACCGCCCACCATGGGGCTCACCGCCCGGTCTCGATCCCGAGGTCGTTGTAGAGGCCCCATTCGGCCCAGCTGCCGTCGTAGAGCGCGTGGCGCGGGTGGCCCAGAACCTCGAGCCCGAGCGAGAGCACCGCGGCGGTCACGCCCGAGCCGCAGGAGGTGATCACCGGCTTGGCGAGGTCGACGCCGGCATCCTCGAAGGCGTCGCGCAGGGCCTGGCCCTGCTTCATCGTGCCGTCGGGCTTCAGGAGGTTGCCGAAGGGCAGGTTCTTCGAGTTGGGGATGTGCCCGGCCCGCAGCCCGGCGCGCGGCTCGGGTGCGGCCCCGGCGAAGCGCTCGGCGCTCCGGGCATCGACGATCTGCCAGTCGCCCAGCTTGGCGGCGGCGGCGACCTGGGTCACGTCCTTCACCATGTCGGCCTGGCGCTGCACGGTCATGTGCCGGTCGCGCACCACGGGGGGCATGTCCTCCACCTCGCGGCCCTCGGCGAGCCACTTGGGCAGGCCGCCGTCGAGCACCGCCACGTCCTGCTTGCCCATCAGGCGGAACAGCCACCAGACCCGGGCGGCCGAGAAGATGCCCGCGCCGTCGTAGACCACCACCTGGTGCCCGTCGCCCACGCCCATCGCCCGCATCCGGCTCATGAACTTCTCCACCGGCGGGGCCATGTGGGGCAGGTCGGAGCGGTTGTCGGAAATCTCGTCGATGTCGAAGAAGCGCGCGCCCGGGATGTGGCCCTCGAGGTACTCCGCCTTCGCGTCGCGGTTCATCGCCGGCAGGTACCAGGAGGCATCCAGAACCCGCAGGTCGGGATCCTTCAGGTGCTTGGCGAGCCAGTCGGTGGAGACCAGCGTCTTCGGGTCGTCTGCCATGATGTGCTCCCCTCTCGCGTCGCAGGCGTTGCTAGCCGGAAGGCGGCGGGCTGGCAAGGGCGGTGGCTCAGGCGGTTCCGCGGGCCGGGGCGCGGGCCAGCAGCAGCAGGAGGCCGAAGAGCACCATGGTGGCGCCCGAGGTGCGCTGGAGCCAGTGCATCCGGGTGGCGGCGAGGCGGGCGGCGAAGCGCCCGGCGGTGGCATAGGCCAGCACCGCGCAGCCCTCGAGCACGAGGAAGAGCCCGCCCAGCACCGCGTAATCGGCCCAGTAGCGCTCGGGCGCGACGAACTGCGGGAAGAAGGCGGCGAAGATCAGGATCGCCTTGGGGTTTCCAAGCGCCACCAGCGCCTCGCGCCGGGCCGCGCGGGCGAGGTTGGGGGCAGGGCGGCCGAGGGCATGGGTGTCGGGCCTGGTGCGCAAGAGCTTGATCCCGAGCCAGACGAGGTAGGCCGCGCCCGCGAGCTTCACCACGGTGAAGGCGGTGGCCGAAACGGTGAGCAGCAGCCCGAGCCCCAGCGCCGAGGCGGCGATCATCGGCGCGAAGACGGCCAGACGGGCGAGGGCGGCGGTGAAGGCGAAGCGGATGCCGGTCTGCGCGCCATGGGTGAGGGCGAGCAGGTTCGACGGCCCGAAGGTGAGGTTCAGCGCGAAGCAGGCGGGGAGGAAGAAGGCGAGATCCATGGCGGCGAAGCTGGTCCGCGCCGTGGCTCTGCGCAAGCGGAAAAGCTGCTCAGCCGTTCTGCTTCAGCAGCCGCTGCTTCTGGCGGTTCCAGTCGCGCTTGGCGGCGGTGTCGCGCTTGTCGGCCAGCTTCTTGCCCTTGGCGATGCCGATCTTCATCTTGGCGATGCCGCGATGGTTGAAGTAGAGCACCAGCGGCACCAGGGTCATGCCCTTGCGCTGGGTCTCGTTCCACAGCCGGGCCAGCTCCTTCTTCGACACCAGCAGCTTGCGGCGGCGGCGCTCCTCGTGGCCGAAGGTCTTGGCCTGGGCGTAGGGCGCGATGTAGCCGTTCACCAGCCAGAGCTCGCCATCCTCGACGGCGGCGTAGCTTTCGTTGATCTGGCTGGCATTCTCGCGGAGCGACTTCACCTCGGAGCCTTCCAGGATGATCCCGACCTCGAGGTCGTCCTCGATGGCATAGTCATGCCGGGCCCGCCGGTTCTCGGCGATCACCTTGTAGTTGGGGTTGTCGTCTTTCTTGGCCATGGGGGAGGGATATAGGGGCTCGAGGATGGCGGGGAAAGGGGCGTCGGGACAAGTCCCGACCTACGCGGGGGCATCCACCGTCCCGATCCAGGGCTTGATGTCCACCACCGGCGTTCCGTCGAAGGCATCCGTCGCGTCGATCTGCAGCACCGCGCCGTCGATCGCCTCTATCCGGACGCAGCCCAGCGCCACCGGGTTGGGCCGGGCGGGGGAGCGGAGCGCGAAGGTGCCGCGCGGGCCGTCGGCGTGGCGCGGGGCCTGCACAAGCAAGTCGCGCCGGGCTTCGCCTGTCCAGTAGAGCAGCATGATCCAGTCGCCGGGCGCGAGGCCCTTCAGCGCCGGCACGAACTCTTCCCGAAGCTCCACCCGCGCGTTCCCGCCGCCCTGCTCCCGCGCCAGCCGCAGGTTCTTGGGCGCCGTGCCTTCGCGCCAGTCGGAGCGGATCACGCCGATGAAATGCAGGCCCGCCTCGGGGCGTTCGGCCGGGTCGTAGCCCAGCCGCTCTTCGCCCTCGCGCGGCGGTTTCAGTTGATCAGCCCCGCGAAGCGCATCGCGTCCTCGATCTGGCCCTTCACGAAGTCCGACACCTGCACATGCGGGCGGCGGACGTCATCGGCGCATTTGCCCAGCACCGAAAGGCCGTACTTGGCGCCGCAGAGCCCGGGTTCGGCGAAGATCGCGCGGTGCAGCGGGATGAGCTTGTCCTGGTACTCCAGCGCCTTGGCATAGTCGCCCGCGCGCGTCGCCGCCTGCATCTCGGCGCAGAGCCGGGGCGCGACGTTGGCGGTGACGCTGATGCAGCCCACGCCGCCCATGGCGTTGTAGCCCACCGCCGTCGGATCCTCGCCGGAGAGCTGGATGAAATCGGGGCCGCACATCTGCCGGGTGATCGCCACGCGGGCGAGGTCGGCGGTGGCGTCCTTCACCCCGATGATGTTGGGGTTCCGGGCCAGCTCCGCCATGGTGCCCGGCAGCATGTCGATCACCGAGCGCGGCGGGATGTTGTAGATGATGATCGGCAGCCCCACCTCGGCGGCGGCCTCGAAATGGGCGATCAGCCCGGCCTGGGTGGGCTTGTTGTAATAGGGCGTCACCACCAGCGCGGCATCGGCGCCCGCGCTCTTGGCGGCCTCCACCAGCCGCACCGTCTCGCGGGTGGAGTTGGAGCCCGCCCCGGCGATCACCGGCACCCGGCCCGCGGCGGCCTTCACGCAGGCGGCGACCACGGCATCATGCTCGTCATGGGTCAGCGTCGGGCTCTCGCCGGTGGTGCCGACCGGCACCAATCCGCTGGAGCCCTCGGCGATCTGCCACTCCACCAGCGCCTCGAAGGCCTCGAGATCGAGTTCGCCTTTCTTGAAGGGCGTCACCAGTGCTGGAATCGATCCCTGGAACATCTCTGAGCCCTCCTCTGTTGCGGCCAAATCCCGGTCCGCGCGGAGCTATAGAGCCCGCAGGCCGCAATGCCAAGTTGTTGTATTGTTCATCAGACATGACACGCTAGACTTGTGCGAAATGCCCAATCCCGGTCCGGAGCCCGCCCGAGCCATGTCTCGCTATGTCCTGTCGATGCTGTTTGCCGCCAGCCTGATGGCCTGGCCGCCGGTGCTCGCCCAGGCGGCAGACCCGGCGCCGGACGAGGGCGAGGAGGTGCTGCAGGACGCCGCGATGGAGCTCGACGGCGAGGGCGAGGCCGAAGAAGAGGCGGGAGCGGCGGAAGAGGCCGCGCCCGACCCGGAGGCCGAAGCCACCGCGGAGGGCGAGGCGGAAGAGGAAGCGCCGCTGCCCCGCGCCGAGGCGCTGGAGGGCGTGGCTCTGGCCGCCGAGGCCCCGCCCGCCCGGCCCAAGCAGGCCAGCGACTTCACCCTGATGCAGCGCGCGCTCGAACGCGGCGACTGGGGCCAGGCCGCCTTTTCCGCCGCCCGCGCGGGCCCGGCGATGGAGCGCTACGCCCAGTGGGCCAAGCTGCGCGGCGGCGGCGGCAGCTTCGACGAATACCAGGCCTTCTTCGCCGAGCACGAGGACTGGCCCAACATCGCGTACCTGCATGATCGCGGCGAGGCCTCGATCGGCGTGGGCGAAGACCCTGACGCGGTGGTGGCCTATTTCGGCGACAAGATCCCCGAAACCTCGATGGGCGTGCTGCGCCTCGTCGAGGCCCATGTCGCCCGCGGCGAGGATGGCGACGCGGCGGCGCTGGCGGTGCTCGCCTGGCGCACCCGCACCCTGAACCCCGAGGTCGAGCAGGCGCTGCTCGAGCGCTACCCCGAGATTCTCGCGCCGCACCACGAGGCCCGGCTCGACGACCTGCTGTGGCGCGACAGCCGCTCCGCCGCGCTGCGCCAGATGGGCCGCGTGAGCGAGGGGTGGCAGAAACTCGCCGAGGCCCGCATCGCGCTGCGCACGCGGGCCGCCGGTGTGGATGCCAAGATCGAGGCGGTGCCGAAGGAGCTGCAGGGAGACGCCGGGCTGGCCTGGGAGCGCTACAACTGGCGCGTCCGCAAGGGGCTGCACGAGGGCGCCGAGGAGCTGATGGTGGAGCGGTCCACCTCGGCCGAGGCGCTGGGCCGTCCCGAGCTGTGGTCGAACTACCGCCGGATCTATGCCCGCACCCTGCTGCGCGAGGGCCAGGTGGCCGATGCCTATGCGCTGGCCGCGCGCCACTTTCTCGCCGACGGCTCCGACTTCGCCGATCTCGAATGGCTCTCGGGCTGGATCGCGCTGCGTTTCCTGAAGGATCCCGAACTGGCGCTCTGGCACTTCGAGCGGTTCGTCGAGGCGGTCGAGTCGCCCATCAGCATGGGCCGCGCGGGCTACTGGCTGGGCCGCGCCTATGCCGATCTGGGCGATGCCGAGAAGGCGCGCGACGCCTACGCCATGGGCGCGCAGTACCAGACCAGCTACTACGGCCTGCTCGCCGCCGAGGCCGCGGGCTTGCCGATGGACGTGACGCTGACCGGGCGTGAGGAGTTTCCGCCGCTGGAGGAGACGAGCTTCGCCGGCTCCGAAGTGCTCGCCGTGGGCCTGCGGATGCTGGAGGAGGGCGAGGCCGACGAAGCCGAACGCTTCCTCACCCACCTCGGCTCTCTGCTGGAGCGGCCCGAGGCCGGCACGCTGGGCACGCTGATGATCGAGCGCGGCGAGGTGCACCTGGCCCTGAAGATCGCCAAGAAGGTGGCCGAGCGCGGCATCATGATCCCGGCGGCCTACTACCCGCTGCACGAGATGGCCGAGACCGACTGGCCGGTGCCCGACGAGCTGGCCCTCTCCATCGCCCGCCGCGAGAGCGAGTTCGACCCGGTGGTGATCAGCCCCGCCGGGGCACGCGGGCTGATGCAGCTCATGCCCGGCACCGCCAAGGACATGGCCGGCGAGCTGAAGGTGCGTTACGACCTCGGCAAGCTCACCGAAGACCCCGTGTACAACGCCCAGCTCGGCACCGCCTACCTCGCCGGGCTGATCGAGATCTTCGGCGACGCGCCGGTGCTTGTCTCGGTGGGCTACAACGCCGGGCCGGGCCGCGCGGTGAACTGGGTGGCCGACCGGGGCGACCCGCGCTACCCGGGCGTGGACGTGGTGGACTGGATCGAGATGATCCCCTTCCGCGAAACCCGCAACTACGTGATGCGGGTGACCGAGAGCATCCCGGTCTACCGGGCGCGGCTCACCGGCCGGGTGGATGACCTGAAGTTCACCGAGCTGCTCCACGGCACGCCGAACTAGGCGCCCCAGTCTGCGCCCCAGTCTGCGCCGCAGCACGGGTGGCGCGGGCGGACTGGAGTATTTTCAGCAAGAAAATGAGCAGGGCGCGCGCGTCAGCCCGCGGCCAG
>CAYVQK010000105.1:0-1429 GCA_964454145.1 uncultured Oceanicola sp. | reverse complement strand
CTGGAGTATTTTCAGCAAGAAAATGAGCAGGGCGCGCGCGTCAGCCCGCGGCCAGCTCGCAGAAGCGGGCGATGTCCTCCTCGCGCGCGCTCCAGTCGCAGACCAGCCGCGCGGTGAGCATCTCGTCGGGGTCGTCGCCGTCGAGCGGGCCGGAGTAGATGTGATACTGCGCGCCCGCCGCCTTCAGCCGCCGGTGGGCGGCGCGGGAGAGGTCGACGAAGATCAGGTTGCTCTGCTGCGGTGCAAGCAGGCGCCCGCCGGCGGCCTCGACGCCGCGGGCCAGCGCGGCGGCGGCGGCATTGGCGGTGTGGGCCGTCTCCAGCCAGAGATCGTTGGCGAGATAGGCCGCCATCTGCGCCGCGAGGTAGCGGTGCTTGGAGAAGAGCTGCGCCCCCCGCTTGCGGCGGTATTCCAGCTCCTCGGCCTTCGCCGGGTCGAAGAGCACCATCGCCTCCACGCCCAGCAGGCCGTTCTTGGTGCCGCCGAACGAGAGCGCATCCACCCCCGCCTTCCAGCTCGCCTCGGCGGGCGTGCAGCCCAGGTGCGCCACCGCATTGGCAAAGCGCGCGCCGTCCATTTGGGTGGCCAGGCCGAAGCTCCGCGCCACGCCGGTCAGCGCCTCGACCTCCTCCAGCGCGTAGACGGCACCCTTCTCCGTCGCCTGGGTCAGCGAGACCGGCCCGCGCCGGGGGCCGTGCACGCCGCGCGTGCCCTCGCCTTCGATCACCGCGCGCAGCCCCTCGGCGCTCATCCGGCCCGCCTCGTGCGGTACCAGTGTGAGCTTCGCGCCGCCGGTGAAGAGCTCGGGCGCGTTGCATTCGTCCTCGTGGATATGGGCGCAGTCGGAGCAGAAGATCGTCTCGAAGGGCTCGGCCAGGGTGGCGAGCAGCAGCACGTTGGCCGCGGTGCCGGTGGCGGCGAGGAAGACGGCGGCCTCGGGCGCCTCGAAGACCTCGCGCACCTGCTCCACCACCTGCTGCGACAGTGCATCGGCCCCGTAGGGCATCGCGTAGCCCTCGTTGGCCTTCATCAGCGCCTCCATCACGGCGGGATGGGCGGGGCCGGTGTTGTCGGAGGCGAAATGCATTCAGAGGTCCTCTTCTGCGGCGATGTAATCTTCCCAGTCGTCTTCCGGCACGTCGAACTCGGGCCAGGTCGGCCCCTTCACCGCCCGGCCCGCCTTGGCCGTGCTTTCCGGGTCGCCGGTCAGCAGCGGGTGCCAGTCGGGCAGGGTCTTGCCCTCGTGGCGCAGCCGGTAGGCGCAGCTCTCGGGCATGAAATAGGCGGTCCTGTCCATGGTCTCGGGCTTCAGCACCACGCATTCGGGCACGATCTTCAGCCGGATCGCATAGTTCGAGCAGCGGCAGGTGGTGTCATCGAAGAGCCGGCAGGCGATGCGGGTGAACTCGACCTGCCCGGTGTCCTCGTC
>CAYVQK010000104.1:0-12412 GCA_964454145.1 uncultured Oceanicola sp. | reverse complement strand
CGGGCTGGCGCTACGGTGAGGATTTCGCTGACCTCCGAGGTCAGATGACCATCCAACCATAAAGCGCACCCGCACATCCGTTGCATGCGCCATCCCGCGGGCTGGCGCTGCCCGGCTTGCGTTGGTTGCCCGGTCACCGCCGCCTCCTCAGCCGGGGGTCGGCGAGGCCGTAGGCGATGTCGGTCAGGAAGGTCACGCAGATGACGGCGAAGACCAGCAGCATCACCGCACTTTCGACCACGATCAGGTCGCGCTGGGTGATGGCCTGAAAGATCAGGCGGCCGAGGCCGGGCAGGTAGAAGACGTTCTCGATGATGATCGCTCCGGCCAGCAGGAAGGAGAATTGGAGCCCGAGGATGGTCAGCACCGGCACCAGCGCGTTGCGCAGCGCGTGGCGGGTCAGGGCCTGGGCGCGGGTGAGGCCCTTGGCGCGGGCGGTGCGGATGAAGTCCTGGCCCAGCACCTCGATCAGGGCGGAGCGCATGACGCGGGCGAGGATGGAGGCCTGCGGCAGCGCCAGCGCGATGGCGGGAAGGGTCAGGGCCTTGAGGCCGGGCCAGAGGCCGGCGTCCCAGCCCGGGAAACCGCCGGCGGGGAAGAGCGGGATGGTGATGGCGAAGGCGAGGACGAGGAGCATGCCGAACCAGAAGTTGGGCACGGCGATGCCGAGCTGGGTAACGCCCATGATGCCGTAATCCGCCGCCCGGCCGCGGAAGGCGGCGGCGAGGAGGCCGACCGGGATGGCGATGAGCGTGGAGAGGATCAGCGCGTAGGCGGCGAGCGGGGCCGAGACGGCGAGGCGGTCGGCGATGAGGCCCTCGACCGGGACGCGGTAGGTGTAGGAGGTGCCCATGTCGCCCTGCAGCAGGCCGGTGACCCAGCGCAGGTAGCGTTCGGGCGTGGTGCCATCGAGGCCGAGCTCGGTGCGGAGCGCGGCGACGGTTTCGGGCTGGGCGTTGAGGCCGAGCATGAAGGCCGCCGGGTCGCCGGGGATGACCTCGAGCATGAAGAAGATCACCACGCTGGCCGCCACGAGGGAGAGCGCGAGGGAGATCAGGCGGGAGGCGAGGTAGCGGGCCATGGGGGGACGCTAGGGGATTGATCGGACGGGGGGAAGTGGGGGCGGGACGTCGGGACAAGTCCCGACCTACGGATGTGGCGGGCGGGGTGCGCTGACCTCTTGGCAGGACTGGGGCGGCGTGGCATTCTCCGGCGCGGCCCGGGGTGATGGCGTCACCCCGCTTTGGGCCTTACCGTCCTGAACGCCGGGACCATTCCTTGATGAATGGGCCCGCGACGGGCCCGGAAAGGCTCTGACATGACGGACCGTCCTTCCTTCTATCGCTTCGAGAACGGCGAAAAGGCCCCCCTGCCCTTCTCGGCAGAGGAGTATGACGCGCGGCTGGCGAAGTTGCGCGGGGTGATGGCGGAGAGCGGCGTGGAGGTGGCGCTGTTCACCTCGATGCACAACATCGCCTATTACTCGGGCTTTCTGTACTGCGCCTTCGGACGGCCGTTCGGGCTGGTGGTGACGGCGGAGAGATCGGTGGTGATCGCGGCGGGGATCGACGCGGGCCAGCCGTGGCGGCGCTGCCATGGCGAGGCGCTGACCTATACCGACTGGGCGCGCGACAACTTCTGGCGGGCGGTGGCGCATGTGGCGGGCAAGGGCCGCGTGGTGGGCTTCGAGGGCGACCACCTGACGGTGCTGCAACGGGCGGCGCTCGACGCCTTCCTGGCGCCCGCGCGGGCGGTGGATATCGCCGGGCCGGTCATGGCGCTGCGGATGGTGAAGAGCGCGGCGGAGATCGCGCTGATCCGCGAGGGGGCGCGGGTGGCGGACCTTGGCGGGGAGGCGATACGGGATGCGATCCGCGAAGGGGTGCGGGAGATCGACGTGGCGATGGCGGGCCGCGACGCGATGGAGGCGGAGATCGCGCGGGCCTTTCCCGACGCGGAGTATCGCGACACCTGGGTGTGGTTCCAGTCGGGGCTGAACACCGACGGGGCGCACAACCCGGTGACGGGGCGGGTGCTGGAGCGGGGCGATATATTGAGCCTCAACTGCTTTCCGATGATCTCGGGCTATTACACGGCGCTGGAGCGGACGCTGTTTCTGGGCGAGGTGGATGAGGCCTCGCGGGCGTATTGGGAGGCCAATGTGGCGGTGCACGAGCTGGGGCTTTCTCTGCTGAAGCCGGGGGCCAGGTGCAGCGCGGTGACGGCGGAGTTGAACGCCTATTATGCAGAACGGGATCTGCTGAAGTATCGCAGCTTCGGTTATGGGCACTCCTTCGGGGTGCTGTCGCACTATTACGGGCGCGAGGCGGGGCTGGAGCTGCGGGAGGATATCGACACGGTGCTGGCGCCGGGGATGGTGATCTCGATGGAGCCGATGCTGACGGTGCCGGAAGGGAAGCCCGGCGCGGGCGGGTACCGGGAGCATGACATCCTGGTCATCACCGAGGACGGGGCGGAGAACATCACCGGGTTTCCCTACGGGCCGGAGCGGAACGTGGTGTGAGCGCGGGCGAAGCGCGGGCCTGACGGGGGGCGGAGCCGGGCTCCGCCCTTCGCGGCGTCCCCGCGCTGGGGTGTCCTTGGGCAGGTTTCTACCTTTGCGGAGCGCTGCTCAAATCTCCGCTTTCCTTTTGGGATTCCCCGGTTATGATCCGCCCCATGACGCACGAGCGCCGCAACCAGCCACGGGCCATCGCCATTGCCCGCACCGAGGAAGCCTCCCGGCTGCCTCTCTTCGCTGTTGTCGCGCTCCCTCTCGCTGGCCTGCTGCTTCTTCTTAGCTGCCTCTGAGCGTGCCTTTCCGGCGCGACCGCTCAGGGGTATAGACGCGCCGAAGCACCCAACAGCACAAGCACTGCACTCCAGAGAGATTTTCCGATGACCGACGCGAACCGAATCCTGATTTTCGACACCACCCTGCGTGACGGCGAGCAATCGCCCGGCGCGACCATGAGCCATGCCGAGAAGCTCGAGATCGCCGGGCTGCTCGACGAGATGGGCGTGGATATCATCGAGGCGGGCTTTCCGATTGCCTCGGAAGGGGACTTCGCCGCGGTGAGCGAGATCGCCAGGCAGGCGAAGAACGCCACCATCTGCGGGCTGGCACGCGCCAACTTCAAGGATATCGACCGGTGCTGGGAGGCGGTGAAGCACGCGAAATCGCCGCGCATCCACACCTTCATCGGCACCTCGCCGCTGCACCGACAGATCCCGAACCTGACGCAGGACGAGATGGCCGACCGGATCCACGAGACGGTGACCCACGCCCGCAATCTCTGCGACAACGTGCAGTGGAGCCCGATGGACGCGACGCGCACCGAGTTCGACTATCTCTGCCGGGTGATCGAGATCGCGATCAAGGCGGGGGCGACGACGATCAACATTCCCGACACGGTGGGCTACACCGCGCCGCGCGAGAGCGCCGAGCTGATCCGCCGGCTGATCGCCGAGATCCCCGGGGCGCAGGACGTGGTGTTTGCCACCCATTGCCACAACGATCTGGGCATGGCGACGGCCAACTCTCTCGCCGCCGTGGAGGCGGGTGCGCGGCAGGTGGAATGCACCATCAACGGGCTGGGCGAACGCGCGGGCAACACGGCGCTGGAAGAGGTGGTGATGGCGGTGAAGACCCGGCATGACATCATGCCCTTCACCACCGGCATCGACACCACCAGGATCATGCACATCTCCCGCCGGGTGGCCACGGTGAGCGGCTTCGCGGTGCAGCCCAACAAGGCCATCGTCGGCAAGAACGCCTTTGCCCACGAGAGCGGCATCCACCAGGACGGGATGCTGAAGAACCCCGAGAACTTCGAGATCATGCGGCCCGAGGACGTGGGCCTCAGCGCCACCAACCTGGTGATGGGCAAGCACTCGGGCCGGGCCGCGCTGCGCTCGAAGCTGGCGGAACTGGGCTACGAGTTGGCCGACAACCAGCTGGCCGATGTCTTCGTGCGGTTCAAGGAGCTGGCGGACCGGAAGAAGGAGGTGTTCGACGACGACCTGGTGGCGCTGATGCGCGATGCCAGCGCCGATCCGGCGGACGAGTACCTGAAGGTGAAGTTCCTGCGGGTGGTCTGCGGCACCCAGGCGCCGCAGTCGGCCGACATCATCCTGACCGTCGATGGCGTGGACCGCCAGGCGACCGCGCAGGGCGACGGGCCGGTGGACGCGACCTTCAACGCGGTGAAGGCGATCTATCCGCATGGCGCGCGGCTGCAGCTCTACCAGGTGCACGCGGTGACCGAGGGCACCGACGCCCAGGCCACGGTGACGGTGCGGATGGAGGAAGACGGCGTGCTGGCGACCGGCGAGGCCGCGGACACCGACACGGTGGTGGCCTCGGCAAAGGCCTATGTCACCGCGCTGAACCGGCTGCGGGTGCGCAAGGAGAAGCTCGGCGGCAAGGACACCCGCGAGGTGAGCTACAAGGACGCGGGCTGAAGCCTTACCGGGCGCTGCCGCAAGAATTCGAGGGGCGGCGAGGGCAATGAGCCTTCGTCGCCCCTTTTTTCATTCGGTATCGGGGTGCGGGGGCTAGGGCGCGTGGCCGTGCTTGTCCTGCGCGGTGGCCATGGCGTCGAAGTAGCAGGCATCGACAGCGCGGAACTCGGCGTCGGCATCCCACTTGCGCACGTCGGGCACGAGGCGCGGGAGGTCGCCCGAGATGCGGGGGCTGGACCAGTAGGCCTCATCGGGCAGCACGCTTTGCAGCGGGCTGCGCAGGGCGAAGGCGCCGGTGGCCCAGAGCGCGCTGACGCCGGCGGCGACGCAGGCGGGCGTGCTTCCGGGGCAGTGCGTGGCGCAGAACTGGGCGACGGGCGTCCAGGAGCGGACGTGGGGATAGCTCTTCATCACCACGGCGCGCAGGCCGTCGTTCTCGATGATGTCGCGCGGCGAGGGGCCGGACCAGGCGAGCTCGGCGGCGCGGGTCTCGGTGAGGCTGGGCGTGGGGGGCGGCACGCGGGCCGAGCCCACGTAGCGCCCGCTGCCGCTGCCGGCGGCCTGGAGGTGGGCGCCGTGCAGGAGCGGGACGGCCTCGGGGGGCAGGCGATCTTCCAGCCCGTCGAGCGCCGCGACGAGCCGGGCGCCCTCGCCCTGGAGCACCATGGAATGGGCGGCGAGCAGGGCCGCGGAGATCTCGCCACGGGCGACGAGCGCGGCGATGGCGGGGGCCTTCTCGCCCATCTGGTTGGCCTGCAGCAGCGCCGCCGCGAGCGGCTCTGTCTTTTCGGCCTCGGTGAGCCAGGACTTTCCGGAGAGCCCGCCGGGCTGGCGCAGCAGGGCGATCCGCTCCTTTCTTGGAAGGCCGGCGGTGACATGGGTGTGCATGTTGGAGCGGGAGGCGATCTGGGCGAGGAGCACCTGCGCGGCGGTGTTGCCCTCGCGGGCGAGGCGGGCGAGCTCGGTGAGCGCGGCGAGGTCGTTCTCGCCGGCGAGCCAGGTGGAGACGGCCGCGGCGAAGGCCGGGTCTTCGCTGCCGGTGAGGGTTTGCGCGGGGCATATCGCCGGCAGGAGGACCAAGGCGAGGACGGTGAGCCAGCGGCGGATCGGGTTCAACTCTGGGCCTTCTCGTGGGGGTTGTGGCGGAGACTAGGCCGCAAGGGGGCGCCGCGTCAAAGCCTAGAGGTGGCGGGGGGGCGACATTCTATCCTTCCAGAGCCTTCGCCCCGTTGGGGGTGAGGGCGTAGACGCCCGTTTCCACCCGCTCGAACCAGCCGTAGTGGTCGTCGCGCATCATCCGGGTGGCGACGGCGACGCCGGTGGCGCGGGCCACCGCGGCGCCCTTGCAGGGGCCGTGGGTGGCGAGGTGCTGCGCCAGACGGAGGCAGTCCTGCCGGTAGGCGGTGATGATCGCGCCGTTGCGGGCCGCGCCGCCCACGTTGGGGTCGCCCTCGCGGCGGGCGAACTCGCGCAGGAGGCGGCTCTTGCGGGGGGCGGACTTGCGGGGCTGGTAGGGGGCCGGGTCGAGGGCGATCTGGGTGTGACCGTCAGACAGGCGCACGTAGATCAGGCCGAGGCCGAGGCGGCGGCAGAGGGTGCGGTGGCTCTTCATCGCGGCGAGCCAGCGGCGGCCCGTCCCGCGGGGGATGGCGAGGTAGACTGCATCGGTGAGGGCCTGGCGGGCGATGCCCTGGTGGATGAGGGCGAGGGAAAAGGCGAGCTTCAGCTCGACCACCACGGGCTCGTCCTCCGGCGCGTCGGGGCGGCAGGCCACCAGATCGGCGGCGCCGACCTCGCCCTTCACCTCGTAGCCCTGGGCTTCGAGGAGAGCTTTGACCGGGGCGTAGAGATCCTGCTCTTTGGGTTTTGCCTCACTCATGCCACCTTCTTAGCATCCCATCGGGCCGGTTCCACAGCCCGGAGATGCCGATGTTGCGCCCTGCCCTGCTTGCCGTCGCCCTGGCCGCTGCCGCCCCTGCCCTTGCAGATTGCCCGCGTGCCGCCGACCTCGACGGCGGGCTCACGGTGACGCTGGCCGAGGGGCTGGGCGAGCGGCTGGTGCGACGCGAGGGCGGGCGGCTGGTGGTGGATGATGTGGCGGCGCCGGGCGGGGCCCTGCGCGCCGTCTATGCGCATCCGCTGCTGGTGCAGGAGCTTGGTCCGGAGGCCGCCCCGGCGCGCTATGCCTATGCCGCCGACCCCGCCGGGCTCGACGCGCTGGCCGAGACCGGGCGCTGGGAGAGCCAGGTGGAGGTGACGCTGGCGGGGGGCGAGGCGATGAGCGGGCGTGTTGCCATCGCCTATCTCGGCGCCACGGAGGTGGAGATCGGCGGGTGCCGCTATCCGGCGATGGAGGTGCGCGAGCAGGTGAGCTTCGGCTGGTTTCTGGGCGGCTCCAGCGTGGTGCTGACCTATGCGCCCGACCTCGGGATCGTGACCGGGGGTGCCTTCACCGGCGATGCGGGGGCCTTCACCGCGCCCACGGTGGTGACCATGATAAAGCGGCGCTGACCGCCGTCCGGCAGCAACTTGCCGTGACCCCGGGTGCGCCCCCTTGTCCCGCAACCCGCCCTGACCCTATAAGCCGAAAGTTCCACGGGGGCGGCTGAGTCGTGCCCCGACAGGACTATGGCAGAGGGCAGGGGTAACGTTGAAATGGCTTTTCTGAGCGGTCTGTTTTCGTCCGACATGGCGATCGACCTCGGCACCGCGAACACGCTGGTGTATGTGAAGGGCCGTGGGGTGATCCTGAACGAGCCCTCCGTCGTCGCCTATCACACCAAGGGCGGGCGCAAGGAGGTGCTGGCCGTGGGCGAGGACGCCAAGCTGATGCTGGGCCGCACGCCCGGCAGCATCGAGGCGATCCGGCCGATGCGCGAGGGCGTCATCGCCGACTTCGACACCGCGGAGGAGATGATCAAGCACTTCATCCGCAAGGTTCACAAGCGCACCACCTTCACCAAGCCGAAGATCATCGTCTGCGTGCCGCATGGCGCGACGCCGGTGGAGAAGCGGGCCATTCGCCAGTCGGTGCTCAGCGCGGGTGCGCGGCGCGCCGGGCTGATCGCCGAGCCCATTGCGGCGGCCATCGGGGCGGGCATGCCGATCACCGATCCGACCGGCAACATGGTCGTCGACATCGGCGGCGGCACCACCGAGGTGGCCGTGCTGTCGCTGGGCGACATCGTCTACGCCCGTTCGGTGCGGGTGGGGGGCGACCGGATGGACGAGGCGATCGTCAGCTACCTCCGCCGTCAGCACAACATCCTGATCGGGGACAGCACCGCGGAGCGGGTGAAGACCTCGATCGGCACGGCGCGGATGCCCGACGACGGGCGGGGCGCCTCGATGCAGATCCGCGGGCGCGACCTGCTGAACGGCGTGCCTAAGGAGACCGAGATCAACCAGGCGCAGGTGGCCGAGGCGCTGAGCGAGCCGGTGCAGCAGATCTGCGAGGCGGTGATGACCGCGCTCGAGGCCACGCCGCCGGACCTTGCCGCCGACATCGTCGACCGGGGCGTGATGCTCACCGGCGGCGGAGCGCTCCTGGGCGAGTTGGACCTCGCGCTGCGGGAGCAGACCGGGCTTGCGATCTCGGTGGCCGACGAGTCACTGAATTGTGTGGCTCTGGGCACCGGCAAGGCGCTGGAATATGAAAAACAGCTCAGGCATGTGATAGACTACGACAGCTGAGCGCCCGCCGGAGGGGTGGGCCTCGCGGAAAGGCTGCCCGCTTGGCGAAGAGAGACACGAACATCGACTATGTCAGCCCGGTCAGGCGCATCCTGACCGCCGTGCTGATCGTGCTCTGCCTCGGGATCTTCCTGCTCTGGCGGATCGACAGCCCGCGGGTGGAGCGGTTTCGCTCGAACCTGATCGACACGGTCGTGCCGAGCTTCGAGTGGGCCAGCGTGCCCGCGACGAAGGTGGGCAACATGGCCGACAGCTTCCAGAGCTACAACCGGCTGTACGAGCAGAACCAGGAGCTGCGCCGCGAGCTTCAGCAGATGAAGGCGTGGAAGGAGGCGGCGGTTCAGCTCGAGCAGCAGAATGCGAAGCTGCTGGCGCTGAACAACCTGCGGCTCGACCCGCGGCTGACCTCGGTCTCCGGCGTGGTGATCGCCGACTCGGGCTCGCCCTTCCGCCAGTCGGTGCTCTTGAACGTGGGCCGGCGCGACGGCATCCGCGACGGCTGGGCGGTGATGGACGGGCTGGGGCTGGTGGGGCGGATCGCGGGCGTGGGCGAACAGACCTCCCGCGTGATCCTGCTGACCGATGCGGCGAGCCGCATTCCGGTGACGGTGCAGCCCTCGGGCCAGCACGCGATGCTGGCGGGCGACAACCGTGCCGCGCCGCCGCTGGAGTTCATCGAGGACCGCGATACGGTGCGCCCGGGCGACCGGGTGGTATCTTCCGGCGACGGGGGGGTGTTTCCTGCCGGGCTGGTGGTGGGCCAGCTGGTGGAGGGGCGCGACGGGCGGCTTCGGGTGCGGCTCAGCGCGGACTATGAGCGGCTGGATTTTCTGCGGGTGCTGAGGAGCCATGAGGCGGAGGTGATCGCCGACCCGGGCGGGCTGATCCTGACGCCGGAGGTGACCCAGAACCCGCATCCCGAGGAGATCTCGCAGGCCGAGGGAGGCACCGATGGTTGACCCGGTCACGACCCGGATCTGGACCTATCGCGCGGCCTTTCTGGGGCTCTGCACGCTCTTCGCCTTCTTCCGCCTGCTGCCGCTCGACACCACGGCGGGCGGCCTGCCGGGCCCCGACCTGATGCTGGCGCTGACCTTTGCCTGGGTGCTGCGGCGCCCGGCCTTCGTGCCGCCGGCGCTGATCGTGGGCGTCTTCCTGACCGCCGACCTGATCTTTCACCGTCCGCCGGGGCTCTGGGCGCTTCTGGTGCTGCTCGGCACCGAGTTCCTGCGCGCGCGGCAGGCGCTGTCGCGCGAGCTGCCGTTTCCGCTCGAGTGGGCGATGGCGGGCATCGTGATGGTGGCGCTGATGCTGGCCAACATGGCGCTGCTGGCGCTGTTCATGGTGCCGCGCCCGCCGATGGGCGTGGCGGTGCTGCAGATGGGCATCACGATCTTCACCTATCCCGTCGTGGTGGCGCTCTCGCACATGTTGTTCGGCCTGAGAAAGGCGGCACCGGGCGAGGTGGATGCGCTGGGGCACCGGCTGTGAGGCGGGCGCCGAAGGACACCGAGGAGAGCGTCCGCCGGATCACCCGGCGCGGGCTGGTGATGGGCGGGCTGATGGGGGGCTTCGCCGCCCTGCTCGCGGGCCGGATGCGCTACATGCAGGTGGAGCAGGCCGACGAGTTCCGGCTGCTGGCCGAGGAAAACCGGATCAAGTTCTCGCTGATCCCGCCGGAGCGCGGGCTGATCTTCGACCGCAACGGCTTTGCGGTCGCGGTGAACGAGCAGATCTACCGGGTGGTGATCGTGCCCGAGGATGCGGGCGACATCGAGAACACGCTGGCGCGGCTGCGCAGGATCATCCCGATCAGCGACGAGGAGATGGAGAAGGCGCTGGAGGAGATCCGCAAGTCCTCTCCCTTCCTCGAATACACCATCGCCGACCGGCTGAGCTGGCAGCAGCTTTCGGAGGTGGCGGTGAACACCCCTGCCCTGCCGGGCATCTCGCCCGAGGTGGGCCTGTCGCGGCATTACCCGATGCTGGGCGACCTGGCCCATGTGATCGGCTACGTGGGCCGCGTCAGCGACTATGACCTCTCGAAGATCGAGGATCCGGACCCGCTGCTGAAGCTGCCGCAGTTCCAGATCGGCAAGACCGGGGTGGAGAGCAAGTGGGAGGAGCCGCTGCGCGGCACGGCGGGCAACCGGCGGATCGAGGTGAACGCGAGCGGCCGGGTGATGCGCGAACTGGACCGGCAGGAGGGTGTTTCGGGCGCCGATATCCAGCTGACCATCGACAGCCAGTTGCAGAATTTCGTGCAGGCGCGGCTGGGCACCGAGAGCGCGGCGGCGATGGTCATGGATGTCACCAACGGCGACCTGCTGGCGATCGGCTCGGCTCCGTCCTTCGACCCCAATCTCTTCGTTCGCGGCATCTCGGTGGCCGAGTACAGGGAGCTGACAGAGAACGACCACCGCCCGCTCGCCAACAAGGCGGCGCAGGGGCTCTACCCGCCGGGATCGACCTTCAAGATGGTGACCGCCCTGGCGGCGATGGAAGCGGGCGCGGTGACGGCAGGGCAGACGTTCTATTGCCCCGGGCACAAGGAGGTGTCGGGCCGGCGCTTCCATTGCTGGAAACGGTCGGGGCACGGCTGGGTGGACCTCGACGCCTCGCTCCAGCAGAGCTGCGACGTCTACTACTACGAGCTCGCGCTGAAGGCCGGGATCGAGAACATCTCGGAGATGGCCAAGAAGCTGGGGATCGGGGTGCGCCATGACGTGCCGATGAGCGCGGTGGCCGAGGGGATCGCCCCCAATCGGGCCTGGAAGGCCGAACGCTATGACCAGGACTGGGTGGTGGGCGACAGCCTGAACGCCTCGATCGGACAGGGCTTCGTGCTGGCCTCGCCGCTGCAGCTTGTGGTCATGGCCTCGCGGCTCGCCAGCGGCACGCAGATCGAGCCGCGGCTGGTGAAATCGGTCGACGGCCGGGAGACCGAGGTGAAGGGGCTGGAGCCGCTGGATATCTCGCCCACCGCGCTGCAGCAGATCCGCAAGGGGATGTACAACGTGGTGAACTCGGCCCGGGGCACGGCGCGGAGCAGCCGGATCGTGGCCGAGGGCATGGAGATGGCCGGCAAGACCGGCACCAGCCAGGTGCGCTCGGTGGTGGTGCGCAACCAGGATGTGCCCTGGGAGCAGCGGGACCACGCGCTCTTCGTGGCCTTCGCGCCCTATGACAACCCGAAATACGCGGTGTCGGTGGTGGTCGAGCATGGCGGCGGCGGTTCGGCCGTGGCGGCCCCCGTCGCACGCGATATCATGCTGCAGGCTCTCTATGGCGGGCTGCCTCCGATGGAGGCCTATCCCTCGTCGAGCCGCTGGCAGGTGGAGGAGATGCGCAAGGATCTGAACCTGCGCGACGACCTGCGGCGCGAAGCCAGCGACCGGGCATGAGCGTGGGCGTGGAGACGGCGGCGTGAGTTATCTCGAGTACAACCGCGAGACGGTGCCGACCGGGCTCAGGAAGGTGCTCTACATCAACTGGGCACTGGTGGTGCTGCTCGTCGCGGTCTGCGGCGTGGGCTTCCTTATGCTGTTCTCGGTCGCGGGCGGATCGCTGGAGCCCTGGGCCGAGCCGCAGATGAAGCGCTTCGCCCTGGGCCTGGTGATGATGTTCATCGTGGCCATGGTGCCGATCTACTTCTGGCGGAACATGGCGCTGCTGGCCTATCTCGGCTCGGTGCTGCTGCTGGTCTTCGTGGAGTTCTTCGGCGACGTGGGCATGGGCGCGCAGCGCTGGATCGACCTGGGGTTCATGCGGCTCCAGCCGTCGGAGCTGGCGAAGATCACCCTCGTGATGCTGCTTGCCGCCTATTACGATTGGCTCGACGTGGGCAAGACCTCGCGGCCGCTCTGGGTGATCCTGCCGTTGCTCATCATTCTCGTGCCCACGGCGCTGGTGCTGAAGCAGCCCGACCTCGGCACCGCGATCCTGCTGGTCGTCGGCGGGGCGATGGTGATGTTCTGCGCGGGGGTTCACTGGCTCTACTTCGGCGTGGTCATCGCCTCGGGTGTGGGGCTCGTCAGCACCGTGATCGCCTCGCGGGGCACGCCGTGGCAGCTTCTGAAGGACTACCAGTTCCGCCGGATCGACACCTTCCTCGACCCCGAGAGCGACCCGCTGGGCGCGGGCTATCACATCACCCAGTCGAAGATCGCGCTGGGCTCGGGCGGCTGGACCGGGCGCGGGCTGATGGAGGGGACGCAGAGCCGGCTGAACTTTCTGCCCGAGAAGCACACCGACT
>CAYVQK010000103.1:0-12533 GCA_964454145.1 uncultured Oceanicola sp. | reverse complement strand
CCCTTCTGGGCCAGTTCGTTGGCCAGCACGCCGCCGCCCGCGCCGGTGCCGATGATGACGACAACGGAGTCGTCGGTCTTCTCAAATGGTGCAGTCATGGTCTCTTCTCCCCTCAGAGCCAGGCAATGTCATCGAAGCCGCGGTCGATGTAACCGCCCTGCGAGAAGCTCTCGCCCTCGTAGCCGAAGAGCGGCCAGACGGCCTTCTGGTTGTAGAGCCCGGTCACGAGCCCGCCCCGGATCTGCTGGAAGAAGGGGCTCTCCTCCATGCCCCGCAGGATCTCAACCCGGTCGCGCTCCCAGCCTGTGGCGAGGTAGCCGACATGACCCTTGCCCTGTGCCGCGGCATCGAGCGCGGCGATCCCGGCCTCCACGCCCTCGGCGGCCTCGGCGGTGTCGTAGCCCTTCACCGCGATCACGTAGTATTCGTCGGCGACATGGTCGTGGGGGTAGATGTCGCGCGCCATCTGCACGAGCGTGGCGAAGGTTTCGGGCTTCAGATGCGTCGTCTCCGCCGCCCAGGCGGCATCGGCGGCGGCGATGAACCCTGCGCCCACCACCAGCGTCGCGCTTGCGGCGCTCGCCCGTGACAGAAGCTGGCGGCGGGTCAGCCCGCGATGGGCCGCCCGCAGGCTTGCTGTGGTCTTCATGTCAGTCTCTCCTCCCTGAAAACTCTCCTCAGCCGAAGCGCCCGCTGCGCTCCAGCACCTCGATCTGGTATCCGTCGGGGTCCGCAACGAAGAAGAAGCGGCCCACCAGCTCGCCCGCCGGGGCGAATTCCACCAGCTTGCGCGGGCTCAGGCCCTCCGCCTCGAAACGGGCGTGCTGGGCGTCGAGATCGGCGACCGACACCGCTAGGTGGCCGTAGCCGTCGCCCAGGTCGTAGGGCTCGGTGCGGCCCTTGTTGACGGTCAGCTCCACCTCGAAGCCGGTTTCACCGTTGCTGAGGTAGACGAGGGTGAACTCCGGGAAATCGAGCCGATCCGCCACCTCGAGCCCGAAGGCGCGGCGGTAGAAATCGACGGAGCGTGCCTCGTCGAGCACGCGGATCATGGAATGGATGGCCTTTGCCAAGGGTCTCTCCCGTCTCGTTGCAAGTGCGTCAAGACAAGGGTGCCAAGCCAGGCCGGGGGTCGGGTAGTAACCTTCTACTACCCCTGATCTTGCCTATTCGGCGGCGATGGCGGGCTCTTCCGGCGGCGCCTTCATCTCAAGGAACACCAGGCATGCGCCGCGCAGCAGCGAGGTGAAGTTGACCGGCTCGCCGCGCAGTTCCAGCACCTCGGAATGCAGCTTCGAGATGAAGGCCGGCGTCGACTGGCCGTCCCGCTCGGCGATCTCGTCGAGAATGGCCCAGAACGAGTTTTCCAGCCGGATGCTGGTGCTCTGGCCGTTCAGCCGCAACCTGCGGGTGGTGGTGGCATAGCGGTCCGGATCCTGGCCGGCGAAGACATGGCACATGGGGGTTCCTCCCTGCTCGTCCGCCGCCTCCCTCCCCGGAACCGACGGGAGGACAGAATGGCACGACCCGCGCCACGGGCCAAGGTAGCAATTGGTCGGACGTCAGATGTCTTCGCTGACCATGAAACGCGAGGCGGCGAGGCCGAGATCGCGGGAAATGTCGGTGAAGAGTTCGTCGAAGGCGGCGAAGATCGCCCGGTTCAGCGCCCGGCCCTCCGGGGTGCGCGACAACTCGGTGTAAGCCTCGATATCGCCATCCTCGAGCGGCTTGTAGGCCATCGCCAGGTAGGACCAGACCCAGGCCTCGGTTTCCTCGCGGATGTCGGGCTCCTGCATCCAGACGTCGCGCAGCATGTCTTCCTCGGTCATCTCCGGCGGAAGCGCGCCGCCTGCGGCGAGGCCCTGGTAGAAGGCGAAGTTCGAGTTCAGCGCACCGGCGATGTTGGTTTCGACCAGGTCATTGGCCTCAATGTAGGCGCGCAGCACCTCGAGCCGCGGGTTGTCCTGTCCGCGCATCTCGTCCATCGCGTCGCGGCTCATCGCCTCCACCGTCTCGTCGAGCAGCGCCTCGCGGGCGGAGATCTCGAGCGACACGATCTTGCGGCCGCGCTCGCTGTCGAAGAAGGCCATCAGCGGCGCGGTATCCACCCCGGCCATCTCCTCGGCGAAGCGGCGGGCCATGACCTTGTCGAGCCGGTCGAGCGCGTAGATCTCGCTCACCAGCGAGGTCCAGGCCCCGTTGCCCGCGCCCGGAAACAGCTCGGCCTCGAGCGAGGTCGAATAGGCCAGCCCCTCCTCGCGCAGAATCGGAAAGAGCCGGTCCATCCCGAGCGCATCCAGCAGCGCCCGGCTTTCCGCCTCCGGCAGCGGGGCGGCCTCGGCGGCGCTTTCGGGCGCGGCTCCGGTGCCCGCCGTGGTTTCGGCCAGGGCCGGGACAGCCGACAGCGCCAGAAGGCCCGTCAGGGCGGCGGCGGCACAGACTTGGCAAAGCAGACGCAACATGGCCGGCGGGGCTCCCGTGGAACGGCAATCGTTGCACTGGCATATGCCTTTGGCGCCGCATTTCCAAGCCGATGCCAAGAATTTGAGAAAGATGCGGCGGAAATATCCCCCCACCGGACGGCCCGCCTGCGCGCCGCGGATTCATCTCGCCGGAAGCCGCATCAAGAGGGTTGCGCCCGCCGCGGCGCTCTTATACATCCGCGCCACCTGAGACCACAGGGATCGCGGAGAGGTGCCGGAGTGGTCGAACGGGGCGGTCTCGAAAACCGTTGACCCTTCACGGGGTCCCAGGGTTCGAATCCCTGTCTCTCCGCCACTCATCCCACGCAGACTGCCCGGTCTGCGCCCTCCACGTGAATAATCTGCGAATAGCGCGCGGCCCGCCTGTGCCGGAGCCCGCGCCGCGCCTACCCTGTCCGCATTGCAGAGCCTCCCCTTTCAAGGATTCGACCCATGTGGATTCCGCTCATGAAAACCGCTTGCGGGGCGCATTACAGCCCCACCGGGCCCTCCGACGTTCTGGGCTACTACCGCGGCACCGGTGGCGCCGCGACCTGGCGGGCGATGGATGCCGCCGACCAGGCGCAGATGGTGATCCTCGGCAACAAGCCGCCCACCCCGCAGGACTGGGTGGATGCCGGGGTGGGCCAGCGTGCGGGGCAGGACGTGATCCTGCGCGCCGCCGACCTGCAGGGCTTCATCATCGGTTACGCCGGTTTTCCCCGCAGGCCATGGGGTTACATCTGGGTCTTCAGTCCCGATATCCAGAACCGATACGCCGGCATTGCCGACAATTGGCGCCGCAACTATCAGGCGCCGCGGTAGGAGATGACGCAAGGTCATTGATGCGCCCAGCCTTGGAACGCGGCGTCAGCTCACGCGCACGCCGGATAACGTGAATGAACCTCTCCCGTCCGATTGCGTTACACACCACGACGCAGCAACAAGGACAGAGGACCATACCTATGCGTAAGATCATTCTCACCAGCCTCGCCCCGGTCGCCATGACCGCGGCCCTGGCCGCGCCCGCCCTCGCAGGCAACCTCGAGGAGCCCATCGTGGAAGAGGTCGTCACGACCCCGGCCCCGGTGGTGAACTATGGCGCCGACTGGAGCGGTTTCTACACCGGTCTGTCGTTCGGCACCGGCAGCGGCACCTCCGAGACCGCTGGCGGCGACACCGACTTCGACATCAACAACAACATCGGTGCCCAGGCGGGTTACCTGTGGGACAACGGCTCGCTCGTCTACGGTGGCGAACTGGCCTACAACTCCCTGAACCTCGAGGCCAACGGCACCGAGGATGACGGCGACGTGCTCGCCCTCAAGGGCCGCCTCGGCTACGACGCGGGCAGCTTCCTGCCCTATGCCACCGCCGGCTACGCCAACCTCAATTCCAACGGCGAAAGCGGCGACGGCTACGTGCTGGGGGCCGGCCTCGAATACGCCGCCACCGAGAACATCCGTCTGCGTGGTGAATACCTCAACCACCAGTTCGATGACTTCGGCGACACCGCGGGCACCGACGTGAAGGCCGACACCTTCAGCCTCGGCCTGAACTACGCCTTCTGATCCGGCGGACCCGACCACCACGAGGGGCGGTGCAGCAATGCGCCGCCCCTTTCGCATGTCGCGCAACCGCCCGACAGAGTCGAAAGTCTGGTTTCCGGTCCGAGCGATTCCGCCCTAGAGTGCCGCCCAAGCGGCGAAGGGAGGGCCGGCGGCCATGTCTGCATTCCGCGAGGCCATATCCGAGGCGGTCGGGCTCATCGTCCGGGCGGATGCGGATTTTCTCGAGATCGTCGGGCTCTCGGTGCAGGTCACGGGGCTCGCCGTCGTAATCGCCTGCCTGATCGGCTTTCCGCTCGGCGCCCTGCTCGCGGTGGGGCGGTTCCGCGGCCGCGGGGCGCTTTCTCTGATGGTGTCTTCCGCCATGGGCCTGCCGCCCGTGGTGGTGGGGCTCGCGCTCTACTTGCTGCTCTCGCGCGCCGGGCCGCTTGGCGTGCTCGGCCTGCTCTACACCCCCACTGCGATGGTGATCGCCCAGGTGGTGCTGGTGGCGCCCATCGTCGCCGCGCTCACCCGGCAGATCGTGTCGGACCTCGACGGCGAGCTGAACGAAACCCTCCGCGCCCTGCGCGCCACCCGGGCCCAGGCCATGGCCACATTGCTCTGGGAGGCGCGCCCGGCCCTCGTCACCGCCGCCCTTGCGGGCCTCGGCCGGGCCATGGCCGAAGTGGGCGCGGTGATGATCGTCGGCGGCAACATCGACCACCTGACCCGGGTGATGACCACGGCCATCGCGCTGGAGACGTCGCGCGGTGAGCTCTCACTGGCCCTCGCCCTGGGGCTGGTGCTGCTGCTCGCCTCGCTTGCGATCAACGGCGCGCTGATGGGGCTGCGCCAGCGGATCGGGGAGCCGGCCCATGGCTGAGCGCCGCGTCATCCCGCTCGCCCGCCCCGAACCGCGCGGCGCAGAGCCCGGCATCGCCGTGCAGGGGCTTCACCTCGCGCGCGGCGGACGGGCTCTGCTGCGCGGGGTCGATCTGGCGCTCGGCGGCAGCGGCATCACCGCGCTCCTCGGCCCCAACGGCGCCGGAAAGAGCTTGCTCCTGCGCGCCATCGCCGGGATTATCGAGCCCGATGCCGGCGAGATCCTGCTGGCCCCGCGCTTCGCCCGCCCGGCGCTGGTGTTCCAGAAGCCGGTGCTGCTGCGCCGGACCACCAGCGCCAACCTCGCCCACGCGCTGAAGCTCGCCCGCCTGCCCCGCGCCGCCCGCCCGGCCCGCATCGCCGAGCTTCTGGCGCAATGCGGGCTCTCTGCGCTGGCCACTTCGCCTGCCCGCAAGCTCTCGGGCGGCGAGCAACAGCGGTTGGCCATGGCCCGGGCGCTCGCGGCCGACCCGGCGCTGCTCCTGCTCGACGAGCCCACCGCCTCGCTGGACCCCAAGGCCACCGCGGCCATCGAGGCCATTGCCCTGCGCGCCGCCGGGCGCGGCATGAAGATCGTGCTCGTCACCCACGACCGCGCCCAGGCCGAACGGCTGGCGGGCGACGTGGCCTTTCTCCACGACGGCCGGGTGGTCGAACATGCCCCCGCGCCGCGCTTCTTTTCCCACCCCGCCTCACCCGAGGCGCAAGCCTACCTGGAAGGACGACTTATCCTGTGACCCGCTCTCTCCTTGCCGCCCTCGCCCTCCTCGCGCTGCCCGCCCAGGCCCAGGACAACGGCCACCTGACCGTGCAGAGCACCACCTCCACGCAGAACTCCGGGCTCTACGAGTACATCCTTCCCATCTTCGAAGAGGCCACGGGCATCGACGTGCGAGTGGTCGCCGTCGGCACCGGCCAGGCGCTGGAGAACGCCGCCAACTGCGACGGCGACATGCTGATCACCCACGCGCAAGCCGCCGAGGAGGCCTTCGTCGCCGAGGGCAAGGGGCTCGCCCGGCACCCTCTGATGTACAACGATTTCGTCCTCGTCGGCCCCGCCGCCGACCCGGCCGGCACCGCAGGCGAAGACATCGTAACAGCCCTCACCGCCATCGCCGCCGCCAAGGCCCCCTTCGCCTCCCGCGCCGATGACAGCGGCACCAACAAGGCCGAGCTCGCGCTCTGGGCCGAAACCGGCACCAACCCCAAGGACGCCTCCGGCACCTGGTATCTCGAGACCGGCTCGGGCATGGGCGCCACGCTGAACCTCGGCACCGCCCAGGGCGCCTATGTGCTCACCGATCGCGCCACCTGGGACACATTCGCCAACAAGGGCGACTTCGAGATCCTGGTGGAGGGCGACCCGCGCCTCTTCAACCAGTACGGGGTGATCATCGTGAACCCCGCAGCCTGCCCCACGACCCGGATCGAGGAGGCGGAGCTCTTCGCCAGGTGGCTGCTCGGACCCGAGGGGCAGGACAGCATCGAGGCCTTCGCCCCCAACGGCAAGCAGCTCTTCTTTCCCAACGCCAGCGAGTGAGGCCGGCCGCGGAGTGGGGGCGCTGCCCCCACACCCCCGGAGTACTTGGAGCAAGAAAATGAACAGGGGGGCAGCTTCAGGCGGCCAAGGCAATTTGAGTCAGATTGTGCATTTTCTTGCGGAAAATACTCCCGCCGGAGGCCCTAATCCTCCGACCGGCCCTTGAAACCCGTGGCCACCACGAACTTCTCCGAGCTGTCGGCGCGGCTGGCGCCCGGTTTGACGTTCACGACCTTGGCGAACCGCTGCTTCAGCAGCACCTGAAGCTCGCCCTCGGCGCCGCCTGCCAGCACCTTGGCCACGAAGGTGCCGCCCTTGGCCAGCACGTCGAAGGCCAGATAGGCCGCCGCCTCGCAGAGCGCGATGATGCGCAGGTGATCGGTCTGCTTGTGGCCGGAGGAGGCGGCGGCCATGTCGCTCATCACCACGTCCGCCTCGCCGCCGAGCCATTCCTTCACCTTGTCGTCGGCATCGTCTTCCATGAAGTCGAGCACATGCAGCTCGGCCCCGGCGATCGGCTCCACCTCCTGCAGGTCCACCCCGATGATCCGCCCCTGGGACTTGCCCGCCTTATCGCCGAGTGCGTTGATCCGAGGAACGGCGACCTGGCACCAGCCGCCAGGCGCGCAGCCAAGATCCACCACACGCGCTCCGGGCACCAGAAAGCGGTACTTGTCGTCGAGCTCCATGATCTTGAAGGCGGCGCGGCCCCGGTAGCCCTCGCGCCTGGCGCGGGCCACGTAGGGGTCGTTCAGCTGCCGCTCCAGCCAGCGGGTGGAGGAAAGCTTGCGCCCGCGCGCGCTCTTCACCTTCACCTTGAGGTCGCGCTGCCCCCGTCCGGAGGTGTTCTTGCCTGTGGGTTTCTTCACCATATCGCCTAGGTGCGTTGCGCCCGGGGCCGAGTCAAGCCGTAGGGCGCGCATTCATGGCTCAGCGTCAGAACGGGCCGTCTTCCAGCACACCGTCGGCGCTCATCTGGGCATAGAGCAGCCCCTCGCGAAGCCCGCGGTCGGCCACCGAGAGCCGGTCGGTCGGCCAGGCGCGCATCAGGGCCTGGAGGATCGCCGCGCCCGACATGATCAGCGCCTGCCGGTCGCGGCCGATCCGGGGGTCGGCCCGGCGGCCGGCATCGCCCATCAGCAGGTAGCCACGGATCACCGAGTCGATCTGGGCCGAGGTCATCCGCAGCCCGTCCACCTTGTTGCGGTCGTAGCGGCGCAGCCCGAGGTGCGAGGCCGCGACCGTGGTGACCGTGCCCGAGGTGCCGATGATCTGGAAGCCCTCGCGCCCCACCCCCGCCTCGTAGGGGGTGAACTCCGCCAGCATGTCCTCGAAATAGCAGGACATCAGCGCAAACCGCGCGCCGTCGCCCCTCACGTCGCGGAACTGGTCGCGCAGGGTGGCGACACCGAGCGGAATGGAGATCCAGTCCACCACCTTGGCCGCAGGGAACGGGCTGTTCTCGGTCACGAAGCCCTTGTGCAACCGCATGATCGCCCGCGGCCGCTCGGGCCGGGGCACGCGGGAGATGTCGATCCAGACGAGCTCGGTGGAGCCGCCGCCGATGTCCACCACCAGAAGCTGCTCGGTGCGGGTCGAGACCAGCGGCGCGCAGCTCACCACCGCGAGGCGGGCCTCCTCTTCGGGCTGGATGATCTCGAGCTGAAGCCCGGTCTCCCGGCGCACCGTCTCGATCAGCTCGGCACCGTTCTCGGCCCGGCGGCAGGCCTCGGTGGCCACCAGCCGCATACGCTCCACCTTGTGCTTCTGGAACTTCTTGCGGCAGATCCGCATGGCCTGCACCGTGCGGCCCATCGAGGCGCGGCTGATGCGGCCGGAATCCTCTAGCCCCTGCCCGAGCTGAACCGACTTCGAAAAGCTGTCTATGACGTGAAACTGACTGCCCTTGGGTTGGGCAACCAGCATCCGGCAGGAATTGGTGCCGAGGTCCAGCGCCGCGTAGGTGGCAACTGGGTCGGCAACCGGCGGTGCAGGTGGTTCGACCGCTTTCGGGAACGCGCCCGCACCAGTGGGACGCTTCGCGGGCATGACGCCCTCCATATCGAGTTGGCTCCAGCGTAGCCCCCATCGGTGCGACAAGGCAACCGTTTTGCCGATACGCACCCGGCTCATGATCTACATGAAGAATACGGGGGCGCGCAGGCCTTTCAGACAGCCGCCACCGACGGTAGGATCAAATGCGAAGGGCGCTTGTCGTTTCCGCTTCGCAGCATGTCGAAAACCGCGCGTGTGCGTGTCGGTTTTCCGCGTAGACGGGTCCGCGAGAGGTGCCTTTTTGGCAAGCGCGAAAGGACGGGCCACATGGCCGAAATCACCATCGTCTACTGGCGGGACATCCCCGCGCAGGTCATCGTCGGCAAGGGCCGCCGGGGATCGAAGGCGGTGCTGCCCGAGCGCTTCGAACAGGCCATCGACCGCTGCGCCATGAAGATCGGCGCGAAGGACAGCGATGCCTACCTCTCGGAGTGGCGCAAGGTGCCTTCCGGCACGGCGGAGGGTGACCCCGACACCGTGGCGAAGGAAACCGCCCTGCGTCTGGAAAGCGAGCACGGGCCGGAGGTGATCCGCGCCCTGATCGCGAACGATGGCTGGGCGAAATCCGCCTGACATGATCGGCCTCTGGGAGCGCGCAATGAACATCCTGAACTTCCGCCGCAAGCAGCCCACCCCCGCCAAGGGCGACGTCGCGGGCTTCATCAACGGCTACTCCATCGAGGTCATGCCCCGGACCGCCGAGAAAGTGGAAGATTTCCGCGCGATCCTGCCCGAGGGCACCCGCGTCTACATCGCCCATATCGACGGCACCCCGATCGACGACATGGTGGCGACCGCCGCCCGCATTGCCGGCGAAGGCTTCGAGGTGATGCCGCACTTCCCGGCCCGGATCATCCCCGACGCCGCCACCCTGGCCGACTGGATCGCCCGCTACCAGGGCGAGGCCGGCGTGACCCAGGGCCTGCTGCTCGGCGGCGGCATCTCCACGCCCCACGGCGACTTCTCCGACAGCATGCAGCTGATGGAAACCGGCCTCTTCGACAAGGCCGGCTTCAAGCGTCTCCACATCGCCGGCCACCCCGAGGGCAACCGCGACATCGACCCGGACGGCGGCATGAAGAACGTCATGCAAGCCCTCAAGTGGAAACAGGATTTCGCCGAGCGGTCCGACGCCGAGATGGCCATCGCGACCCAGTTCTGCTTCGAGGCCGACCCGGTCGTGGCCTGGGCCGAAGACCTCGCCGCCGCGGGCATCCGCCTGCCGATCCACATCGGCATCGCCGGCCCTGCCAAGCTGCAGACCATGATCAAGTTCGCCATCGCCTGCGGCGTCGGCCCCTCGCTCCGCGTGCTCCAGCGCCGTGCCAAGGACGTGACCAAGCTGGTCATGCCCTTCGAGCCGGGCGAGGTGCTCGCCGGCCTCGCCGCCGCCCGGGCCGCCGGCCGCGCCACCAACATCGAACAGGTCCATTTCTTCCCGCTCGGCGGGATCAAGACCTGTGCCACCTGGGCCGCCGAGAACGGCGCGCCTGCCACCGCAAAAACCGCCTGAAAGAGAGCCCGATGACCCGCACCACCGTCGAGTCCAAGACCAAAACCGTCACCATCGGCTTCGACGAGCCCTTCTGCGTGATCGGGGAGCGGATCAACCCCACCGGCCGCAAGAAGCTGGCGGCCGAGCTGGAGATGGGCGATTTCAGCACCGTCGAGCGCGACGCGCTGGAGCAGGTGGCCTGCGGCGCGACCGTGCTCGACGTGAACTCGGGTGCCGTCTTCACCAACAAGATGGCCGAAGACCCGCGCTATGCCGACAACAACTTCGTCGAGCCCACGCTGATGAAGCAGCTGATCGAGAAGGTGCAGGCCGTGGTCGACGTGCCGCTCTGCATCGACAGCTCGGTGCCCGGCGCGCTGGAGAACGGCCTCGAGCAGGCCGAGGGACGCCCGCTGCTGAACTCGGTGACCGGCGAGGAAGAGCGCCTCGAGCTCGTGCTGCCCCTGGTGAAGAAGTACAACGTGCCGGTGGTGGCGATCTCCAACGACGACACCGGCATCAGCGAAGACCCGGACGTTCGCTTCGCCGTCGCCAAGAAGATCGTCGAGCGCGCCGCCGATTTCGGCATCCCGGCCCATGACATCGTGGTCGATCCCCTCGTCATGCCCATCGGCGCCATGGCCACCGCCGGGCACCAGGTGTTCACCCTCGTCCGCCGCCTGCGCGACGAGCTAGGCGTGAACACCACCTGCGGCGCCTCCAACATCAGCTTCGGCCTGCCCCACCGCCACGGCGTCAACGCCGCCTTCCTGCCCATGGCCATCGGTGCCGGAATGACCTCCGCCATCATGAACCCGGTGCGCGCTGTCGAGATGGAGGCCATCCGCGCCGCCAACCTGCTGATGAACCACGACCCGAACGGCGGAGCCTGGATCGGCTTCTCGCGCATCCTCGACGCCGTCGAGGCCGGGGCGACCTTCGCCGAGGCCAGCCAGGCCGCAGCCGCCGAAAGCCGGGGCGGGCGCCGTCGCCGCCGCGCGTGACGCCCGGCAATTGATGCAAAATGAACCGACATTGCGGCCCGGTCACCGGGCCGCGGTTAACCGGGCGTTAGGTGCTGTGGCGCAGATTGGGCGACATGGACATGGGGGGCCGCATCGCCCTCGCCGCCCAGAAGGGGCCAAAAGTTCACCCCCGCACCGCTCAGCCGTGTCTGATGGGGGCAATGCGGCCCACTCTGCCAACGCCCCCCGGCGGCAGACCCTCCCCTTGTCTCCCCGCCGTGAACCGGGCATCCAAAGGCAACCCTGCCGGAGGCCCGCCCAATGAGACTGTTCATCATCGCCGCATCCGCGCTGATCGTGCTCGCCGTGGTCGCCGCCGCGGCGATCGGGCTGTCGCGCCGCAGCACCACGAGCGGCACCGGAGAGGATGAGGCCTTCCCGACCGAGTGGCGCGCGGGCCAGTTCACCTATCGCACCGATGTCAGCTCCGCCGATTGCGAACTCCGCATCACTACCGAGGTGGTGGAGCCCGAGGGCTTCGAGGCCGAGAACCGGATGCTCATCGCCCCGCTCGCCGCGCTCGACCCCGCCCGCATCGAGGCCACGCCCCGCAACCCCGCCCTCGGCCTCCCCGGCCTGCTGACCTTTCACGCCAGGCCCGGCCAGACCGTCCGCTGCGAGCTGCTCTCGGGCGGCCCCTGCCCCACCCCCAGCCGCGACAAGGCCGAGCTGCAATTGCCGCCGTTCTGGGCCGACCGGCCCGACGACTTCGCCCGCCTGATCCGCGCCGACATGGAAGCCTGCACCGCCCAATGACCGACCCTCTCGTCATCTTCACCCCCTCCGGCAAGCGCGGCCGCGTGGCCGCCGGCACCTCCGTTCTCGCCGCCGCCCGCAAGCTCGGGGTCGATCTCGACTCGGTCTGCGGCGGCCGCGGGATCTGCTCCAAGTGCCAGGTCAGCCCCGGCTTCGGCGAGTTCTCCAAGCATGGGGTCACCGTCGCCCCCGATGCGCTCACCGAGTGGAACGACGTCGAGGCCCGATACGACCGGGTGCGCGGCCTGAAGGAAGGCCGCCGCCTCGGCTGCCAGGCCTGCATCCAGAAGGACGTCGTCATCGACGTGCCGCCCGAGAGCCAGGTCCACAAGCAGGTGATCCGCAAGAGCGCCGACGCTCGGGTGATCGAGATGGACCCGGCCACCCGGCTCTACCTCGTGGAGGTCGAGGAGCCCGACATGCACGCCCCCACGGGCGACCTCGAGCGGCTGAAGGCGGCTTTGGCAAAGGCCTGGAACATCAAGGGCCTGACGGTCGATCTTGATCTGCTTCCCACGCTCCAGCCGATCCTCCGAAAGGGCAACTGGCAGGTCACCTGCGCGATCCACGACGCCGGCACCGGCCCGCGCCTCCTTGCCCTCTGGCCCGGCTTCCACGAAGGCCCGCTGCACGGCCTCGCCATCGACCTCGGCTCCACCACCATCGCCGCCCACCTCTGCGACCTGGAAACCGGCGCGGTGCTCGCCTCCTCCGGCGTGATGAACCCGCAGATCCGCTTCGGCGAAGACCTGATGAGCCGGGTCTCCT
>CAYVQK010000102.1:0-12957 GCA_964454145.1 uncultured Oceanicola sp. | reverse complement strand
TTCCTCTTCGCCCGCAAGATCAGCCCCGAGGCGACCGAGCTGAAGAAGCGTCTGGGCAATCTCTATGCCGCCGAGGGCGCCGAGTTCCAGATTTCCAACGAGGGTCGCCGGCTGTTCCACTTCCTCTCCGGCCGCGGTCGCGTCGGTCGCCGCTTCGCGCCCCGCTTCTGGGAGACCGAGGCCAGCCTGGGCCGGGGCCGCGAGCTGATGATCGTCATCTGCAAGAAGTGGCACGTCGCCAAGCGCCTGCTCGAGCGGGTGCGCGCCACCACCAACATCCCGGTCATCGAGTATCTCTTCAACGAGGAGGGCACCCGGCTGCCCGACCTCGGCGGTATCCAGACCACGCTCGAAAAGCGCACCCGCCACCGTCGGGCCCTGATGCGGATGCTGTTCGACTACCACGAGAGCGACCGCCTGGTGATCTGCCTCGATCCCTCCAACATCGACCTCATGCAGGATTTCCACTCCGACAAGTCGGTGACCAAGATCCTCGACATCGAGTGCGACTTCACCGACGACTACCTCCTGGGCCACGCCCGGCGGGTCGGCCTTGCCGGCGACCAGACGCCGCAAGACACGCTGGAACGATTGCTGCCGACGATCCGCTACGACATCGTCTTCGAGAAGGAGCGCATCCGCGACGCCGGCTTCGACCACCTCGAGCGCATCCGCGAAAGCGCGAGCGTGCAGGAGAACGTGCCGCCGCTCGCCCGCTTCCTCGACATCCCGATCGACGCCGCCTGGGAAATCGCGTCGACCCCGCATCTCTTCACCGACTGAGGATACCCCATGGGCTACAGCTACGACCCCGAGAACATCTTCGCCAAAATCCTGCGCGGCGAGATCCCCAATTCCACCGTGCTGGAAACCGAGCACAGCCTCGCCTTCCGCGATATCCACCCGCAGGCCCCGGTGCACGTGCTGGTCATCCCAAAGGGCCCCTACGTGAGCTACGACCACTTCGCGCAGGAGGCCACCGACGCCGAGATCCTCGATTTCACCCGCACCGTCGGAAAGGTCTGCGAGATGGAAGGGGTCGAGGCCCACGGCCCGGGCTGCCGCTTCATCTCCAACGCCGGCGAGCACGGCGTTCAGGAAGTGCCCCACCTCCACGTCCACATCCTTGGCGGCCGTCATCTCGGCCGGATGCTGAGCCCCGCGTAGGGCGGGACTTGTCCCGCCACCATCGCCGGTAGGGTGGGCAATCTGCCCACCCTTCACCCTACCGCGCCAGCGCCTCAAGCGCCGCCCCGATCACCTCCCGCGCCTTCTCCCATTCCCCCGGTCCCGCCGAGGCGTAGGCGTCGAGCCCCGGAGCCCCGTTCACTTCCAGCACCACCGCCTCGTCGCCCAGGATCACGTCAACCCCGGCCCACCTCAGCCCCAGTGCCTCCGCCGCCCGTACCGCAAGCCCCTCGGCCTCCGGGCCCGGCGAGCCCTCCCGCACCTGGCCCCCGGCCGAAAGGTTGCCCGGCCCGCCGCCGGGGCCGACCCGCTCGTAGGCCAGCACCACGCGCCCCTCCAGCACCATCACCCGAAACTCCCGCCCCGGCACATCGTCCTGCAGGATCACATGCCGCCCCGCCGCCCGCAGCGGCCCCATCGCCTCCACCAGCGCGTCGAGGTCCGTCACCCGGCGCACCCCCTCGCCGCCATGCCCGTCGTTCGGCTTCACCCAGAGCGGCACCCCGCATTCCTCCCGCGCCCAGGCCAGCCCCGGCGCCGCGTCACTCCCCGCCAGCACGATCACATGCTCCGGCACCGCCACGCCCGCATGGGCCAGCACCTTCGCCGCATAGTCCTTGTCACCCGCCAGCCGCGCCGCCGCATCACCGTTCAGCCCCAGCGCCGCCCCATGCACCGGATGCCACCGCCCGCCCGCGTCGATGAAAAACCCGAACCGTCCGACGAAGGGCTCGGCCACCACGCGCCCGCCCCGCGCCTCCGCCGCCTCGGCCATCAGCCGCAGGAACGGCCGCATCCTCTCGTGCGGCGCGACAAGCCACCGCGCGTTCGCCATCCCGCTGACCACTTGCACCACCCCCTCATCCTGCTATTTTCGCCTGCAATTCTCGCCCGGCACCGGGCCCCCCGCAAGGAGACAGCACATGCCCATCGACCCGCCCGAAACCGAAGTGGTCTCCGCCTGGCGCGTCTCCTGCGACGGCGGCGAGGGCGCGTTGGGCCATCCCCGCGTCTGGCTCTCCCTGAGCCACGAGACCGGCGAGGTCGAATGCGGCTATTGCGACAAGAAGTTCATCCACGAGAGCTTCGCCGCCAAGGCATCCTGACGGGCGCCCGTTCATTTTCTTGCCGGAAGTACTCCACGGGGGTGCGGGGGTGTGAAACCCCCGCGGCGCGACGCTTCCCCCTGCACGGCGACGGAATGCCGCGCGCCAGCGCAACTGGCGCAGAACCGGTCTCTCCCCTACACCGACATGATCATGCAGGTCGTCGAACCGGTCGCATAGACCCGCCCATCCTCGACCCCCACGATCTCGCCTCGCGCCACGCCGGTGGAGCGCCCGGCATGCTGGATCTCGCCCACCGCCAGCACCTCCGTCCCCACCGGGATCGCCCGGGTGATGTTCACCTTGTACTCCAGCGTCGTGTACCAGCTGCCCTTGGGCACCATGGTCATCACCGCGCAGGCCATGCAGCTGTCGAGCAGGGTGCCGTACCAGCCGCCATGTGTGCCGCCCATCGGGTTGGCATGCACGAACCCCGGCGCCCCGCGAAACACCACGCGGCCCTTCTCCACCTCGTCCAGCCAGTAGGTCATCACCTCCGAGATCGGCGGCCCGGCGATCTCGCCGGAGAGAATGCCCTGCATGAACTCCAGCCCCGACATCGAGGTCAGCTCGGCGAATGTCGCCAGCTCCTCCGGCCTTGCCGCGATCTTCCGGCTCATCCTCTGAACACCTCCGCATAGCGCGCCCGAAGCTCCGCTTTCTGCACCTTGCCCATGGTATTGCGCGGCAGCGCCGCCACCACGTCGAAGTGCCGCGGATGCTTGAACCGCGCGAGCCTCTCTCCCAGTGCCGCCTGCACCTCGGCCACATCCACCGTGGCCCCCGGCGCCGCCACGATCACCGCCACCGGGCTCTCGCCGAAGTCGGCATGGGGCGCCCCCACCACTGCACTTTCAAGCACGCCGGGCACATCGTCGATCACCGCCTCGACCTCCTTCGGATAGATGTTGTAGCCCCCCGAAATGATGAGATCCTTCCCGCGCCCGACGATGCTGACGTAACCCCTCTCGTCGATCACCCCGAGATCCCCGGTGATGAACCACCCGTCCGCCCGCAGCTCGGCGGCGGTCTTCTCCGGCATCTGCCAGTAGCCGCCAAACACGTTCTCCCCACGCACCTCGATCATCCCCACCTCGCCATCCGGCAGGGCCTTGCCCTCTCCGTCGCACACCTTCAACTCCACACCCGGCAGCGGCTGCCCCACCGTCCCCGCCACCCGCTCGCCGTCATAGGGGTTCGAGGTCAGCATGTTCGTCTCGGTCATCCCGTAGCGCTCGAGGATCCGCTGCCCCACCCGCGCCTCGAACTGCCGGTGGGTCTCCTCCAGCATCGGTGCGGAGCCGGAGATGAAGAGCCGCATGTGCCCCGCCAGCTCGCGCCCGAAGCCCGGTTCCTCCAGAAGCCGTGTGTAGAACGTCGGCACCCCCATCATCGTGGTCGCCCGCGGCAGCGCCTGCATCACCGCGCCCACGTCGAACTTCGGCAGCCAGATCATTCGCGCGCCCGAGAGCAGTGCCACGTTGGTCGCCACGAATAGCCCGTGGGTGTGGAAGATCGGCAGCGCATGCAGCAACACGTCGTCCCCGGTGAACCGCCAGGATTCCACCAGCACCCGCGCATTGCTGAGCAGGTTCCGGTGCGAGATCATCGCCCCCTTCGAGCGCCCGGTGGTGCCCGAGGTGTAGAGGAACGCCGCAAGGTCATCCTCCCCCCGCGCCACCGGCTCAAACCTCGTGTCGCAGCCTTCCGCCAAAGCCGCAAAGCTCCCCGCGCGCCCCGGCCCGAGGCTCTCCACCCGGGCAAACTTCTCCAGCCCCGCCAGCGCCTCCCGGTCGCCGGGATCGCAGAGAAACAGCCGCGCCCCCGAATTCTCGACGAAATACGCCAGCTCCGCCGCCGGATAGCCGGTGTTGAGCGGCAGAAACACCAGTCCCGCCGCGATGCACCCGCCGATCAGCGCCAGCATCTCCGGGCTCTTCTCCAGTTGCATCGCCACCCGGTCGCCCGGCTCCAGCCCGAGCCCGACCAGCGCATTGGCACAGCGCCCGACGTCCTCGACGAACTCGGAATACCCCAGCAGCACCGAGCCGTCCGGCCGCAGCAGAAAGCCCCCCTCCCGCGCCGCGCAGGGCGCAATCAGCGCGTCGTAGAGCGGGTTCATTCCGCCGCCACCTCGCCCAGCCCGCTCAGCGCCCGGATCTCCGCGATCACCTCCTGCACCCCCTGCCCATGCCGCATCGCGCAGAAGAAGAACGGCCGCCCGGCCCGCATCCTTGTCGCATCCCGCTCCATCACCTCAAGCGAGGCGCCGACGTAGGGCGCAAGGTCTGTCTTGTTGATCACGAGGATGTCGGACTTGGTGATCGCCGGCCCCCCTTTGCGCGGAATTTCCTCCCCCGCCGCCACGTCGATCACATAGATCGTCAGGTCCGCCAGCTCCGGCGAGAAGGTGGCCGACAGGTTGTCGCCCCCGCTCTCGATCAGCACCACCTCCACCTCCGGGTGCCGCCGCTGCATCTCGGCAACGGCGGCGAGGTTGATCGAGGCATCCTCCCGGATCGCCGTATGCGGGCAGCCGCCCGTCTCCACCCCGATGATCCGGTCGGCGGGCAGGATTTGCGCCCGCGTCAGCGCCTCCGCATCCTCGCGGGTGTAGATGTCATTGGTGATCACCCCCACCGAATGCAGCGGGCTCAGCGCCTTGGCGAGTTCCCCGGTCAGCGTCGTCTTGCCCGCGCCCACAGGCCCACCGATCCCGATCCGCAGAGGTCCGTTCAACCGCGTCATGTCAAAGCTCCGAATGTCAGAATGAGAAAGCCCGCGCCAAGGGCGAGGCAGAGCGGGGCATAGTAGCGCCGGTCCAGCGTGGCAAACGGCTCCTCCGGCATGCGCGCCCGCCACGACGGCAGATAGCCCGCCACGCCCCGCGCGACGAACACCGTCGCCAGCCCGGCCAGCCCCATGCCCGTGAGCCGATTGGGCGGAAACCACGGCCAGGCGGCCGCAAAGAGCAGCGCCACCACGACAAGCGAGGTCGCCGCTGCCCCCGGCATCTCGGTAACCCCGCGCGTCCCCACCACCGCCCGTGCCAGCGCGGCCTCCTCCCGGATCGGAAACCACCACCCCAGCGCCCACATCAGGTGCAGCGCCGCGAGCACGATCAGGACGAAGGAGAGGGCAAGCGAAAGCACGGTCATCGCGCCATCATTCCCATGGTCCGATTCCGCGCGCAAGATCGCCCCACCGCACAGCCCGCTTCATTATCTTGCTGAAAATATCCGATCCCGCCCCCTCCACCTGCGCCGCAGCCGCCCCTGTGCGCCGCAGGGCCGACCCCGTCCCGCCAACCGCGCCGGAACCCCACCATGTAGGGTGGGCAATCTGCCCACCACCCCGCCCTCATCACCCGCACGGCTCGCCCAACGCAGCGCCGCCGCCCGAAGCCCTCAGCTCCGGAACACCCGGCTATAGAGCCCCTCATGCCGCATCGCCGCCACGTCGGCCGCAAAGCTCGCCGTCCCGAGGCCCTCGATTCCCCCGTCGATGGCCTCCTCCGCCACCGCCTCGCAACGCGCGGTGAGCCGGGCCAGCATCCCCTGCGCCTCGGTCTGGCCCAGCGGCACCGCCCGCGTCGCCACCGCCACCAGGTTCCCGATCAGCCCTTGCAGGTACATCACCACCGTCAGCTCCAGCGGCAGCCCATGCAGCGCCGCGGCCCGGCCCACCGCCACCGGGTAGGCCGCCGCCTCCACCGCACAATCCGGCCAGAGCGCGCTCACCGTCGCGGCAAAAGCCGTGCCCTGTTCCACCGTCTCCGCCAGCCGCTCCGCCGAGGGCGCCAGCGACCGGGCCAGCGCATCGACCTCCGCCAGCGCCGCGCCCTCCGCGCCATAGGCCTCCGCCAGCAGCGCCGCATCGGCCCGGCCCGCGCCCTCCACCAGCACGCCCTCCAGCCAGGCCTCCACGCTGCCCCGGTCCACCCGGCCCTCCGCCAGCGCCGCCTCCAGCCCGTGCGACCAGGCGAAGGCCCCCACCGGGAAGCCCGGCGAAAACCACTGCGCCAGCCGCAGCACCGCCGGCGTCGCGGCCTCAGTGCTCATGCGAATGCCCGTGTTCATGATCGTGCGCATGCCCATGCCCGTGAGAATGCCCCTCCGGCCCATGCTGCGCCGAATGGTCGTGCCCATGGGTCCGCCCCTCGCCATAGGCGCCACCCTCGGGCGTGAAAGGCTCCACCACCTCCGCCACCTGCGCCCCGAGCCGGGCCAGCATGTCGGCCATCACGTGGTCGCGCTGGATCAGAAGCCGCCCATCCTCCACCTGGCAGGGCGTGTGCCGGTTGCCGATGTGCCAGGCCAGCCGCACCAGCCCCTCGCCCGTCACCTCCAGCAACGGCTCCTCCGCCGCCTCCACGGCGACCAGCCCGCCATCCGCCAGCACCAGCGCGTCGCCCGCGTCGAGCGAGGTTGTCCGGGCGAGGTCGACCAGCACCCGCGCGCCGCCCTCCGTCACCAGCACCTTGCGCCGCAGGAAGCGGTCCTCGTAACTCAGCCGCACCCGGTCCGCGGCCCCATCGCCGCCGCCCCGCCGCACCTCCTGCGCCGTCTGCAAGTCGCTCATTCCACCGCCTCGATCGAAACATAGTCATACCGGTCCACCCGGTCGTCCTCGTGCCAGGCCACCGGGTAGCTGAACCCCAACACCGGGAGGAAGTGCCGCTCCTCCCGCGCCACCAGCGCGCCGCCCTCGAAGATCCGCTGCTCCATCGGCAGCACCTCGAGGCTGCACCCGCCCAGCTCCACCGTCTCCGGCGCCCCGAAGGACACGCCGAGCATCTCCACCACCGGCCCGTCGCCGTAGTTCGCCACCATCCGCACGCCCCAGCCACGGCCGGGGCCCGGCTCCGGCGTTTCCTCGGGCCGCATCGGGAAGGCGAAGGTCACCCGGCTGTCGGGCCGCAGCGACCCGCTGTCGTGCTCGATCGACTCGAGCAGGTAGGCCCCGCGCGCATAGGTGAAGCGGGTTTCCCTGCCCTCCGCCTGGGTCAGCCGACTCTCCACCAGCCCGGTGTCGCCCAGGGTGAACAGCTCCGCGTCTCCGCCCTCCAGCACCATCCGGATGCCGCCGGCCAGGTCTCCCGCCACCGGGCAGGCCGCCTGGGCCGCCCCGCCGATGCACGCCAGTGCCGCCGCCAGCCGGATCATCGCATCGCCTCCACCGACACGTAGACATAGACATCCTCGCTCTGCCCGTCCGAGAAGCCCGCGAGATAGGAATGTCCGAACTCCGGCAGGTAATGCAGCTCGTCGCGCCCCGTCTCCCGGCCCTCCTCGTAGTGCACCGTCGTCACAGGGATCACCTCGTAGGCGCAGGTGCCATAGGTCCAGGTCACCGGCTGGCCGTAGATGTAATCCTGCCGGGTGCGGGTCTCCGTGTCGCCGGTGATCACCACCTCCAGCGTGAACGCGAGCCCCGGGGCCGGGGCGGGCAGCGGGGTGGTGGCGTAGCTGTACGTGCTCGGCGTGGCGATTTCCTCGCCGTTCTCCGTCTCGCGCACCTCCAGCGGATAGACGCCCTGCGCCAGCCGCACCGTCGAGACGTAGCCACCGGCGATGAAGGCCGACACCGTTTCATCGGGCCCGCCGCGCGTCACCTCCTCGGTCTCGCCCGTGGCGAGGCCAAACCGCAGCCCCGCGGCAATGTCGGCCCCCACCGGGCAGTCGGCCAGCGCCGGAGTGGCCATGAGGAGCGCGGCCAGAAGGCCGGGGCAGGGGGCGTGTCGCACGGCAGGTCTCCCGGAAGGCAATGGAAGGAGCCTACCGGGATTCTCGCCCGATGGAAGAGCCGCGGCGCCGGTTCAGTAGTAGAAGATATCGCGGAACACATGCCGCGGGATCTCGTCCCGCTTCAGCCCCATCTCCGCCAGTTCCTCATCGGAAAGGGCGTTGAGCCGGTTGATCTGATGCATGCGCGAGCGGCTCTCCATGTAGGCATTCATGCCCTGGCCGATGGTGGCGAAGAAGGCGTCGAGCCGGGCCCGGAGGCCGGGGGCGAAGGAGCTGTCGGTGGTCGGATGTGCCATGTCGTGGAAACCTTGTCGTCGGGTTGCAGGGTTTCCTCCCATGGCCTGAGGGTAGCACCGTCCTTGGTTGGGGGTAGGCTTCGGAACGCAACCCCGCCATGCCCGTTCTGCAATGCAGCATGGCACGTGCCCGGTCGCCGCTAACGCTCCCTTAACCGGCCCGCGCCACCATCACCCCATGAGCCGCCTCGAATCGTTCCCCTCCCTCGCCGTTCCCGTCGCCCCTGCCGCGCTGGCCGATGCGCTGGGCGCGATCCGGGCACAGATGGCGGCGCTCCGGGCCTGCGAGGCAGAACTGGTGCGCGCGATCACCGAGGCCGGCCCTCCTGGCCCCGTCGCCGGCAGCCGGTTCACGGCCACCCTGCACCACAGCCGGCAGCGCAGCATCGACCCGGCCCGCCTCCCGTCCTACATCCGCGATGATCCCGCCTTCTGGCAGGAGATCATCCGCACCACGGTCGTGACCACGCCCGCTGCGCAGGCCGCAGGCCCGGAGGATGACGATTTCGAGGTGATCGAGCGGTTCGCGTGAGCCCGTCAGCGCCAGTCACCTGCATGAACTCAAGGCGAAGCCGCCGTGCAGGCCCTGGTGAGCAGCGCGATGCCGGGACGAGTCCCGACCTGCGACCTGCCTGCAGGATCGGTTCAACCCACCTCCCGGGTCAGAACAGGAAATACCGCTGCGCCATCGGCAGACTCTCCGCCGGCTGGCAGGTAAGCAGCTCGCCATCCGCCCGCACTTCGTAGGTCTCCGGATGCACCTCGATCTTCGGCCGCGCGTCGTTCAGCTTCAGCGCCGACTTGCCGATGCCCCGCGTGCCCTTCACCGCCAGCAGCTCCTTCGACAGCCCGAGCTGCCCGCGCAGCCCCCCGGCCACCGCCGCCTCGCTGACGAAGAGTGCCGCCGAGCGTTCCACCGCCCGACCCATCGAGCCGAACATCGGCCGGGTATAGACCGGCTGCGGTGTCGGGATCGACGCATTCGGATCGCCCATCTGCGCCACCGCGATCATCCCGCCCAGCAGCACCATCTCCGGTTTCACCCCGAAAAAGGCAGGGCTCCAGAGCACCAGGTCGGCCCGCTTGCCCACCTCGATGGAGCCGATCTCATGGCTCATCCCATGGGCAATCGCCGGGTTGATGGTGTATTTCGCCACGTAGCGCCGCGCGCGGAAGTTGTCGTTGTCGCCGGTTTCCTCCGCCAGCCGCCCGCGCTGCTTCTTCATCTTGTCGGCGGTCTGCCAGGTGCGGATCACCACCTCGCCCACGCGCCCCATCGCCTGGCTGTCCGACGCGATGATCGAGAACGCCCCCATGTCATGCAGGATGTCCTCCGCCGCGATGGTCTCGCGGCGAATACGCGACTCCGCAAAGGCCACATCCTCGGGGATCGACTTGTCGAGATGGTGGCAGACCATGAGCATGTCCAGGTGCTCCTCCAGCGTGTTCACCGTGAACGGCCGGGTCGGGTTGGTGGAGGACGGCAGCACGTTCTCCTCGCCGCAGACCTTGATGATATCCGGCGCATGGCCGCCACCCGCCCCCTCGGTGTGAAAGGCATGGATCGTCCGCCCCTTGATCGCCGCCACCGTGTTCTCCACGAAGCCGCTTTCGTTCAGCGTGTCGGTGTGGATCATCACCTGCACGTCCATGTCGTCGGCCACGCTCAGACAGCAGTCGATCGCCCCCGGCGTCGTCCCCCAGTCCTCATGCAGCTTCAGCGCACAGGCCCCGGCGTTCACCATCTCGACGAGCGCGCCCGGCAGCGAGGCATTGCCCTTGCCGGAGAGCCCGATGTTCATCGGCACCCCGTCCAGCGCCTGCAGCATCCGCCCGATGTGCCAGGGCCCCGGCGTGCAGGTGGTGGCGAGCGTCCCATGCGCCGGCCCGGTGCCGCCGCCCAGCATCGTCGTCAGCCCCGAATGCAGCGCATCCTCGATCTGCTGCGGGCAGATGAAGTGGATATGGCTGTCGAACCCGCCCGCGGTCAGGATCTTGCCCTCGCCCGCGATCACCTCCGTCCCCGGCCCGACGATGATATCCACCCCCGGCTGGGTATCGGGGTTCCCCGCCTTGCCGATGGCCGCGATCCGCCCGTCCTTCAGCCCGATGTCGGCCTTGTAGATGCCGGTCCAGTCCAGCACGAGCGCGTTGGTGATCACTGTGTCCACCGCGCCATTGGCCCGCGTCGCCTGGCTCTGCCCCATCCCGTCGCGGATCACCTTGCCGCCCCCGAATTTCACCTCCTCGCCATAGGTGGTGAAATCCTTCTCGACCTCGATGATCAGATCGGTATCCGCCAGCCGCACCTTGTCGCCGGTCGTGGGGCCGAACATCGCGGCATAGTCGGAACGGGGGATGGAAGTGGCCATGGCGTGTCTCCTTCAGGCGGCCCAGAGGCCGTGTTTCTTGTGCCAGGCCTCGAGCGACAGCTCGGGATAGGCGTCATATGTCTCGTCGTCCGGCCCAGCCTCCAGTGGCACCCAGTCCGGCTTGTCGGCCAGCATCAGGTGCACCCGGTGCGGGGCAAGGGGCAGGGCGCTGTCGATCGCGCTGGCCATCGGGTGGATGAGCTCCGGCCAGGTCGGGTCGTAGAGCCAGAGCTCCGAGCCGCAGCCCGGGCAGAAGTTCCGCTCCCCCGTCGAGGTCTCGCAAACGCCGCCGCGCTCCACCTCCGCCCGGTAGACAGCCGTCGCACCCTCCACCTCCATCGTCTCCGCGAGGCCGCCGAGGTTGATCGCGAAGCCGCCCCCACCGCCGGTCTTGCGGCAGATCGTGCAGTAGCAGAGCTGGTAGGGCACCGGCGTGTGGCTCTGGAGCGAAAACCGCACCGCGCCGCAGCGGCAGGAGCCTTCAAGACGCATCGGCATCGAACACCTCGTCCACCGGCACCTGCATCGCCGTGACCATCCCGTTGGTCATCATCGCCGCGCCGATCACCCGCACCAACTCGGCGTGCATCTCCGCGCTCATCCCCTTGGCCTTCGCCGCTGACGTGTGGGAATGCACGCAATAGGAGCAGCCGTTCGCCGTGCTGACCGCCACGTAGATCATCTCCTTCACCAGCGGGTCGAGGGCCCCCGGCCCCATCAGCACCGAGAGCTTGCCCCAGGTTTCCTCCAGCGCGTCCTCGTCGTGCGCCAAAGCGCGCCAGAAGTTGTTCACGTAATCGGTGCCGCGCGCCGCCCGGATCGCATCGAAGACGGCCTTCGCCCGGGGCGAAAGCTCCTCGTCCGACAGAAGCGGCACCGTCGCCATTCAGACCACCGCCATCACGCGGGCCGGCCCGCCGGTGCCGCCGCCGTGCTTCGGCGCACCCACGAAAAGCGTCGCCCCGCTCGCCGGCACCCCATCGAGGTTGGCGAGGTTCTCGATCCCGTAGCGCCCCGCCGGCAGCCAGGAATAATGCACCGCGAAATCCGCCGAATTGCCCGGGTCGAGCGAGAGCGTGTCCACGCCGATGCTCGCCACCCCCATCTCCAGCAGCATGTCCGTCGCCGCCTTGGCGAAGCCCGGAAAGGCGAAATTCCCCTCGCCGTCATTCCGGAACGACGGATCCCCCATCTTCGCCCCCCAGCCCGAGTTCATCGCCACACAGGCGCCCTCGGGGATCTCGCCATTGGCCGAAACCCAGGCCTCGATGTCCTCCGGCTCCACCATCGCGTTCGGGTCTTCCGCCGCCTTGGCCTTCAGGTCGATCACGCAGAGCGGGCACATCAGGCTCTCGGGCGGCAGCATGTCCACCGTGTCCGTTCCTTCCGCAAAATGTGCGGGCGCGTCGATATGGGTGCCGGAATGCTCGAAGAAGCTCACCTTCCAGATCTTGTAGCCATCGGCGGCATAATCCTTGTCAGGCTCGAACATGATGCCCGGCATCCCGTCGAAGGTCGGGAACTCGGGGGTCAGCGTATACGTCAGGTCCACCACCTTGCCGCTCGACTGGGCGAGGGCAGGGCGGGCGGTCATCGCGCCCGCGGCCACCGCGGCGGCCCCGGCGGCGGCGGAACGGGCAAAGAAGGAACGGCGGCTCATCGCCGTCTTCCGGACATTCTCGATCAGGCAGGCATTACACATGTCAGAACTCCCATTCTGGTTGAACCTTCCGTTACCCCAGCTTCGGCCCCCTCCGGGCCAGGCGGTGCACGTTCGAGCGCGTCTTGCGACGCACCGGGCGCAGCGCGGCAGCGGCGGCATTGCGCCCGGTCATCGCGGCGAGCGAGGCATCCTGCGCGGCCTTCACGAAGGCCACCTGCTTTTCCCGCACCATCCGCGCATTCTCGCCGCCCGCAACGTTCCAGGCGCCGGCCATGCCCATCATCCGCATCCAGATCACGGCAGAGGCCTCCATGGCCATCATCGCCATCTGCATCTGCAGGCGGATCAGCGCGGCGGGGGTCATTCCAGCGCCCCCATGACCTTCTGGTTGAAGCCATAAACCTTCCGGTCCCCGCCGTAGGGGATCAGGTTCACCTCCCGCGCCTGGCCCGGCTCGAAGCGCACCGCGGTGCCCGCGGCGATGTCGAGCCGCATGCCGCGCGCGGCCTCGCGGTCGAAGTCCAGCGCCCCGTTGGTTTCGGCGAAATGGTAATGGCTGCCCACCTGCACCGGCCGGTCGCCGGT
>CAYVQK010000101.1:0-12979 GCA_964454145.1 uncultured Oceanicola sp. | reverse complement strand
CATCTCGAAGGGCTCGGCCACGTCGGTCACCGCCATGTCGTCCTCGAGCAGCATCGCCAGGATCGCCCGCCGGGTCGGGTCGGCGAGGGCGGCGAAGACGGTGTCGAGCGAGGGGCGCGGACGGAGGGTCATGGCGCAGCGGTAGGGCCGGGCCGGGCAATCGTCAACCGTTCGGTTGAATATGCGCAAATGGCCGAAACCGGTGCCGCAGCGCCGAAACGGCCCTGCGGCAGGCTGGCACAATGCAGTGATTTCAACGGCTTGCACCAGAATTCAGCCAATTGACTCCGGGCGCCCCGCTCCCTAGTTTCCGCGCAACTGTCGATGGGGGCAAAGCATGGCCGGCTCGGGTGACGAGCAGAAGCTTCGGGAGCTCGATGACAAGCTCGCGGCACACAGGGCCAAATACGCACCACCCCCGCCGAAGGACGATCACTACCACGCGGCCTCGCAGGGCTGGCGGATGGTGATCGAGCTGGTCTCGGGCCTCGGGATCGGCGTTGCTGTCGGGTATGGGCTCGACGTGCTGCTCGGCACGCTGCCCCTCTTCCTGGTGGTGTTCACATTGCTGGGCTTTGCCGCCGGTGTCCGCGTGATGATGCGCACGGCAGCAGAGTTTCAAAACGCCCCGAGCGCGCGGGCAGAGGATGAGAAGAGGGACCGAGATGGCGACTGAAGCCCACGGCGCAGAGGACAGCCTCCTATTCCACCCGATGGACCAGTTCATCGTGAAGCCGCTCTTCGGAGACGGTGCGGTGGCGTGGTACACCCCGACGAACGTGACGCTCTGGATGGCCCTCACCGTTCTCGCCGTGATCCTGCTTCTGGTCACCGGCACCCGCCGCCGCGCCGTGATCCCCTCGCGCAGCCAGTCGATCGCCGAGATGGCCTATGGCCTCGTGCACAAGATGATCGAGGACGTCTGCGGCAAGGACGGGCTGAAGTACTTCCCCTACATCATGACGATCTTCATGTTCATCCTGCTGGCGAACATGCTGGGCCTGCTGCCGGGCGCCTTCACCACCACCTCGCACCTCGCGGTGACGGTGGTTCTGGCGCTCTTCGTCTTCATCTCGGTCACGGTGATCGGCTTCGTGAAGAACGGCGCGCATTTTCTCGAGCTGTTCTGGGTGTCCTCGGCGCCGCTGGCGCTGCGGCCGATCCTGGCGCTGATCGAGGTCATCAGCTACTTCGTCCGGCCGGTCAGCCACTCCATCCGTCTGATGGGCAACATGATGGCCGGTCACGCCGTGATCAAGGTCTTCGCCGCCTTCGCGCCGCTGGTGCTCATTTCGACCGGCATAGGCCTTGTGGTCACGCCGCTGTCCATTCTGGCGATCACCGCGATCTACGCGCTCGAGCTGCTCGTGGCCTTCATCCAGGCCTACGTCTTCACCATCCTGACCTGCGTGTACCTGAAGGACGCGCTGCATCCGCACCACTGAGGCGGGCGGTCAGGCTCTCAAGTTTCTAGCCAATTCCAACGTAAGGAGAATTCGACATGGAAGGCGATATCGTTCAAATGGGTGCTTTCATCGGTGCAGGCCTTGCCTCTGTGGGCATGGGCGGCGCTGCCATCGGTGTGGGCAACGTGGTGGGCAACTTCCTCTCCGGCGCCCTGCGCAACCCCTCCGCTGCCGGCGGCCAGACGGCCACCATGTTCATCGGCATCGCCTTCGCGGAAGCCCTGGGGATCTTCTCGTTCCTCGTCGCGCTTCTGCTGATGTTCGCTGTCTGAGGCAAACCTTCTGATCCTTACGGCCGGGGGGCAGCGATCCGCGTCCCCCGGTGTCCCTTTAAGGTTTCCGGAGAGAGCCCATGGCAACTGAAAACTCTGTAGCCGAGCACGTCAGCCCCGCCGACATCGAGGCGGCTGGCCGCTGTGTCGGGCCCGATGGCGGCGCCATCGGCATGCCGCAGCTGTGCTTCGACTGGTTCCCCAACCAGATCTTCTGGCTCCTCGTCACGCTCGCCGCGATCTACTTCGTGCTGAGCCGCATCGCCCTGCCGCGCATCGCCGCGGTTCTGGCCGAGCGCTCGGGCACGATCACCAACGACATCGCGGCGGCCGAAGAATTCAAGATGCGCGCCACCGAGGCGGAGAAGGCCTACGAGAAGGCGCTGGCCGATGCCCGCGCCGAGGCGCAGGCCATCGGGGCGGAGGCCAAGGCCGACGTCCAGAAGGAGGTCGACGCCGCCATCGCCAAGGCCGATGCCGAGATTTCGGCCCGGACCGCCGAGGCGGAGGCGAAGATCGCCGAGATCCGCGAAAGCGCGCTGGCCAATGTCGAGGCCGTTGCCAAGGACACCGCCGGCGAGATCGTCGCGGCCCTGGGCGGCGAGGCCGACGCCAAGGCCGTGAACGCCGCGGTGGAAGCCCGGCTGAAAGGAGCCTCGTGATGATGATCCGCTACTGGCTCACCACCGCCGCCATCGCCGTGGCCGCCAGCCCCGCGCTGGCCGCGACCGGCCCGTTCTTCTCGCTGCGCAACACCAACTTCGTGGTGCTCATCGCCTTCCTGCTCTTCGTCGGCGTGCTCCTGTTCTTCAAGGTGCCCTCGATGATCGCCGGCATGCTCGACAAGCGGGCCGACACGATCCGCGCCGAGCTCGACGAGGCCCGTGCCCTGCGCGAGGAGGCGCAGACGGTTCTGGCCTCCTTCGAGCGCAAGCAGGCCGAAGTGGCCGAGCAGGCCGAGCGCATCGTGGCCCATGCCAAGGAGGAGGCGAAGATCGCCGCCGAGGTGGCCAAGGCCGACCTGGAGAAATCCATCGCACGCCGTCTCGCCGCCGCCGATGAGCAGATCGCCTCGGCCGAGGCCTCTGCGGTGCGCTCCGTGCGCGACCGTGCGGTACAGGTGGCCGTCGCCGCTGCCGGCGACGTGATCGCCAAGCAGATGGGCGCCACCGAGGCGAACAAGCTGATCGACAGCGCCATCGAGGAGGCCGGTGCCAAGCTGCACTGAGCTGCCGGAAATCCCTTCGGAACGGCCGTCCTTCGGGGCGGCCGTTTGCGTTTCGGCGCAGGTTTTTCGGAACCTTCCAGCGCTGGAAGGGGGTTGAGGTGTCAGATGACACCGCAGGAGGCCCCCGATGACCTACACCCGTTTCGCCGCGATGATCGCTACTTCGACCGTGGTGATGTTCATCCTGATGTACCTGAACACCTTCGCCGTCGGGCACGTGTTCTTCTCGGAAACGCGGCTCTACATGGCTTTCCTGATGGGCGCGGTGATGGCGGCGATCATGCTGGGCTTCATGTGGGCGATGTATGAGGGACGCGGCACCAAGCTGGCGATCCTCGCGGGTGCGGTGGTGGTGTTTGCGCTCAGCCTCTTCCTCGTGCGCAGCCAGGTGACGGTGGGGGGCCTCAGCTTCATGCGGGCGATGATCCCGCACCATTCGATCGCGGTGATGACCTCGGGGCGGGCGGATATCGAGGACGCGCGGGTGAAGGCACTGGCCGAGGGCATCGTGGCCGCACAGCGCCGGGAGATCGCCGAGATGCGCTGGCTGATCGCCGAGCTGGAGGCGGGGCGCAGCGTGGAGAGCACTTACCAGGATCCCGCGCCGGTGCCCGGCAGCGTGCAGGGTGCACTGACCACGGTTCGGCTGACCACGCTCTTCCCCGAGCCGCTCACCGCCGCCGAGGCCTCGGAGCTGCTCGAGGGCCCGACGGCTGGCTGCAATTTCCGCCAGACCAGGGCCGACACGCCGATCCTCTGGACCGACGCTGCGGGCGAGGTGGCGGCGATGCGGCTGAACGGCACCTTCCTGCGCCTCGGGGGCGCGGACGGGCGCTTCACGGCGGATGGCCTGGCGATGGAGGTGGCGCCGCTGGGCGACGAGGCGGGCTTCCGGTCGGATGCCGCGCTGACCTTCAGCATCGAGAACGGACCGACGCGCGGATACCGCGGCTTCTGGTCCTGTGCCCAATGATCGTGCAGCGGCGGTCACGTTTTCTTAGGCGTGCGGGTTTACGCTTGCAGGGGCGCGGCGGGGCCATAGGTTAGCGATATGACACACCCGACAGACCCTGCGATATTGCCCCACGCCTCCCGCCCCTACAGCCGTGCGGAGCTGGCGGTGGACGCCTGGGTGCATATCGCGGCGCTGGCGCTGGCGGTGGGGGCCGTTCCGGTGCTCATCACCCTCACGGCGGTCTGGCGTGGCGATGCGATGGGCATCACCGGCGTGTCGATCTATGGCGGCACGCTCATTGCCATGCTCACCTGCTCGCTGCTCTACAACCACCTGCCGCGCCCCGAGTGGCGCGCGATGCTGCTCAGGTTCGACCAGTCGGCGATCTACCTGAAGATCGCGGGCACCTATACGCCTTTCGCGCTACTGGCCGGGGCGGGACAGGGGCTGCTGGTGTTCATCTGGGTGCTCGCGGTGGTGGGCACCGTGGCCAACTTCGCCCTGCCGCGCCGGCCCACGGTGGTGGGCATCGGGCTGTGCCTCGTCATGGGCTGGGCTGTGCTGATCGGCGGGCAGGATATGCTGGCCGTCACTTCCACCCCCGTCATCGTGCTGATGGCGGTGGGCGGCGCGCTCTACTCGGCGGGCACGCTCTTCCTGCTGCTGGGGCAGATGCGCTTTCACAACGCGATCTGGCACTTCTTCGTCGCCGTCGCCTCGATCCTCTTCTTCATCGCCGTCTTCATGCACGCCGCTCAGTCGGCGGTATAGGGTCGGCTCCGTCCAACTATCGTTTGGCGCCCGGCAGGTGCCGTGGCACCGTGCTCCCGAATTGGACCAGGACGACGGGGGGCGGGGATGCTGCGTGCGATGGGCCGGGGCGTGCTGGCGCTGCTTGCGGCGGTCCTTCTCTACATCGTCGCGGCGGCCCTCGGCGGGCTGATCCCGGGCCGGGCGGCCGAGGTGGCGCCGGGCGAGGGCGCGCCGGTGGAGGTGGGGCTGATCGCCGGGCCGATCCACTATGATTTCCTGCTGCCCGCCACCGGGGAGACCCGCGCCGCGCTGGCCTTCGCGGCCGAGGGCGGCGTGCCGCTGGAGGCGCCCGGGGTGGCGCATGTGCTGGTGGGCTGGGGCTCCGCCGGGTTCTACACCACCGCGGGCACCTATGCCGACGTGGCCGCCTCCACCGTGCTGCGGGCGGCGACGGGTGATGGCTCGGTGCTGCGGGTGGAGGTCTATGGCGCGCTGCCGCCGGGGTTCGACTATCCGCGCCTCACGCTGACGCCCGGCCAGTATGCGGCCCTGCTGGCCTTCATCGTCGATACCCGCCGCGGCGCGGCTGTATCGGGCGCGGGGTTCAGCGACACCGATGCATTCTTCGAGGCGCGGGGGCGGTTTCATCTCTTCCGCACCTGCAACACCTGGATCACCGACGCCCTGCGCGCCGCAGGCCACCCGGCGGGCGCCTGGACGCCAACGCCCTACGCGGTGCGGTTGTCTCTGTGGTGGCACGGGGGATAGGCAACGCAAGGGTTGCCTTTTGCGTTGGTGCTGCTAGGTTCATATGCAACCAAGGAGTTGCATCATGAAAGACAGCATCGAGAAATCAACCTACATCGCCGCCCCGCGCGCTGCCGTCTGGGCGGCGCTGGCGGACGAGAAGGAATTCGGCGCCTGGTTCCGCTGCCGCTTCGAGGGGCCCTTCGTGGTGGGCGAGCGGCTGATGGCCGAGATCACCGGCTATGGCCACGAGGGGATGCCGTTCTGGATCGAGCCGGTCGAGATCACCCCGCAGGAGCGGCTGGTGTTCGACTGGCCGGCGGGGGAGGAGACCGAAGCCGACGCCCCGGTGACCCGCGTCACCTTCACCCTGGCTGACGAGCAGGACGGCACGCGGGTGACGGTGGTGGAGAGCGGCTTCCTCGCGCTTCCCGCCGAGGTGGCCGAGCGGAAGTATCCCGACAACGAGGGCGGCTGGACGATCCAGCTGGAGAACATCAAGACCCATGTCGAGGCCTGACCCCGCCCGCCTCTTCGCCGCCCTGGGCGACCCGATCCGGCTGGAGCTGCTGGGGCGCCTCTCCCGGGTGGAGGCGTTGCCGCTGGGGCGGCTGGTGGACGGGCTGGGGGTGACCCGGCAGGGGGCGACGAAGCACCTGGCCGTGCTGGAGGCCTCCGGGCTGGTGGTGGCCGAACGGCAGGGGCGCGAGAAGCTGTTTTCACTCGCGCCCGAGGCGCTGACCGAGGCGCAGGGGCATCTCTCGCGGCTCGAGCGGGGCTGGGAGGATGCGCTGGCGCGGCTCAAGCGGCATGTGGAGTAGGGGCTCGGCGCAGAGCCGTCGGGGGTCAGCGGAGGTGGGAGTGTCGGGACAAGTCCCGACCTACGCCTTGCGCGCGCCCTTCCGGCCTTCCAGCAGCCAGGCGCCCAGCGTCAGCAGCGCGGCGAGCAGCAGGAACAGCAGCGGGTTCACCAGCGGGATCACCGTCACATCCGCCGTCACATAGGCCTCGCGCGGGGTGATGCCGACCCAGCCGCGCCCGGCGGCCACCCGGCCTTCGCGGACCTGCCGGATATCCGGAGTGCCCTCTTCCAGCGGAATGACCCCGCCGCGACGGGCATCCACCGCCGCCTCCAGCACCTCGCCGGTGGCGATGGTTTCCTCGAACTCCTTCGGGGCCGAGGGGCCGAGCGCCACGACGGCGGTCTTGTCGCCCTCGGCCAGGCGGTAGAGCCCGAGGTCAGGGCCCTCGAAGACGCCCTGGTAGAGCCCCGGCGACACCTCTTCCAGCGGTACGGTGTAGACGCTGCCATCGGGGCCGGTCACCTCAACATCCTCGGGCGCATCGCCCAGGGTGCGGCGGGTGATCGTCATCTCCTGGCCCACGGCGTCGGCGGTCAGGCTCTCTTCCTCGAGGTCGGGCTCCTTCATCATCCAGTGCGCCAGACGCCGCAGCAGCTCGAGCTGCGGCCCGCCGCCCTCGAAGCCGCGCGACCAGAGCCAGGCGTGGTCGGAGGCCATCAGCGCCACACGCCCCTCGCCCTGGCGCTGCAGCACCAGAAGCGGGCGATCGTCGAGACCTGACATCACCACCTGCCCCTCGCCGGGGATGAGATCCACCAGGCGGAACCAGCGGCCCCAGCCGGGCAGGCCTTCTTCGCCGGAGGGGTAGAGCGCCTCGAGCCCTTCGGTGACCGGGTGCTTCTCGCCGAGGTCGGTGACCTCGGGCAGGTAGCCCTCCTCGAGCACGCGGGCCGAGGGGGAGGCGGGCATGATGTCGCCCAGCGGGGAGCGATAGATCGAGTCGGCGCTGGCGAAGTCGGGCCCCGCCGCCACCAGCACCGCGCCGCCGCGCTCGACGTAGTCGCGGATGTTCTCGAGGTAGAGCGTGGGCAGGATGCCGCGGCGCTTGTAGCGGTCGAAGATGATCAGGTCGAACTCGTCGATCTTCTCGATGAAGAGCTCGCGGGTGGGGAAGGCGATGAGGGAAAGCTCGCTCACCGGCACGCCGTCCTGCTTCTCGGGCGGGCGCAGGATGGTGAAGTGGACCAGGTCGACGGAGGAGTCCGACTTCAGCAGGTTGCGCCAGGTCCGCTCGCCGGGGTGCGGCTCGCCGCTCACCAGCAGCACGCGGAGCCGGTCGCGCACGCCGTTGATCTGCACGACGGCGGCGTTGTTGCGGTCGGTCAGCTCGCCGTCTGCCGTGGGCGTGACGAACTGGATCACGTTCTTGCCGCCGTGCGAAAGCGTGACGGGCAGCGACAGCTCCTCGCCCACCGGCACGTCGTAGGTGCGCGGCTCCTCGCCGTCGATGGCGATGGAGAGCGGCACGGTGGCGCCACGGCCCGCGCCCGAGGGCACGTCGCCCTGATCCTCGATCATCAGCGTCAGCGTGATCTCCTCGCCGAGGATGCCGAAGGCGGGCGCGTTCTGCACCACCAGGCGACGGTCCCAGTCAGTAGAATGGCCGGTCATCAGCAGGTGTAGCGGGCCGGGCAGGTCTGGCGCGCGCTCCATGTCGTGCACGCGCCCATCGGAGATGAGGATGGCGCCCGCCACCCGGGCGCGCGGCTCCTCGGCCAGCGCCTCCGACAGCGCCGCCATGGCGCGGGTGCCCTCGTCGCCCTCGCCGTCGCCCACCCGGGCCACGCGGGCCTCGGTGTCTGGCATGGCGGCGATCTGCGCCAGCACGCGCTCGAGGGCGTCTTCGGTCTGCGCCGTCCGGTCCGAGAGGCCCTGCGAGCTGCTTTCATCCACCAGCACCAGCACGATGTCGGAGAGCGGGTTGCGCTCTTCCTGTTGCAGCGAGGGGTTGGCCAGCGCCACCAGCAGCGCCACGGCGGCCAGCGCCCGCAGCCACCAGCCGGCCAGCCCGCGCCAGACGGCGAGCACGAGGAGCAGCGCGGTGAGCGCCGTGGCGACGTAGAGCACGATCCACGGCAGGTGCGGGGCGAAGATGATGCTGTCGGCGTTCATCATTGGCCCAGCCTGTCGAGCAGCGCAGGCACGTGGACCTGGTCGGATTTGTAGTTGCCGGTGAGCACATGCATGATCAGGTTCACCCCGAAGCGGTAGGCGATCTCGCGCTGCTGCTCGCCTGCGTAGCCGCGGCCCACCGGGAACATCGCCGCGCCGTTGTTCTCCACCGCCCAGGCCGCCGCCCAGTCGTTGCCGCCGATCACCACCGGCGTCACCCCGTCATTGAGGTTGCGGAAGGGCATGCCCTCGACCACCTCGGCATCGGGCGGCGCGGCCTCGACCCAGACGTCGCGGCTGGCCCAGCGGCCGGGGAAATCCTGCAGCAGGTAGAAGGTGCGGGTGAGCACGTGATCCATCGGGATCGGTTCGAGCGGCGGAATGTCGAGCGGTCGGGCCAGTTCCTGCAGCTTCCGGCCCTCCGGCGTGGCCGCGCCGAAGCCGCCGATGTCGGCGTCCCGCGTGTCGAAGAGGATCATCCCGCCGGTCCGCAGGTAGCGGTTGAGCTTGGCATAGGCCTCGGCGGAGGGCACGGGTTGGTTGGCATTCACCGGCCAGTAGAGGAAAGGGAAGAAGGCCAGCTCGTCGGTCTCGAGGTTGACCGCGATGGGCTCGGCGGGTTCGATCGAGGTGCGGCGGAAGAGCGTGTCCGACAGCCCGCGCAGGCCGGCCTGGGCCACGTTGTCGAGGCTCGGGTCGCCGGTCATCACATGGGCCAGCACCACCTCGGTGGTGGCGTCGAGCGCGAAGATCTCCGCTTCCTCGTCGGCCTGACCCTCCGATTGCGCCTGCGCCTGATCCGGCATCCCGGCGAAGAGCGCGGCGACAAGCGCCGCGACGGTCGAGGCCCGCCGCGCCCGCGGCGAGAACAGCCGGCCCCCGAGCCAGAGCGAAGCGATGATATCGAGCGCCAGCGCCAAAAGGGCGGCAGAGAGCACGAAGCCCTTCAGCGCCGTCTCCCGGCTCACGGCGAGCCCTTCCACGGGGATGCGCGCGGGCCAGACGACCGGCTCCAGCACCGCCTCCTGCCCCAGCACGTTGAGCGCGATCAGCCGGTCTTCCCCGGCATAGAGCCCGGGGCGCATCGCCGGGCCGATCGGCGCATCGCCCACCAGCGCGGCGCCAAGGTCGGCGCCCTCCACGCCCGGCAGCGTGCCCGCATCCTGCACCCCGCCGAAGCCGTCGAGCACGCGCTCGGGCGTCCAGACGGTGCCCTCCAGCTCACCCGCCTCGGGCGTGGTGGGGCGGGTCGAGATCGCCAGCCGCTCCAGCATCTGCACGAAAAGGCCCGAGAGCGGCAGCGAGGACCATTCGGCATTGGCGGTGACGTGGAAGAGCACCACGGACCCCTGCCCCACCCGCTTGCGCGTCACAAGCGGCGTGCCGTCGGCCAGCGAGGCGATCACCCGGTCGGCGAGGTCGGGGTCGGGCTGGGCCATGACCTGCGCGGTGACGTTCACGTCATCGGGCAGGGCGAGGCCGTAGAACGGCGAGCTTTCGGGGAAGGGACGCAGCGCCTTGGGCTCGCCCCAGCTCATCGCGCCACCCACGGAGCGGCCGCCCTCGCGCAGGCGCACCGGCATCAGCGGGTCTTCCTCGTTGCGGCTCACGTCCGAGGCCGCAAGCTGCGGCCCGGCGAAGCGCAGCAGCATCCCGCCCTCGTCGACCCAAGCCAGCAGATCTTCCTCTTCGGCGGCGGGCAGGTCGGCCACGTCGGCGAAGATGATCGCGTCGGGGTTGGCGAGCAGGATATCGGGCAGCGTGCCCTCGACGATGTCGGCGGTGGGCTCCAGCGCACGGTGCAGGTAGTGCAGCGGCGAGAGCAGCTCCAGCCCCTCGCGGTCTTCGCGGCCGGCGATCAGAGCGACCTCGCGGCGGCGCAACCCGTCGTCGGTCAGCGTGACAGCCCCGGCGCCCCGCGCGGCCTGGATCTCGAAGCGGGTGACCCGGTTGCGCAGCTCGGCGGGCAGCACCAGCGCCACCTCGGCCTCGGTCGATTGCGCCTCGAACTCCGCCTCGGCGCGGGCCAGCACCCGCTCGGTGCCGGACGGGTCACGGCCATAGGCCAGCACGGTGGCGGTCTGCGCGGCGGTCTCGTCGGGGCGCAGCACGGTGAGCCGCACCTGCCCGTCCTCGAAGCGCGCGGGCCGCAGGCCGAGCGGGCGGCGCGGGCTTTCGAACACCGTCACCGGGCCTTTGTCCTCGAGGGCGGCAAGCACCTCGTCGCGGCCCTCATGGGCGAGGCCGTCCGACAGCCAGTAGGTCTCGAAGCCGTCGCCAAGGCTCTCCACCCACTCCAGCGCCGCACCGCTCTCGGGCGGCCAGGCGGTGGGCTCGAGCCCGGCAAGGCGCGGGCCCCAGGCGGCGGCGGCGAGCATCGGCAGCTCGCCCGGCGCGGGCAGCGCGGTGAGCGAGACGACGGCCACGGGACGGTCGGCGGCGGCGGCATCGGTCAGCAGCCCTTCGATCCGGGCCATCCGGCCCGGCCAGTCGCGCGCATCGGCCCAGCCGCCATCGAGCGCGATCAGCAGCGGGCCGGTGCCCTCGCGGCGTTGCTCGGGGTTGAGCACCGGGCCGGCGAAGCCGATGATGATGGCGGCAATCGCCAGCATCCTGAGCAGCAGCAGCCACCAGGGTGTGCGGTCGGTCTGGCTGTCCTCGTCCTCCAGCCCCAGCAGCAGCGCCACGCCGGGAAAGCGGCGGCGGATCGGCGCGGGCGGCACCGCGCGCAGCAGCAGCCAGAGCACCGGCAGCACCACGAGCGCCCAGAGCAGCAGCGGTGCGGTGAAGCCTATGGGACCGATCGCGAACATCAGCGGCCATGCTCCAATGCACCGTAGATCCACAGCAGCGCGGTCTGGGCCGGGCTGTCGGTGTGATGGGTCGAGAACTGCCAGCCGGTGGTGCGGGCCAGTTGCTCCAGCCGGTCCTTGCGGGCGGCGAGACGGTCGAGGTAGCGGCTGCGCAGGTCGCCGGCCTTCTTCGTCTCATGGGCAAGGCTGCCGCCCATGCTCTCGAAGATGGTGCGCCCGTCGAAGGGGAAGTCCTCCTCCTGCGGATCGAGGATCATCAGCATGGCGCCACGCACGCCCCGGTCGGCGGCGCGGGCCAGCGCGGTCTCGGCGGCGTCGATATCGCCCATGAAATCGGAGAGGAACACGGCGCGCGAATGCAGCGGCAGGGTGTCGCCGCGCGGGGCGCCATAGTCGGGGCCGGGCAGCGCCTTTTCCTCGGCCTCCATCGCCCCGCCCAGCGCATCGGCGATGCGGATGAGCTGCAACGGGCCCGAGCGCGGCGGCTGGTCGAGCCGGGCGAGGCCGACGCGCTCGCCGCCCCGCACCAGCAGCACGGCGATGGCCAGCGTCAGCAGCCGGCCCCGGTCGGCCTTGGAGGGGCGCTTGCCGGGGGCACCGGAGAAGCGCATCGACATCGCCTCGTCGCACCAGAGCATCACCGATTGCGCCGCCTGCCATTCCTTCTCGCGCACGAAGTGCTGGTCGGACTTGGCGGAGCGGCGCCAGTCGATCATCCGGGCCTCGTCACCGATGGCCATGGGGCGATACTGCCAGAACTCGTCGCCCATGCCGCTGCGCCGGCGCCCGTGGGCCCCCAGCAGCACGGTCTGGGCCAAGTGCTCGGCATCCGCCAGGAGCGGCGGCAGCGCGGCGGCCAGCCCCTCGGCCTTCGAGCGCAGCCCGCGCCCGACGCCGGCATGGAGGTGAACGGAGGCGGGTTGGCTCAAGCCGCCGCCTCCACCCGGGTGACGTTCTCGGCGACGGCGCGGATCACGGAAGAAAGCTCCTCGCCGCGCGCGCGGGCCGCGAAGGAGAGCGCCATGCGGTGGGTCAGTACCGGCGCGGCCATGGCGGTAACATCCTCGGCCGAGGGCACCAGGCGGCCTTCCAGCAGCGCGCGGGCGCGGACGGTCATCATCAGCGCCTGCGCGGCGCGCGGGCCGGGGCCCCAGCTGACCGAGCGCTGCACCTGCTCCGGCGCGGTCGGGTCTTCGGGGCGGCAGGCGCGCACGAGGTCGAGGATCAGCTCCACCACGCTGTCGCCCACGGGCATCCGCCGCAGCAGGCCCTGGGCGGCGATCAGCTCTTCGGCCGAGAAGATCTGGTGGCTCTTCGCCTCCTCCGCGCCGGTGGTGGCGAGGATGATGTCGCGCTCGGTGTCGCGGTCGGGGTAATGCACGTCGATCTGCACCAGGAAGCGGTCGAGCTGGGCCTCGGGCAGCGGATAGGTGCCCTCCTGCTCGATCGGGTTCTGGGTGGCGAGCACGTGGAACGGCTTGGCGAGCACCCTGTGCTGGCCGCCGACCGTGACCTCCTTCTCCTGCATCGCCTGGAGCAGGGCCGACTGGGTGCGCGGCGAGGCGCGGTTGATCTCGTCGGCCATCAGAAGCTGGCAGAAGACCGGTCCGGGGACAAAACGGAAGGCGCGGCGGCCGTTTTCCTCCTGGTCCATCACTTCCGAGCCGAGAATGTCCGACGGCATCAGGTCAGGCGTGAACTGCACGCGGGCGGCTGACAGTCCGAGCACGGTGCCGAGCGTCGTCACCAGCTTGGTCTTGGCCAGACCCG
>CAYVQK010000100.1:11436-13194 GCA_964454145.1 uncultured Oceanicola sp. | reverse complement strand
TGATGCCCTGCGCGTAGATGGTGAAGGGGTTCACCGCCTCCAGCACGCCGTTCTTCACCGCGTCGTAGAGCTGGAAGTCGCCCACCACGTCATTCGCGCCGAACGGCTGGAAGGCCAGCTCGCCGCCGGTCTTCTCCTGGATCGTCGCGCACCAGTCCTTGAACACCTGAAGTCCCGCCCCGCCGGGCCAGGATGTCTGGATGCGCCATGTGGTGGTGTTTCCCTGCGCCGAGGCGATGTGCGGCGCTGCAAGCCCCGCCGCACCCGCGGTCGCAAGTGTTCTGAGCGCGCCGCGGCGCGATGTCAGTCTTTTCATGATTCTCCTCCCTTTCGAGACCTTGCGAGCAAGCCGGACACCGGGAGGTGTCGGGCCCGAAGATCCCCTGCAGGGTGGAACAGTGTTCCGCACATTGCAAGAATTAGTGCTGGATGCATGGAATCCCGGGCCGGCAAACAGACCGTCGTTCTTCGGCGGTATCCCTGCTGAAGCCCGGCTTCGTCAGCCGACACAGGCCTCCCCCGGCCCTGCAAAGCAGGCCCGTACGACAGTCCGCAGCGAGAGGTGCTTGCTCAGGTCGCCACGCAATCCGCGAAGTAATGGGTCAGCCCGTCTTCACCGGTCTCGGCCACCAGCCCGTGAATGTCGGTCTCGAAGCCCGGGCACTCGCGCGAGAAGGCGCGGTTGAAGCGCAGGTAGTCCACGATCCTGCCGTTGAACACCTCTCCGGGGATCAGCAGCGGAATGCCGGGCGGGTAGGGCGTGACGAGGCTCGTGGTGATCCGCCCCTCGAGGTCGTCGATCGCCACCCGCTCGGTCTTTCGCCGCGCGATATGGGCGAAGGCTTCCGAGGGCGTCATCGCCGGGTGGTGGTCCGACAGGTAGATCTCGGTCGAGAGGCGCGCGACGTCATATTTGGCATAGAGCGCGTGGACGTGCTGGCAGAGGTCGTTCAGCCCCATCTTCTCGTAGCGCGGCTGCGCGGCGCAGAACTCCGGCATCACCCGCCAGAGCGGCTGGTTGCGGTCGTAGTCGTCCTTGAACTGCTGCAGCGCGGCCAGAAGGGTGTTCCACCGGCCCTTGGTGATGCCGATGGTGAACATGATGAAGAACGAGTAGAGCCCGGTCTTCTCCACAACCACGCCATGCTCGGTGAGATACTTCGACACGATCGAGGCCGGAATGCCCGTCTCTGCGAAGAAGCCGTCGATGTTGAGGCCGGGCGTGATGATGGTGGCCTTGATCGGGTCCAGCATGTTGAACCCGCGCGCCATGTCGCCGAAGCCGTGCCAGGCGTCTTCGCCCGAGCTTTCCACGCCTTCGCTGTCGGTCTTCTTGAGTTCCCAGTCGCGGGCACGGCCGATGCCCTCCTCGGCCAGCGCGTCGGGCCCCCAGACCTGGAACCACCAGTCGTTGCCGTATTCCTCGTCGACCTTGCGCATCGCGCGGCGGAAATCGAGCGCCTCGTCGAGGCTCTCCTCCACCAGCGCCGTGCCGCCCGGCGGCTCCATCATCGCCGCGGCCACATCGCAGGAGGCGATGATCGAATACTGCGGCGAGGTGGAGGTGTGCATCAGGTAGCTCTCGTTGAAGAGATGCCTGTCGAGGCGGGTGTCCTGCGCGTCCTGCACCAGCACGTGGCTCGCCTGGCTGATCCCCGCAAGTAGCTTGTGCACCGATTGCGTGGCGTATGTCACGGAGTGCTGGGTGCGCTCCCGCTTCTTCCCCATCGCGTGGTAGCTGCCATAGAAGGGGTGGAA
>CAYVQK010000100.1:0-11426 GCA_964454145.1 uncultured Oceanicola sp. | reverse complement strand
TGGAAGGCCGCGTGCGGCAGCCAGGCCTCGTCGAAATGCAAGTTCTCCACGTAGCCGTCGAGCAGGCCCTTCACCACCTCGGTGTTGTAGAGCACGCCGTCATAGGTCGACTGGGTGAGGCTCATGATCCGCGGCTTCACCTCATCGGCATCGTAATCGGCCAGCAGCGGGTTGGCCCGGATCTTCGCCTTGATCGCCTCGGGCTCGAACTCCGATTTCTGGATCGGCCCGATGATGCCCCAATGGTTGCGCGTGGGTTTCAGGAAGACCGGCACCGCGCCGGTCATGATGATCGAATGCAGGATCGACTTGTGGCAGTTGCGATCCACCACCACCACGTCGCCGGGGGCCACGGTGTGATGCCAGACCATCTTGTTCGAGGTCGAAGTGCCGTTGGTGACGAAGAAGCAGTGATCGGCGTTGAAGATCCGCGCCGCGTTCTTCTCCGATTCCCCGATGGCGCCGTTGTGGTCGAGCAGCTGGCCCAGCTCCTCCACCGAGTTGCACACGTCGGCCCGCAGCATGTTCTCGCCGTAGAACTGGTGATACATCTGCCCGATGGGCGACTTCAGGAAGGCCACGCCCCCCGAGTGCCCCGGGCAATGCCACGAGTAGGAGCCATCCTCGGCATAGTCGAGCAGCGCCTTGAAGAACGGCGGCTGGATGTATTCCAGGTAGCTCTTCGCCTCCCGGATCACGTGCTTGGCCACGAACTCGGGCGTATCCTCGAACATGTGGATGAAGCCGTGCAGCTCGCGCAGGATGTCGTTCGGCAGGTGGCGCGAGGTCTTCGTCTCGCCGTAGACGTAGATCGGAACGTCGGCGTTCTTCCAGCGCACCTCTTCGATGAAATGCCGCAGGTTCACCACCGCAGGATCGAGATCGGGCCCGGGGCTGAACTCCTCGTCGTCGATCGACAGCACGAAGGCCGATGCCCGGCTCTGCTGCTGCGCGAACTGCGACAGGTCACCGTAGCTGGTGACGCCGAGCACCTCGAAGCCCTCGGCCTCGATGGCCTGCGCAAGGGCGCGGATCCCCAGGCCGGAGGTGTTCTCCGAGCGGAAATCTTCGTCGATGATCACGATGGGGAAGCGAAATTTCATGTCTGGCCCTCGGGTCGCACTGCGCCTGTTGTTTCGTCCGCGCCAACCACAGTCAAGGCCATCCGCCCAAACGTGATGCGCCGGGCGGCCGCTGCCGGCCGCCGCAGGATTTCGGGTCACCGGGCGTGCCGGGCCCGGTGCCTCACTTGCCCTTCATCGCGGCACTGAGCGCCGCGCCGAGCGCGCCCTGCGAAGCGGGCTTGCCCCGGTCTCCGCCCTTGCCCGGGCCGCCCCTCTGCGGGCCACCCTTCGGCGCTCCACCGGGCTTGCCGCCCTTGCCCGGCCCCCGCACGGCCTGCTTCTCCCGGGGCGCGGGCTTCTCGCCGCCCTCCTTGCGCATGGTCAGGCCGATGCGCTTGCGCGGAATGTCCACCTCGGTCACCCGCACCCGCACAACGTCGCCCGCCTTCACCACCTCGTGCGGATCCTTCACGAAGCGGTCCGCGAGCTGGCTCACGTGTACAAGCCCGTCCTGGTGCACGCCGATATCCACGAAGGCGCCGAAGGCCGCCACGTTGGTCACCGTGCCCTCCAGCGTCATCCCCGGCTTCAGATCCTTGATGTCCTCCACCCCGTCGGCAAAGGCCGCGGTCTTGAACTCGGGGCGCGGGTCGCGACCGGGCTTGGCCAGCTCGTCGAGGATGTCGCGCACCGTGGGCAGGCCGAAGCTCTCGCTCACGAACTCTTCCGCCCGCACGCCCTTCAGCGCCTCGGGGCGGCCCATGATGTCGCGGATGTCCCGCCCGCAGGCGCCGACGATCCGGCGTGCCACGTCATAGGCCTCGGGGTGCACCGAGGAGGCATCGAGCGGCTCCGCACCGTTGCGGATGCGCAGGAAGCCCGCGCATTGCTCGAAGGCCCTCGGCCCGAGCCCCGCCACCTTCAGCAGCGCCGCGCGCGTGGCGAAGGCGCCGTGCAGGTCGCGGTGGGCCACGATGGCGGCGGCGACCGAGGGGCTGAGGCCCGCGACATGGGCCAGCAGCGGCGCGGAGGCCATGTTCAGGTCCACGCCCACGGCGTTCACCGCGTCTTCGACCACCCCCTCCAGCGCCTGCGTCAGGCGGCGCTGGTCGACGTCATGCTGGTACTGCCCCACGCCGATGCTCTCCGGCGGCACCTTTACCAGCTCGGCCAGCGGATCCTGCAGCCGCCGCGCGATGCTGACGGCGCCGCGCAGGCTCACGTCGAGGTCGGGAAATTCCTTCGCCGCCAGCTCCGAGGCGGAATAGACGCTGGCGCCCGCCTCCGAGACGACGACCTTCATCGGCTTCCTGCCCTCGATCATCTTCAGCACCTCGGCCACCATCCGCTCGGTCTCGCGACTCGCTGTGCCGTTGCCGATGGCGATCAGCTCGATCCCGTGGCGCTTCACCGCCGCGGCGATCCACGCCTGCGCGCCGCGCAGGTCCATCTTCGGCTGGAAGGGGTAGAGCGTGGCCGTCTCCACCAGCTTGCCGGTGGCGTCCACGATGGCTGCCTTCACGCCGGTGCGGATGCCCGGGTCGAGCCCCAGCGTCGGCTTGCTGCCCGCGGGCGCCGCCAGGAGCAGGTCGCGCAGGTTGCGGGCGAAGACGGCGATCGCCTCCTCATGCGCCCGCCGCCGCAGGTCGCCCATCAGGTCGAGGTACATGCTGAGCGACAGCTTGATCCGCCACGTCCAGGCCGCCGCCTCGCGCAGCCAGGAATCGCCCGGCCCGTCGCCATGAATGCCGATCTCGGCGCAGATGATCCCCTGCGCCCGTTCCGGCCCCGTCTCCGGCTCCGGCGCGATGTTGATGGTGACGACCTCCTCCTTCGCCGCCCGCAGGATCGCCAGCGCCCGGTGCGACGGGATCGTGGCCCAGGCCTCGGAGTGGTCGAAGTAGTCCGAGAACTTCACGCCCTCGGTCTCCTTGCCCGGCACCACGCGCGCCGTCACCAGCGCCTCGCGCTGCATGAACTCGCGCAACCGGCCCAGCAGCGCCGCGTTCTCCGAGAGCTCCTCGGCCAGGATGTCCCGCGCGCCCTCCAGCGCCGCGGCGGGGGTTTCCACTGCCTCGCCCAGGTAGCCCTCTGCCAGCGCCTTTGGGTCGGCACGCCGGTCCTCGAGGATCGCGCGCAGCAGCGGCTCCAGCCCGTTCTCCCGCGCGATCATCGCCTTGGTCCGGCGCTTGGGCTTGTAGGGCAGGTAGATGTCTTCCAGCGCCGCCTTCGTCTCGGCCTGCGCGATGCTCCGCGCCAGTTCGTCGGTCAGCTTGCCCTGGCCCTTGATCGACTCGACGATCGCCGCCCGCCGCTGCTCCATCTCGCGCAGGTAGGTCAGCCGGTCGCCCAGCGTGCGGAGCTGGGTGTCATCGAGCCCGCCGGTGGCCTCCTTCCGGTAGCGCGCGATGAAGGGCACGGTCGCGCCCTCGTCGAGCAGCGCCACGGCGGCGGCGACCTGCCTCTCGCTGGCGGCGATCTCGGTGGCGATGGTGCGGGCGATGCGGTCGGCGGTCTGGTCCAAGGGCGTTCTCCTGCTGGTCGGATGCCCGGTCTACCCAAGCCCCGCCACGCCGCCAAGTGGGGAGTTGCGCCAAAGGCCCCCGACGCGGCCGGCCGCCTAGCGCGCGCTCCGCCGCGCCACGCCTTCGGCCCAGCGATCCGCCGCCGCGCCGAAGCAGTCGTGGATCGAATCCACGGCGATCACGCTGCCCGAGGCCATCCGCCCCAGCACCGCGAGGCCGGGGGCAGGGCGCCCGTCGCGCGTCAGCGCCTGCCCGTCCGCCGCGGTGGCCGCGCCCAGCCCCTCGGCCACCGCGTGCAGCCAGCCCGCATCGCGCAGCCCGACAAGGGCCGGGTCGGTCACCGGAGCGAGGGCAGGGGAGGGCAGCACCGCGTCCACCATCGCCGCGGCCTTCAGCGTCGCCGCATCGCCATCCAGCACCCAGCCGTCCTCCACCAGCCGGATGTCGGGGTGATCCACCGCGCGCAGGTCCACCATGCCCGCCCGGATCAGCGCCAGAAGCTCCTCGGCCGAGCGCAGCGGCGGCCCGTAGGAGAACCGCTTCAGCCCGTCGTCGAAGTGCAGCAGCGCGGCGGCGGTTTCCGGCGCCATCCGCGCCGGGTTGAAGCCCTGCCGCAACTCGTCCTGCCATTTCCGCCAGAGCTGCCCCAGCGCGTAGCCCACGTCCGGCGCGGCGCCCCGCGCCATCGCCATGTGAGACACCAGCGCCTCGATTGCCTCGCGCGTCTCCTGGCTGCCCGGCCTGTCGCGCTCCTGCGCCAGCCAGTCGCGCACCTCCGCCTCGCGCACCCCAGCCAGCCGCGCCACCGGCGCCTCCAGCGTGGCGCAGACCCGCTCCAGCGCCGCCTCCGCCGCCATGCCCACGGCCTCCGCCAGCCCGGCGACAAAGGCCTCCGTCTCCGCCTCCAGCGGGTCGAACCGCGCGTCCACCTCGGCATCCACGGGCTTGGGCGCTGGCGCGTGGCCGTCGAGCGAGAAGGGCACGATCCGCGCCGGCTCCCGCCCCGAGGCCAGGTATTCGCCGTCCTCGAACCGCCCGCCCTGGCCCAGCGTCAGCAGCCGCATCACGTCGAGCGTCGAAAGCCCGAGCCCGCGCACGCCCACCACCTGGCCAGCCCAGCCTTCCGCCGCCTTCCGCAGCGCCTCGCCCGGGTAGGCCGGGCGCAACGGCAAGTCGTGCTCTTCCGCGTGCGCCTTCCACTCGGCCAGCTGATCGTCGGGCGCGCTCTGCGGCTGGCCCTGGGTCAGCAGCACCTCGTCGAAGGGCCCGTGCGCGCCGCCCGCCTGCAGCCACCAGCCCTCGTCCCCATGCTCCAGCGCCTCAACCTTGGCGGCGTGCATCACCGGCTTCAGCCGCGCGGCCAGCTCCTCGAATCGCGCCGCGAAGAACCGCCCCAGGTCCGCCCGCGGCGGGAAGGCCTCGTCATCCTCCGCGCCGAGCCAGTCGCCGAAGGCCCCGCCGTCGATCCGCACCGCGCGGATCGGCAGGTTCAGCAGGCAGAGTTCGCTCTCGTCCGGTGAAAAGTTCGGCCCTGCCCCCCAGGGCTGAACCGGGTCGAACACATCGACCCGCGCATCGGGCACGCGCGCCGCCAGCGCCTCCGCCGCTCCCAGGCCCCTCGGCCCCATCCCGATGATCGCGATCCGGCGCGCGCCGCTCTGTTCTGTCATGAGCGGAGTTGTCGGCTATCCCCGCGCCGTGTGGAAGCCCGAAATGAGCTGCCGGAGCCCCAGCGCCGCGCCCGCGAAGATCGCGGCGAAGGTCACCGGCGCCGACCAGGCCAGCACCGAGAAGGCGCTGATCCCCTGTCCCACCGAGCAGCCCACCGCGAGAATTGCGCCCGGCCCCATCAGGGCCGCGCCGGCCATCTGCCGCTTCAGCTCGCGCGGGTCTTCGCAGGCCTCCCAGCGGAAGTGCCCCTTGAAGAGCGAGCCGGCGAAAGCGCCGACGAGAACGCCGGCAACGGAGCCAACGCTGAAGCTCAGGGTGTTGCCGCTCGCCGTCATCACCCAGAAGATCGTGTCGCCCAGAGGCTGCGAGAAGGTGTGCGTGGTGATCCGTTCACCGTCGAAGCCGGTGGTGGCCACCCAGGTGGTGCCGATCCAGCCCGAGACCACCGCAATCCCCACCACGATGCCCCAGGCGATGTGCCTTGGCGAGCGCAGCATCTCGCGGCTCGACAGACCCAGGAGAAGGATCATCACCCCGATCGTCAGCGCCAGGGTAACGGGCGAGATGCCGGAAAGGGTGGAGAGGCTGTCGGCAAAGCCCTGCGGCGCCACGGCCATGTCTTCCACCGGGAACAGCCAGACCCGCAGCCGCGCCAGTGGCCCGGAGAGAACCGCATAGGCCGAAAGCCCCATCACCAGCACGATGATGAACCCGCGCAGGTCGCCCCCGCCCAGCCGCGCCAGCGCGCCATAGCCGCAGTTGCCGGCGATCGCCATGCCGTAGCCGAACATCAGCCCGCCGACGATGCTGCCCAGCGGGGTCCAGACGCGGGAGAGGTAGAGCGTGTCGGCAGGGTCGAACCCGCCGCCCGCGCGCGCCAGCGCGACGCCGATGATCGCCGTGCCGATGGCCAGCGCCCACATCCGCAACCGGCGGCTGTCGGCGGCATAGAGCAGGTCTTCGATGGCGCCGAGCGTGCAGAAGCGGCCCACCCGCGCGGCGAGGCCGAGCAGGATGCCCCCGACGAGCCCCACGAAGGCCACGGCATTGGCATCGCCAATCCGGTCAAGAACAGTGTCGAACACCCGGCTCTCCTCCCCAGGCCCCGGACGCAGGCAAGGCGCGGCTCAGCCGTCCTTGCAGAACATCTCGTAGACGACTTCCATCATCCGCTTCGGACGGTCGTCTGCCAAGCTGTAATAGATCGCCTTGCCGTCACGGCGCGGCGTGACCAGGCCCTCCAGCCGCAGCCGCGAAAGCTGCTGCGAAACGGCGGCCTGCCGGGCCGAGAGCAGTTCTTCCAGCTCGGTCACCGTCTTCTCGCCCGTCGCGAGGTGGCACAGGATCATCAGCCGCCCCTCGTGGCTGATCGCCTTGAGGAAGTTCGCCGCGGCCGTGGCATTGGCCACCATCCGGTCCATGTCCTCGGCGCACATGTTCTTGTCGAACACCGGCAGGTTCGGTTTCTGATCCAGCATCTGCGTCGTTCCCTCGGGTGCCATCTCGCGTCCTGTCTCGTCTCTTGCATCTCCGGCGCTCAGCCGGTCTCGCCCTGTGTCGCGGCGGGCGCAGGCAGCGCCACGTCGTTCTGTTCCATCAGCTGCCCCAGCAGCCCCCAGAAGAAATCCTCGCCGGGGTAGCCCTCGATCCGGCCCAGCTCCACGCCGTCGCGCACCAGCACGAAGGTGGGGGTGAAGTGCAGGCCGCGGGCAAAGTCGATGTCTTCGGGCGGGGCGCCGATCAGCGCGCGGCGCAGCGGCGCGGCACGGCCCTCGGCGGTCTTCTCGTAGACCGGGCCGATTTCCTTGTTCCAGCGCGCACACCACGCGCAGCCATGCTCCTCCACCATGACAAGCACCGTTTCGGCCCGTGCCGCCAAGGGCAGGACCGCAAGGGTGAAGGTCAGGAGGAGAGTCGCCAGCCGCAAGGGCACCGATCCCGATTGACGTTCCATTCAACAAACATAATATGATAATGCGACCGAGACAAGGGCGTGTACCAGGGAGGGAAGCCATGTTGTTCGACGTCGGCATCTGGAGTGCCTTCATCGGCGGGATCATCGTGTTCTTCTCGCCCTGCGTGCTGCCGATCGTGCCGTTCTACCTGTCCTACATGGCCGGCGTCAGCATGGGCGAAATCTCGGCCGACGGCACCCTGGCGCGCGGCGCGCGGCTCCGGCTGATCGCCTCGGCGATCATGTTCTCGCTGGGGATGATGACCGTCTTCGCCATCCTCGGCGCCGGGGCTTTCGCCATCTCCGAGCTGTTCAAGACCTATATCGACTACTTCCGCTACGCCGCCGGCATCCTCGTGCTGATCATGGGCCTCCACTTCCTCGGCGTCTTCCGCATCGGCCTGCTCGACCGCTCGTTCCAGATGGAGGCGGGCGACACCTCGAACATGACGATCTGGTCGTCCTACCTCGTCGGCCTCGCCTTCATGGCCGGGTGGACGCCCTGCGTCGGCGGCGTGCTGACCGGCGTCTTCATGATGGCCTCCACCGACGAGACCGCCTGGCGCGGGCTGCTCATGGTCAACGTCTTCGGCGCCGGCATGGTGCTGCCCTTCATCATCGCCGCCCTCTTCACCGCGCCCTTCATGCAGTTCGCCGGCAACTTCCGGAAGCACCTCGGCAAGATGGAGAAGGTCATGGGCGCCTTGCTGATCCTCTTCGCCGTCCTAATTCTCACCGGGACCGTCAACGCCATCGCCTGGTGGCTGATCGAGAAGTTCCCGGCCTTCACCAGCTAGCCACGGGAGACACCCATGAAACGCCTGCTCACCCTCTTCGCCGCCCTGCTGATGGCCACTGCCACCCATGCCGCCGAGCTTGGCGACGACGGGCTCCACAAGGAGCCCTGGTTCCGCGATACCTTCAAGGACATGCAGGACGACCTCGCCGAGGCCAACGACGAGGGCAAGCGCTTCATGGTCATCATCGAGCAGCGCGGCTGCATCTACTGCAAGAAGATGCACGAGGAGGTGTTCTCCGACCCGGCGGTGAAACAGCTCATCGAGGAGAACTTCTTCGTCGTGCAGCTCAACATGTTCGGTGACGTCGAGGTGGTGGACTTCGACGGCGAGGCCATGCCCGAGAAGGATGCCGTCGGCCGCTGGAACGCGCTCTTCACCCCGACGATTCTCTTCTTCCCCGAATCTGTGTCCGAAGATCAGACGGCCGCCCAGGCCGCGGTCGTCACCATGCCCGGAGCCTTCGGCAAATGGACCACGATCAACCTGCTCAACTGGGTGCTGGAAAAGGGCTACGAAGGCGATGAACCCTTTCAGAAATATCACGCCCGCAAGTTCGCCGAGCAGCAGGGCTGAGGCCAATGCTGCAGTGCAACATAATCAATAATTCACGTAAATGAATTTGATATTGCGGTGGCACCCGGTTGTGCGCTACCGTATGCCGACAAAGGTAGCGGGTCGAAAAGCCCGGCCACCCAAGGGAGGGATCATGAAAAAGACGCTTGGAGCGATCGCCGCCGCATCCGTGCTCTGCACCGCGGCCTGGGCTGAAACCATCGTACCCACCGCCGTCGCCTATGATGAATACGGCGCGGTAGAGGGCTCGCTGACCGGCACCCCCGGCAACGTCGAGAACGGCGCGGTGCTGATGAACAAGGGCGCGGGCAACTGTGTTGCCTGCCACCAGATCGGCGCGCTGCCCGAGCTGGCCTTCCAGGGCGAGATCGGCCCGCCGCTCGACGGCGCGGCCAGCCGCTGGACCGAAGCCGAGCTGCGCGGGATCGTGGCGAACGCCAAGAAGACCTTCGAGGGCACGATGATGCCGTCGTTCTACAAGACCGAGGGCCATATCCGCCCGGGCAACGGCTTCACCGGCAAGGCCGCTGAAGGCGAAATCAAACCACTTCTGACCGCGGAGGAAGTCGAGGATGTCGTCGCCTTCCTGATGACGCTGAAGGACGAATGAACCGAGACGTACCGGCCCATGCGACGGGCCGCAAAGGAGGCTTTTGATGAACCTTAGCAGACGAGACACCCTGTTCCTGGGCGCCGGCGCGGCTCTGGCCGCCACCCTGCCCATGCCCGCCATGGCCGATGCCGTGGCAGACGCGATCTCCGCCTTCACCGGCGGCGCGACGCCCGCCGACGGCGGCGTCAACATCGACGCGCCCGAGATCGCCGAGAACGGCAACACCGTTCCGATCGGCGTGTCGGCCGAAGGCGCCGAGAGCATCATGGTGCTGGCCACGGGCAACCCCACGCCCGCCGTCGCCACCTTCACCTTCGGCCCCCTGGCCGCGGCTCAGGCCGGTTCCACCCGCATCCGCCTCGCCAAGACGCAGGACGTGATCGCCGTGGCGAAAATGCCCGATGGCAGCTTCAAGCAGGCATCGGCAACCGTGAAAGTCACCATCGGCGGCTGCGGCGGCTGAGGCATAGAGATAGAGGAGACCTAAAACATGGCATCTGGTGTCAAACCCCGGGTCAAAGTCCCGAAAACCGCCTCCGCCGGCGAGGCCGTCACGATCAAGACGCTGATCTCGCATCCGATGGAGAGCGGCCAGCGCAAGGACGGCGACGGCAACCCGATCCCGCGCTCGATCATCAACCACTTCACCTGCACCTTCAACGGCGAGACCGTGATCGACGTGAAGATGGAGCCCGCGATCTCGACCAACCCGTATTTCGAATTCGAGGCCACCGTGCCCGAGAGCGGGACATTCGAGTTCACCTGGCAGGATGACGACGGGTCGACCTACACCGACACGCAGGAAATCACTGTCAGCTGACCACTGACATCTGCGCTCTTAGGGAGGGAAGCGTGAAAAAAGCTAGCAAGAAAAGCGCAAGCTATCTGGCCGTTGCAGCTGCCGTGTCCGCATTCGCGGTCACGGCCAGCGCCGGTCCCGACGAGGACCAGCTCACCATCAACGGCGAGATCGAGATCACTACCGAAGCCCCCGCGCCCGACCATCTCGAGGGCGTGGTGGACACCATCTACTCCGGCTGGCGGTTCCGGTCCGACGAGACCCAGGCCATGGAGATGGACGATTTCGACAACCCCGGCATGATCGGCGTCGAAAGTGCCCAGGCAGCCTTCGCCACGGCGGACGGCTCCGAGGGCAAGTCCTGTGCCGACTGCCACAACTCCCCCGAGGAGCTGGCGGGCGTGAAGGCGGTCTATCCCAAGTGGAACGAGGGGGCCGGCGAAGTCCGAACCCTCGAGATGCAGGTGAACGACTGCCGTACCACCCGCATGGGCGCCGAGGAATGGAGCTACGGTGGTGGCGACATGACCGACATGATGGCGCTCATGGCCTACGTCTCGCGCGGCACGCCCGTGAACGTGGCGATCGACGGCCCTGCCCAGTCCGTCTGGGAGCAGGGCAAGGAGATCTACTACACCCGCTACGGCCAGCTCGAGCTGGCCTGCGCGAACTGCCACGAGGACAACTGGGGCAACATGATCCGGGCCGACCACCTGAGCCAGGGCCAGATCAACGGCTTCCCGACCTACCGGCTGAAGAACACCAAGCTGAACTCGGTGCACGATCGCTTCCGCGGCTGCATCCGTGACACGATGGCCGAAACCTTCGCCGTCGGCAGCCCCGAGTTCATCGCGCTGGAGCTCTACGTCGCCTCGCGCGGCAACGGCCTCTCGGTCGAGGGCCCCTCGGTCCGCAACTAAGTCAACGGCCCGCGCGTCCAACCGGCGCGCGGGCCTTTCTGTCCATGACAAATGCACTTATGCGCATGTGTAGTAATTCAATGAGGCTCCGATGATCTCCCGCCGCGATTTCCTCCAGGTCGGCATGGCCGCTTCCGCCCTCCTCGGCACGTCCGGTTTCGGCAACTGGGCCCGGCTCGCGGCCCAGCAGGCGCTGACCCAGGAGCAGCTCCTCGAGTTCGATACCTTCGGCAACCTCACCCTGATCCACGTCACCGACATCCACGCGCAGCTGAAGCCGATCTACTTCCGGGAGCCCTCGGTCAACCTCGGCGTCGGCCCCAACAAGGGCGAGGTGCCCCACGTCACGGGCGCCGACTTCCGCGCGCTCTACGGCATCGCAGACGGCTCGCCTTCGCACTACGCCCTCAGTTCCGGCGACTTCGCCGCACTGGCGGCGGGCTACGGCAAGGTCGGCGGGCTCGACCGCGTGGCCATCGTGATCAACTCGATCCGCGCCGACCGCCC
>CAYVQK010000099.1:0-13553 GCA_964454145.1 uncultured Oceanicola sp. | reverse complement strand
GCGGGATGATCTGGTGCTGCTGTGCCTGGAGACGGTTTGAACCGGGCGCAAGCCGTGCAGGTGAACAGGTCAACCGTGTCTTCACTCCCCATCCACCGCTTGCGGCCCTCCGCGCCGAGGCATACCGTCAGGGCCAAGCCAGAAGGAGGCCCCCATGCTCATCGGCATTCTGCAATGCGGTCACATTCCGCCCGAGTTGCAGCCGCACACCGGCGACTACCCCGAACTCTACGCCCGGCTGCTCGACGGCCACGGCTTCGAGTTTGCCCATTGGGCGGTCTGCGACATGGAGTTTCCGAACTCGATCGACGCCGCCGACGGCTGGCTCATCTCGGGCTCGCGCTACGCGGCCTATGGCGACGAGCCCTGGATCGAGCCGCTGGAGCAGATCATCCGGGCGATCTACCTCGCGCCGAAGCCCCTGGTGGGCGTGTGCTTCGGTCACCAGATCATCGCCCAGGCGCTCGGCGGCAAGGTGGAGCTGAGCGAGAAGGGCTGGGGCGTGGGCCGGCAGGAGTATCTCTGGGGCAACGAGGTGGTGGCGCTGAACGCCTGGCACCAGGACCAGGTTGTGGAGCCGCCGAAGGAGGCGGCCACGATCTCGTCGAACAAGTTCTGCGATCATGCGGCGCTGCTCTACGGCGACCGGGCGCTGACGGTGCAGGCGCACCCGGAGTTCGACCGCAAGATGATCCAGGGGCTGATCAACGTGCGCGGTGCCTCCGTGCCCGAGGCGCGGCTGGCCTATGCCCAGAAGATGCTCGACGCGCCGCTCGACAACGCCCGGCTGGGCAATGACCTCGCGGACTTCCTCAAGGCGAAGCGCGACTGGCAGGAGGCCGGGGCATGAAGGATTTCAACGCACAGCTCCCCGAGGCGGCGCAGGCCTACCTGGAGGGCCGCAGGCTGGACGAGGTGGAATGCATCGTGGGCGATCTGGCCGGCGTGGCGCGGGGCAAGGCGATGCCTGCCAGCAAGTTCGCCAAGCAGAGCCATTTCTACCTGCCGAACTCGATCTTCCTGCAGACCATCACCGGCGAGTGGGCCTCGCTGGAAGACCAGCCCTTCACCGAGCCAGACATGGTGCTCACCCCCGATTTCACAACTGCCACGGCCGCGCCCTGGACCGCCGACATCACCCTGCAGGTGATCCACGACATCAACGACCAGCAGGGCAACCCGATGCCGGTGGCCCCGCGCAACGTGCTGAAGCGGATCGTGAAGCTCTACGAGGAGATCGGGCTGCAGCCGGTGGTGGCGCCGGAGATGGAGTTCTACCTCGTGGCGCCCAACACCGACCCGGGCCACGAGATCGAGCCGCCGATGGGCCGCACCGGCCGCCGTGCCGCCGCGCGGCAGGCCTATTCGATGGCCGCGATCGACGACTTCGGCCCGGTGATCGACGACATCTACGACTTCGCCGAGGCCCAGGGCTTCGAGATCGACGGCATCCTTCAGGAGGGCGGCGCCGGGCAGATCGAGATCAACCTGCGCCACGGCGACCCGGTGCTGCTGGCCGACGAGATCTTCTACTTCAAGCGGATGGTGCGCGAGGCGGCCTTCCGGCACGAGAGCTATGCCACCTTCATGGCAAAGCCGATCCAGGACGAGCCGGGCAGCGCGATGCACATCCATCACTCGGTGGTGGATGCGAAGACCGGCCGGAACATCTTTTCCAACCCCGATGGGAGCGAGAACGAGAGCTTCATGCATTTCATCGGCGGGTTGCAGCGGCACCTGCCCGCCGCCGTGGCGCTCTTCGCGCCCTATGTGAACAGCTATCGCCGCTACGTGCCGGACTATGCCGCGCCGATCAACTTGAGCTGGGGCCGCGACAACCGGACCACGGGCCTGCGGGTGCCGATCAGCGGGCCGGAGGCGCGGCGGATCGAGAACCGGCTGCCGGGGATGGATTGCAACCCCTACCTCGGGCTGGCCGCCTCGCTCGCCTGCGGCCTCCTCGGCCTGCGCGAGAAGATCGACCCCTCGCCGGAGTTCACCGCCGAGGCCTATACCCAGGAGGCGGAGATTCCGACCACCTTGGGCGAGGCGCTGGACCTCTTCGAGGAGGACACCGCGCTGCACGAGCTGGTCACCGGGCAGTTCACCCAGACCTACCTCGCGGTGAAGCGGCTGGAGTACAAGGGGTTCATGCAGGTGATCTCGCCCTGGGAGCGTGAGCACCTGCTCCTGAACGTATGAAGCTGATCTACGCGAACGGAAAGCGCGGCGAACATGCCGCGAGCTGGTATGCCGCGAGTGCCGAGGCGCCCGGGCCGTTCGATCCCCTGAAGGGCGAGGTCAGCGCCGACGTGGCGGTGGTGGGCGGTGGCTTCACCGGGCTGTCGGCGGCGCTGCACCTCGCCCGCGCGGGCGCGAAGGTGGTGCTGGTGGAGGCGCAGCGGGTGGGCTGGGGCGCCTCGGGGCGCAACGGCGGCCAGGTGGCGCCGGGGCTCAACATGCATCAGGACGCGCTGGAGGCGCGCTTCGGCCGGGAGACGGCGGAGGGCTACTGGCGGATCGGCCAGGAGGCGGTGGCGCTGGTGCGCGGGCTGGTGGAGGAGCTTGCGCCAGAGGCCGACTGGCAGCCAGGCGTGCTGCACAGCTTCTGGCAGAAGGGCGAGGCCGAGGCGGCTGCGGGCTATGCCGACTACCTGCGGCGGGACTACGACTATGACAGCCTCCAGGTGCTGGACGCGGCGGGCGTGCGCGGCTTCGTGGGCACCGAGGTGTACAAGGGCGGCGTGGTGGACTGGGTGGCGGGGCACATCCAGCCGCTGGCCTTCGCCTTCGGGCTGGCGCGGGGCGCGGTGGCGGCGGGGGCGGAGTTGCACGAGTTGTCGGAGGTGCACCGGATCGCGCCCGAGGGTGGCAAGGTGCTGGTGGCGACCGACCGGGGCCGGGTGCTGGCCGACCAGGTGATCCTGGGCTGCAACGGCTACATGGAGGGGCTGGCGCCGAAGGTGCAGGCGCGGGTCTTCCCGATCAACAACTACGTGGTGGCGACCGAGCCGCTGGGCGACCGCGCGGCGCAAGTGCTGCCGCGCAACGTGGCGGTGGCGGACGACAAGTTCATCATCAACTACTTCCGCCTCTCGGGCGACGGGCGGCTGATCTTCGGCGGCGGCGAGAGCTATGGCTACCGCTTCCCCGCCGACATCGCCGCCAAGGTGCGGGTGCCGATGGAGCGGATCTTCCCGCAGCTCGAGGGGGTGAGGATCACCCATGGCTGGGGCGGGACGCTGGCGATCACGGTGAAGCGGGTGCCGCTGTTCATGCGGCCCGCGAAGGGCGTGATGTCGGCCTCTGGCTACTCGGGCCACGGGGTGGCGCTGGCGACCAAGGCGGGCGAGATCATGGCGCGGGCGGTGGGCGGCGACACGGGCGATTTCGACCTGATGGAGCGGCTGCCCACCCCGCCCTTCCCCGGCGGCCCGCTGCTGCGCACCCCGATCACCAGTGCCGCGATGATGTGGTACGGGATGCGGGACAGGCTGGGGATATAGGCCGACGCTCGTTCCGGCCTGCGAGGCGGAGGCGACCTCGCTTGTGCGACGCGCCTGCCCGATGCGCGCCGCAGGCGCCGGGCAGCGCCAGCCCGCCCCACCGGGCTGGCGCTACGGTGACGTTGGCGCCGACCTCAGAGGTCAGATGACGATCCAGCCATAAAGCGCACCCGCTCCGCCCTTGCATGCGCCATCCCGCGGGCTGGCGCTGCCCGGCTCGCGTGCCGCTTCGGCCCTCCCGATCGCTCCCCATCGCGGCACTGTTATCGAAATTTCACTTGGGGGTGCCCCCGCTTTAAGCTACATGTTTCCTGAAAGAGCATTTCAGAAAAACCGAACGAGGTACGCAGAGATGACACAGGCTCCCAACGTCTACGATGCCGAACCGATCCCCGAGGGCGCCCGCGCCGAGATCGACCGTCTGCTGCAGAGTGGCGACCTGTTCCGCTACACCGCGCCGGAGGCCGCGCCGGTGGCGCTGCTGGAGCGGGAGTTCGCCGAGCTGATGGGCAGCCATTACGCGCTGGCCGTGTCGTCCTGCTCTGCCGCGCTGTTCCTGTCGCTGAAGGCACTCGACCTGCCGCGGGGGGCCAGGGTGCTCATCCCCGCCTTCACCTTCGCCGCCGTGCCTTCCGCCGTCGTCCACGCCGACTGCGAGCCGGTGCTCTGCGAGGTGGGCGCGAACTACCGGGTCGATATGGCTGACTTCGAGGCGAAGCTGCCGGGTGTCGATGCCGTACTCATCAGCCACATGCGCGGCCATACCTCGGACATGGACGCCATCATGCGGCTCGCTGATGCCGCCGGCATCCCGGTGGTGGAAGACGCCGCGCACTCGCTGGGCACCGTCTGGCATGGCCGCAAGATCGGCACCATCGGCAAGATCGGCTGCTTCTCGTTCCAGAGCTACAAGCTGGTGAACGCGGGTGAAGGCGGCATCATGATCACCGATGACGCCGAGCTGGTGGCCCGCGCGGTGATCATGAGCGGCGCCTACGAGCATGCCTGGAAGAAGAACATGGGCCTCGAGGCCAACTTCCGCAAATGGCAGAACAAGCTGCCGCTCTACAACATGCGGATGCAGAACCTTTCGGCCGCCGTCATCCGCCCGCAGCTGGCCGAGGTGGCCCGCCGGGTGCGCGATGGCCGCGCCGGGCATGACCGGGTGGCCGCGAGCCTGAACCTGAGCTCCTGGATCGACGTGCCGCCGCCGCTGCCGGGCGAGCTGCGCGCGCCGGATTCGATCCAGTTCAACCTCGTCGGCATGTCCGACACCGAGGTGCGCGACTTCTGCGAGGCCGCCGCGGCGCGGGGCGTGAAGGTGCAGGTCTTCGGGATGAGCGAGGACAACGCCCGGGCGTTCTGGAACTGGCAGTTCCTGGGCGATCTGCCCGAGCTGCCGCAGACCCGGGCGATGCTGATGCGCGCCTGCGACGTGCGCCTGCCCGCAAGGCTCACCGAGGCGGAGCTCGACTTCATCTCCGCCGCTCTGGTGGGCGCGGCCCAGCAGGCGATGGGGGCGATTGCCGCCGAGTGAGGCGACCGACATCGCAGTTCAGCGCGCCGCCCCTCGGGGCGGCGTTTGCATTCAGGCGACGACGATCTTCGGGTTCATCCGCGACCGCTCCATGTAGCCGATGAAGCTCGGGTCGTAGTGGTCGGGGCCGAAGCGGCACTCGTGCACCGCGCGTTCGGCCTCGTGGGTGCCCGCGGGCGCGCCGCCGCAATGGGCCAGCTCATGGCAGAGCGTGGCCGCCAGCACCCAGTGGTTCTGCGTCAGCAAGGCGGCCTCGTGGAAGGCGATGTCGACATCGTTGGAGTGGGTGTCGGCGGTGTAGGGGCTCGGGTTGTCGGGCGAGTGGTTGATGAAGATGCCGCCGTGCAGCCAGAGATCGGTGAGCGACTTTCCCAGGGCGAGCCCCTTGAAATAGAGGTTGCACTGGTCTGTGGCGGGCAGTTGCGCCAGCTGGTCGATGATCCGCATCGCGGCGCGGACCTTGGGCAGGGCGTGGTGGTTGGCGGGGAAGGAATTGTAGTGGATCACGCGCCCGCCGGCGTAGGTTTCGGACCGGTTGCCGTGGGCATGGCCGTGGATGTTCAGTGTTGCCATGAAGCTCTCCTTCGGAAGGTGTGGTGCCCGGGACGGGCCAATGACTTCGATCAATGCGGGGAGGCTAGCAGGGCTGGCCCGGTCTGTGGAGAGGGCGGCGCGTGACGAATGCCGTCATCGCGCAGCGCGGCTCATGGAAGCGCCTGCGCCTTGGCGATGATCTCGGCCTCGGAGAGCCCGTAGGTCTCGTCTTCCATCTTCTGGCGGGAGCCGTAGTAGAGCATGAGCGCGCGGCGGGCGAGCGAGAGGGTGTGCAGGTGCTGCTCCACCTCGCCGCGGGCGATGACGGCCTCGGGGGTGTTGTCCTTCAGGAGCGCGTAGAGGCGGACGAGATCGTACTCGGGGGCGAGATACTCGATGGCGGCGTTGAAGCGGTCGAGCTCCTCGCCCTCCAGCGCGTCGCGCATCCGGGCGATCTCGGCGTTCGCCGCCGGCATGAGCGGGTGGTCCTCCTGGGCCAGCCCCGCCCCTGCCGTCAGCGCCTCAAGCGAGGCGACCGCGCAGATCGTCCAGAGAGTTCTGAAGGCGACCGATGATCGTCGGGTCATAGAGCTGGTCTCCGAAATAGCACTTGTCGACCGCCTGTTCCGCGGCGTGGGAGCCCCCGCCCGGCGCCCCGGCGCAGTGGGCGGCCTCGTGGCAGAGCGTGGCCGCGATCATCCAGTGGTTCTGCGTTCTCAGGCACCATTCGTGGATCGTGATGTCCTTGTTGTTGGAGTGCGTCGAGGCGAAGAGCTGGTCGCGGTCGAGGGGAGAGTAGCAGATGAACAGGTCGGCGGCCTGCCAGATCTGGGTGAAGGTCTGGTTGAGGCCCAGGGTCTTGAAGTACTTGTTGCACTGGCCGGTGGCCGGCTCCTTCGCGGCGAGGTCATCGAGGATGCGCATCGCGGAACGGACCTTGCCGAGGTGGCCGTAACCGTCGGGGTAGGTGTTGAAGTCGCGGGTGACGCCGCCGGCATAGTTCTCTGTCTTGGAGCCATGGGCGTTGCCATGGGTGTTGAGGGTGGCCATGTGGCACCTCCTGTAGGAATGACTTGTTCAAGAATTGCCCGAAATACCGGGCGGACTCGCTTCTGTAATGCCTGGAATGTAGGCCTTTGCCTGCCGTGGCGGAAGGGAGCGCCCCGTGAATAATCCGCAAATCCCGTCAGAGCAGGCGCAGCTGACCTTCGAGCCAGGGATGACGCGCCACCGAGGGCGCCACCACCAGCTCGTCGATGAGCGGGCGAAGCTTGGCGGCCATGCGGGCGGGCATGGTGGAGAGCACCCCGGCGCGGGCATTGAGCGAGATGGTCCGTGCGAGCGGCGGGAAGGGCAGCGGCAGGATGTCGGCCCGCTGCTGGAAGCGGTGGGCGCGCCCGAGCGCGAGGGGCGTGAGGATCGTCCACCCTGCCCCTTCGGCCACCAGCGCCATGATCGCGTGGTAGCTGTCGAGCTCGAAGCGGTGCGAGAGCCGCAGGTTCTGCCGCGCCAGGTGGTCGGCGATGGTGCGGCCCATGAGATGGCGCTGGGTGTACTGGATGAGCGGCAGCTTCTGGAGCTGGGCTGCCACGTCGCCGCCGGCATCCACCGCGCCGGGAGGTGCGGCCACGACGAAGGGCTCGGCCATGAGCGGGTGGACCTCCATCCACTCGGCGGCCACGCCGATATCGGCGGCCACGATCACGTCGAGCGCGCGGGTGTCGAGCAGGTCGAAGAGGCGGTGGGAGGCGCCGGTTTCGAGCAGGAACTGGCAGCTCGACAGCTCGCCCGCCATGGAGCTGAGCAGGCGCGGCGTCACGTCGGCGTCGAAGTCCTCGATCATGCCGAGGCGGAGCGAGGTGAGCGCGGCCATGTCGCCGCCGGCGATCTCGGCCCGGGCCGCCGCCGCCTCGTTGAGGATGTTCTGCGCCCGCCGCTTCAGCGCCTCGCCGGCGGGGGTGAGTGCCACCGGGCGGGTGGAGCGATCCATCAGGGGCACGCCCATCGCGGCCTCCAGTGCGGTGAGCTGCTGGCTGACGGCGGAGGCCGAGGAGCCGAGCCGGCGCGCGGCAGCCGAGACGGCGCCCTCCTCGGCGGTGGCGAGGAAGACCTCGACCTGCCAGAGGGTGATGCGTCCGGTCTTGTCGGGCATGGGCTGCGGGCTCCTTGGTGGGCGCACGCTATGGGCATTGCGGAGGCTGCGCAACTGCGGCAGGGTCGCTCAAACATCTGAATATTCTCCGGAGGCACCATGAACCACGCCGCGCAAAGCTGGGAGACCCGCGCCGAGGCCGCATCGCTCTATGGCTTCACCGATCTGCCGACGATCCACGACCGCGGCACCGTGGTGCTGACCCATGGCGAGGGGCCCTACGTGGTGGACGTCCACGGGCGGCGCTACCTCGATGCCAACTCGGGGCTCTGGAACATGGTGGCGGGCTTCGATCACCCCGGGCTCACCAGGGCGGCGCAGGAGGCCTATGCGCGGTTTCCGGGCTATCACGCCTTCTTCGGCCGGATGAGCGACCAGACGGTGATGCTCTCTGAGAAGCTGGTGGAGGTCTCGCCCTTCGCGCGGGGCCGGGTGTTCTACACCAACTCGGGCAGCGAGGCGAATGACACGATGGTCAAGATGCTGTGGTTCCTGCATCGCGCCGAGGGCAAGCCGGAGCGGCGGAAGATCCTGACCCGGAAGAACGCCTACCACGGGGTGACGGCGGTGAGTGCCTCGATGACGGGCAAGCCCTACAACGAGGTCTTCGGGCTGCCGCTTCCGGGCTTCATCCACCTGACCTGCCCGCATTACTGGCGCGAGGGGCGCGAGGGCGAGAGCGAGGCCGAGTTCGTGGCGCGGCTGGCGGCGGAGCTGGAAGAGGTGATCGCCGCCGAGGGGGCCGACACGATCGCGGGCTTCTTCGCCGAGCCGGTGATGGGTGCGGGCGGGGTGATCCCGGCGCCGGAGGGGTACTTCCAGGCGATGCAGGCGGTGCTGAAGACGCACGACATCCCGCTGATCTCGGACGAGGTGATCTGCGGCTTCGGGCGCACCGGGGCTGTGTGGGGCTGCGAGAGCTACGGGTTTGTGCCGGATGCGATCATCTCGTCGAAGTGCCTCACCGCCGGGTTCTTCCCCATGGGCGCGGTGATCCTGGGGCCGGAACTGGCCGACCGGGTGCAGGCGGCGAGCGAGGCGATCGAGGAATTTCCGCACGGGTTCACGGCCTCCGGGCACCCTGTGGGCTGCGCGATTGCTCTGAAGGCGATCGACGTGATCCTGAACGAGGGGCTGATCGACAGGGTGCGGGAGCTGACGCCGCTCTTTGAGGCGGGCATGGCGCGGATCGGGGAGATGGCCAACATCGGCGAGGTCCGCGGGCGCGGGCTGATGGGGGCGCTGGAGGCGGTGGCCGACAAGGCGACCAAGACGCCCTTCGACGGGTCGCTCTCGGTGAGCGAGCGGATCGCCAATGCCTGCACCGACGAAGGGCTGATCTGCCGCCCGCTGGGCCAGAGCATCGTGCTCTGCCCGCCGTTCATCATGACCGAGCCGCAGATGGCGGAGATGTTCGAGAAGCTCGAGGGGGCGCTGGGCAAGGTGTTTGCCGAGGTCGCCTGAGGCGGGGCACGGCTTGGGGGCTGGCCCCCGGGCAAGGGGTTCTCCTGGGGGCGCTGCCCCCACACCCCCGGAGTATTTGCAGCAAGAAAATGCGCGCGGGCGACGCGCGGGGCGGGCGCGTTAACCTTGCTTCGGGGTTAACGCCGGGCCGGTCACTTGCCGAGCTTGGAGAGCTGTTCCTGCAGCGCGGCGAGCTGGCTCTTTATCTCGTCGAGATCCTGGCCGCCCTTTGCCGGGGCCTTGGCGGAAGTGGTGGGGGCATCGTCGTCCGGCGCCGGGCCGGAGCTGCCGAAAGGCTTGCCCATGCCGCCTGTCATCGCCTTCAGGAAGGCCTCCTGCTGGGCGCGCATGGCATCGAACCCGGGCATGTTGGCCATCGGGTTCATCTTGGTCATGTTCTCCAGCATGGTGCTCTGGCCGTTCTGCAGCATCTCGAAGGAGGATTGCAGGAAGGCCGGAACGATCGACTGGGCCTGGCTGGCGTAGCTGCGCACGAGGTCGGTGAGCACGCCGGTGGGCAGCACGTTGTCACCCTTGCTCTCGTGTTCGGCGATGATCTGGAGCAGGTACTGGCGGGTGAGGTCGTCGCCCGACTTGAGGTCGACGATCTGCACTTCGCGGCCGTCGCGGATGAAGTTGGAGATGTCTTCGAGCGTCACGTAATCGGACGTCTCGGTGTTGTAGAGCCGCCGGCTCGCGTACCGCTTGATCAGCAGCGGTGCCTTCTCGTCCGACATGCAAAATCTCCCCATATTGCAGTGCAGCGAACGCGAGCGTAGTGCAGCATTTTCGAAAATGAAAGCGTTTAGAGCGCGGCGGCCGGGAAAGCCTGTCGCGGAAACGAGAATGGGCGGACCAGGGGGTCCGCCCACTTGTTCGCGCCCTCAGGGAGGAGAAAGGGCGCTGGTCTCTGGCCTGCCTTACTTGGCGGCGGCGGCTTTCTTGGCAGCCGAGGTCACGTCGGCGGTGGCCTTCTTCATGGAAGCGGTCGCTTCTTCGGAGAAGTCCTTGCCGGCGGCCAGCATCAGCTCGACGGTTTCCATCTGCACCTTCTTCGCAACTTCGGCGAAGGCGGCCATGTGCTCGGCGGTCATCTCGGCCTGGGCCGAAGCGAAGTCGGTCATGGCTTTGGTGTAATCGGTGGGCTCGTCCTTCACCTTGGTGAGGGCGGAGGCCTTCGCGATGGTCTCCTTGGTCCACTTCGAGGAGATCTCGGTGGAGCTGGCAGCGGCTTCGAGAGCCACGGCGGAGAGCTTCTCGCCGAGGGCGGCGGAAGATTTGAAGGCGTCCTGCAGGGCGGTCGCATCCACGGGGAACGCAGCCATCATGTCCTGCATCATCTTGGTCATGTCGTTGGTCGTCTTGGCCATTGGTCTATCTCCTTTGGTGCGGCGGGCACCGTAGTTTCGTGGTGCGCTTGGCACCGGGCGGGGCGTTGTCTTCGAGGAGATAGATACATGCTGCAGTGCAGAATTTCAAGGTTTTTCTGCACTGCAGCAAAAATTATGTTTTGAGCAATTTCAGCTACTTGGACGAAATCACGTAGGTTCCGGGTGCTTTTGCAAGTGCGGGATGGCCGGAATCGCCGGGTTGGCGGGCCTCCACCTTCTTGCCGGCGCGCTTGCGCAGCCAGCTTTCCCAGCGCGGCCACCAGGAGCCCTCGTTGTACTCGGCCGCGGCCTGCCAGTCGTCGGGATCGGCGGGCATGTCGGGGTTGGTGTAGTGGCCGTACTTCTTTTTCGACGGCGGGTTCACGATGCCGGCGATATGGCCGCTCTCGGAGAGGATGAAGGTCTTGTCCTTGGAGCCCATCTGCCGCACGCCGCGGTAGCTCGATTTCCAGGCGGCGATGTGATCGGTCTCGCAGGCGATGGCGCAGACCGGCACCTCGATGTCGGACAGCGAGAGCCGGGCATCGCAGAACTCCACCTCGCCCTTGGCCAGTTCGTCGTTCTGGCAGAGCTTGCGCAGGTACTCGACCGACATCTTCGCGGGCAGGTTGGTGCTGTCGCCGTTCCAGAAGAGCAGGTCGAAGGCGGGCGGCGTCTCGCCCATCATGTAGCTGCGGATGGCAGGGCGGTAGATGAGATCGTTGGAGCGCAGGAAGGAGAAGGTGCGCGACATGTAGAAGCTGTCGAGGTAGCCCTTTTCGGTGACCTCGGCCTCGATGCCGTCGACGAAATCGTCGGTGAGAAACACGCCCACCTCGCCCTGGTCGGAGAAGTCGGTGAGGGTGGTGAAGAAGGTGGCGCTCTTCACCGTGTCGTCGCCGCGCTGCTTCATCAGCGAGAGGGTGAGCGCAAGGGTGGTGCCGGCGATGCAGTAGCCGATCACGTTCACCTGGTCTTCGCCGGTGATCGCCTTCACCTCGCGCATCGCGGTGAGGTAGCCCTCCTCGATGTACTCGCTCATGCCGACATCGCGGTAGCCGGCGTCGGGGTTGACCCAGCTCACCACGAAGAGCGTGTAGCCCTGCTCGGTGATCCACTTGATCAGCGAGTTCTGCGGCTTCAGGTCGAGGATGTAGAACTTGTTGATCCAGGGCGGGAAGATGATGAGCGGGGTGGCATACTGCTTGTCGGTCGCCGGCGCGTACTGGATCAGCTCGAACATCCGGTTGCGGAACACCACCTCGCCCTCGGTGGTGCCGATGTTGCCGCCGACCTGGAAGGCGTTCTTGTCGGCCAGGTTCACCACGAAGTCGCCCTGGTGGTCCTCGAGATCCTTCACCAGGTTCTCCAGCCCGTCGACGAGGCTCTGCCCGTCGGTCTCGACCGCGCGCTCCAGCGCCTCGGGGTTGGTGGCGAGGAAGTTCGTGGGCGCCATCAGGTCGACGATCTGCTTGGAGAAGTACTCGAGCCGCTTCTTGTCGGCCGGTTCCATCCCGTCGAGCTGCTGCACGGCGTTGCCGATGGCCTCGGAGGAGAAGAGGTACTGCTGCTTGATGTAGTTGAAATAGGGGTGCGTCTGCCAGAGCGGCGAGGCGAACCGAGGGTCGGTGCCCGAGGCATCCTCGGGGGGCGCCAGCTTGCCCTGCGCGATCTGCTGCTGGCTGTCGATGTAGTGCTTGAGCGTCTTGCCCCAGTAGCTCACCTGCTGCTCGAAGATCTTGGAGGGATTCGACATCATCTCCTGCCAGTAGGCGGCGGCCGCCTTGGCGTAGAGCTCGGGAGAGGGGCCGTGGAGCGAGGGGGCGACCTGGCGCTGGTGGCTCAAGGCGGCGACGAGACGTTGCGAAAGTGCCTCTATCTTCGCCAGGTTCTCTTCCAGCTTCGAGGGATCGACCGGTGCGTCGGTTTCATCAGTTGTCATGCTAAACATTCCCCCCTAACTTCTCCTTAAAACGTAGCGCCGCAAGCTTGGGAGGGGCAAGCGGCATGTTGCCCCAGCGGCATTCGGATGCCGAGCGGCAAGGAAAGGCGCGCATGATGAAGAGCATGATGAGCTATGATGTGATGGAGAGCCTTCGCATCACCAACCAATGGCTTGGCGCCTCCGCCAAGGCCCTCTACTCCTACCCGGCCTTCGGGCTCTCGGCCAACCCGCTGATCGCCATGACGGCGGCCTGGGGCGAGGTGACGGAGCGCAGCTTCGCCCGGATGGTGCTGAAGCCCGACTGGAACATCTCCCATGTCGTCGGCGAGGATGGCCGCGACCACCTGGTGCGGATCGAGACCACGGTGAAGAAGCCCTTCGGCGACCTGATCCACTTCAACGTGGCCGGGCGCGCGGAGAAGGAGCGCAAGGTGCTGCTGGTGGCGCCGATGAGCGGGCACTACGCCACGCTGCTGCGCTCTACGGTCGTGTCGCTGCTGCCCGACTGCGAGGTCTACATCACCGACTGGCACAACGCCCGCGACATCGCGGTGAGCGAGGGCAAGTTCGACGTGGAGGATTACACCCTCTACATCGTCGACTTCCTCCGCAAGCTGGGCCCCGACACCCATGTGATCGCGGTCTGCCAGCCTGCCCCGCTTGCGCTGGCGGCGACGGCCTACCTCGCGGCGGAAGACCCCGACGCACAGCCCAACTCGCTCACCCTCATCGGTGGCCCGATCGACCCGGGCGCGGCGCCGACGGAGGTGACCGACTTCGGCCGGTCGGTGACGATGGGCCAGCTCGAACAGCACGTGATCCAGCGCGTGGGCTTCAAGTATCGCGGCGCCGGGCGGCTGGTGTATCCGGGCCTGCAGCAGCTTGCGAGCTTCATCGCTATGAACTCGGAGACCCACGCCAAGGCCTTCGCCGACCAGGTGGTGGCGGTGGCCAAGGGCGAGGCCTCGGAGAGCGACCGGCACAACAAGTTCTACGACGAGTATCTCGCGGTGATGGACATGACCGCCGAGTTCTACCTCTCGAC
>CAYVQK010000098.1:1737-13720 GCA_964454145.1 uncultured Oceanicola sp. | reverse complement strand
CGGATCAGCCAGTCGACGAAGAAGAAGAACACGCCGGTCAGCAGGGCCATGATGAAGACCATCACGGTCGTCAGCACCACCTCGCGGCGGGTCGGCCAGACGACCTTGCCCACCTCGGTGCGGACCTGCTGGATGAACTGAAGCGGATTGGCGCGGGCCATGGGGTGCTCTTTCCTCGGGGTTCGTTCGGGGCCACTTACGGGCTTCGCCGCCCGATTTCAAGGCTGGTGGTGCGCCCGGCCTGGAAGAGAGGCGCCGCCCGGGTCACGTGCCGGCGGCCTCCGGCTTGAACTGGCTCGGCGCGCGGCCGAACATCCGGCTGAACTCGCGGCTGAACTGCGTCGGGCTCTCGTAGCCCACCGCGAAGGCCGCCTGGCTCACCCCCTGCCCGCCCGCCTCGATCAGCCGCCGCGCCTCCAGCAGGCGCAGCCGCTTCTGGAACTGCAGCGGCGTGGTGCCGGTCAGATCCTTGAACCGGGCATGAAAGGAGGTGTCCGACATCGCCGCGCCCCGGGCGAGGTCGCCCACCCGGAGCGGCGCGTCGTAGTTGCGCCGGATCTCGGCGGTGGCGCGGGCGATCCGCGCGGCATGGGAGGCGGGCCGGGCCAGCTCGCGCAGCGCCGGACCGTGGGAGGAGTTCAGCAGCCAGTAGTGCAGCTCGCGGCGGATCAGCGGCGCGAGCTGCGGGATGGCACCCGGCGTCGCGCCCAGCCGGAACATCCGCGCCAGCGCATCCATCACCGCGCCATCCGCCTCGCCCAGGCTCACCACGCCCGCCGCGCCGCCCTCCGGCAGGTCGATCTCGGCGGCGATCTCGTGCAGCAGCTTCGGGTCGATCCGCAGCCCGAGCGAGAGGTAGGGCGCCTCGAGGATGCGGGCGCGGGTGGGCATGTGAAAGCTGATGACGGAGCTCTGCCCGGGCACGAAGTGCACCGGCACCTCGCCGTGCCACACCTCCTTCGCGCCCTCCAGCACCACGCAGAGCACCGGCTCATACACCACCGGCTCCACCGGCGCGGGCCTGCGGCGGCGCATCACGCTCAGGCCGTCCACCGCCGTCGGTGCAGGGTCGGGCCCGGCGTTCATCCGGTCGGCATGGTCGTGAAGCTCGGCAATCAGCGCGCGGTCGGTCATCGGCAGCTCTCCTTGCGGCTAAGATGCGCCGCAGGGCGAGCTTGTCAAAACCGCCGCGGGCCGCTTGCGGAGGAATAGGCAGGTCCGGCGGCGGATGCGGCAGGCTGCGGGCTGCGCGGCGGCACAGGTGAGGGGGCATCACGCGAACCCAAGGAGACAGCATGACCCGTATCGCTCTCATCACCGGCGGCAGCCGCGGCCTCGGCCGCGCCATGGCCACCCATCTCGCCCGCGCCGGGGTTTCCCCGATCGTGACCTATCACTCCAACGCTGACGCCGCCGAAGAGGTGCTGACCGAGGCCCGTGCCGCAGGGGTGCAGGCCGCCGCGCTGAAGCTCGACACGCAGGACACCGCCAGCTTCCCCGCCTTCGCCGCGGCCCTGCCCGAGACCCTCGCCGATCTGGGGGCCACAAAGCTCTTCGCCCTCGTCAACAACGCGGGCTTCGGCGCCCATGCCACCTTCGACCAGACCACCGAGGCCGAGTTCGACGCCATGATGCAGGTGCATGTGAAGGGCCCGTTCTTCCTCACCCAGACGCTGCTGCCGCTCATCTCCGAGGGCGGGCGGGTGCTCAACGTGTCCTCCGGCCTCACCCGCTTCACCTACCCCGGCTTCGCCGCCTATGCCTCGGCCAAGGGCGCGGTTGAGGTGCTGACCCACTACATGGCGCGCGAGCTCGGCCCGCGCGGCATCGCGGTGAACACCCTCGCCCCGGGCGCCATCGAGACGGATTTCGGCGGTGGCATCGTCCGGGACGACCCGGAGATGAATGCCCGGATGCGCGAGATTTCCGCCATGGGCCGCACCGGCCTGCCCGATGACATCGGCGGCGCGGTGGCGGGGCTTCTGGCGGGGGAGACGGCCTGGATCACCGGCCAGCGGATCGAGGCCTCGGGCGGCGCCCTCCTCTGAGGGCAGCGCTCACTCGGCCGGGGCAAACGCTCCGGCCGGGGCCGCGGCCTTCGCGGCGGCGCGCCACTTCAGCGCCGCCCAGAGTGCGAAGATCACCGCCATCGAGGCATAGCCGTCCACCGCGTAGTGGTAGCCGGTATAGACCGAGAGGAACATCACCAGCGCCAGGTAGGCGAAGCCGGGCAGCGCCAGCCAGCGGCTGCGCTCGGCGAGGTAGAGCGCGGCCACCGAGGCCACTGCCACATGCACGCTGGGGAAGGCCGAAATCCCGGGACCGATGGAGTTGGCGCCCTTCGAGTAGAGCATCCAAAGCGCGTCCTGCGTCATCCCGATCACGGTGTGCTGGATGCCGCCGTCGGTCAGCACGGTGATGAGCCCGGCAAACCGCTCGCCGCCCAGCAGCCGGTCATAGAACACCGGCCCCACCGAGAGCCCCGACAGCGCCGCCACGTTCCCGAGCAGCACCCAGGCGGCCAGGAACAGGATCATGAAGCGCTTCACCCGCGCCCGGTCACTGTCGACCAGCACCAGGATCACCGGAAAGAGCAGCGCCCAGACGCCCCAGATCTTTGTATAGGCCAGAAACAGCTTCTGCCCCTCGCCCATGCCGATCAGCCCATGCGCCCATTCCCACGGATTCACCCCGTGAATGGCGAAGTCGAGATCGGCGAAGAACGGGTCGGCGTAGAAGGGCATCAGCATGGGGAAGGCGCTCTTCATCATGGTGAAGCCCGACTGCATCAGCACGCAGGACACGAAGACCTTCGCCAGCGCCGCGCCGCGCAGCTTGATCCGCTGCCAGCCGATCAGGAAGAACAGCACGATGAACACCGGGAAGATGCCCAGCAGCACGTCGCGGATGAAATAGAAGAACTTGCTGCCCCCGCCCATCGCTGGCGTGGCGACGGCGGCGAGGTCCACCAGGCTGCCCACCACCAGCGAGGCGGCGACCAGGTAGAGAAAGGCAAAGCGCAGGAACCACGAAACCTCGTGCCCCTCGAAGGGCTCGTCGGCCCCCCTGCGCAGATGTGCAATCGCCTTGCCGAACATGGCAGAACCCCTCGATAGCCCCAGTCACCCGGTTTGCGGGCGTCGTCCTTGCCGCGTTTCTGGCAGCACAATCAGATGGTTTCGGGGCTCAATTCGGCCATTTCCGGGGCATCCGCCGCCGATTGCCGGCGCCGCGCCCAGGCCCAGGTGGCGACGATCACGGCGATCGAGGCATAGCCGTCCACCGCGTAGTGCCAGCCGAGGTGCACCGAGAGAAACTGGAAGGCCGCCACGATCGCCACCGCCAGCGGCGCCAGCCAGCGGGCCCGCTCGTAGAGATAGAGCGCGACGACACAGGCCATGCCCACATGCACCGAGGGAAAGGCCGAGATGCCCGAGCCCACGCCCTGGGTGCCGGTCTCGTAGACGCTCCAGAGGAAGTCCTGCACCCCGCCCACCGTGCTGCTCATGATGCCGCTGGCCACCAGCGCCTCCTCGAGTCCGGCAAAGCGATCTCCGCCCAGGAGCCGGTCGTAGAAGATCGGCCCCGCCGACATGCCGAGGAGCGCCAGCACCGAGCCCAGCACCGCCCAACCCACCGCGTAGAGCAGCAGAAAGCGGCCCACCCTTGCGCGGTCGGCGTCGAAGAGCACGAGGATCACCGGCAGGTACATCGCCGGCACCAGCCAGACGCCCATGTAGAGCCCCATGGCCGCCGCCGGCGGGATCCAGGCGGCCAGCGCATGGGTCAGCACGTAGGGGTCCACCCCGAAGTGCATCGCCCTGTCGAGCGCGGCCAGCGGCGGGTCGGCCCAGAAGGGCACCGCGTAGGGCAGGCTCGTCTTCACCATGGTGAAGGTCAGGAAGAACAGGTTGCAGGCCATCAGCACCAGGAAGGCGCGCGGAATGCGGCTCACCAGCTCGCCCCGGGGCAGCACGAAGAAGAGCGCCGCGAAGGCCGCGATCAGCCACCAGGCCTTTTGCACGAAGAAGAGCGCCGAGGTCGGCAGCGAGCTCCCGAGGTCCGCGATCAGCGCCACCGGATCGTCGCGCACCAGCGTCACGAAGACGATCCCCGCGAGAAAGTAGAATGCCACGAATCTCAGGAAGTTGCGCATGAACCGCCCGCCTGTTTCTGCCCCGTTAGAGCCCTGCCCGTTTTCCGCCACCGTAGCCGCGCAACCCTTTCCGGACTATTGACTTTCCCTTCCACGATTGAGTTAAGAGCCCGAGTGTTGCCCTTTCTCCCAGTGAAAGCTCCGCGTCTGAAATGGATAAGATACCGATGACCCGCGCGGGCCACACCGCGCTCGATACCGAATTGAAGAAGCTCAAGTCCGTTGAGCGCCCGGCGATCATCAAGGCGATCGCCGAGGCCCGCGAGCATGGCGACCTTTCGGAAAATGCCGAGTATCATTCCGCCAAGGAAAAGCAGAGCTTCATCGAGGGCCGTATCAAGGAGATCGAGGGCGTGCTTTCGCTGGCCGAGGTCATCGACCCCGCCAAGCTCTCCGGCGCCATCAAGTTCGGCGCCACCGTCACGGTGGTCGACGAGGACACCGACGAGGAGAAGACCTGGCAGATCGTCGGCGAGCACGAGGCCGACATCGAGCGCGGGCTGCTGAACATCAAGTCGCCGATCGCGCGCGCGCTCATCGGCAAGGACGAGGGCGACAGCGTCGAGGTGCGCACGCCCGGCGGCGAGAAGAGCTACGAAGTCCTGAGCATCAAATACGTCTGAGGGGAGCTTGCGGGGGTGAGCGACGCCGAGGAATCCACCAGCACCACGCATCCGCCGGCGCCCCCGGCGCCCTTCCGCACGCGCCAGGGCTCCCAGCCCGCGCCCACGGGCGGCTTCGGCTCGGCCGAGATGATCGGCCTGGGGCTGACCCTGCTCTGGGGGCTGATCGTGGGCGGCTTCTTCCTGCTGGTGCCCTCGGGCGAGGGCGGCTTCGACCCGATCGTCTTCGTGATGACCCTATTCGCCGTCTTCATGCCCGTCGCCCTGGTCTGGATCGGCGTCTCCACCGCCAAGGCCTCGCGGATCATGCGCGAGGAGAGCGCCCGGCTCACCGCCGCGGTCGATGCCCTGCGCTCCAGCTACGTGAGCCAGCGTCAGCCCGGCCAGGACGGGCGCAGCACCGCCGTCGAGCGCAAGCTCGAAGAGCTGGTGACCGCCCAGCGCAACGCCGAGGCCGCGCTGGCGCGCATCGCCTCCCGCGCGGGGCTCGCCGCCGAGGTGCCGCTGCCCGGCAAGCCCGCCCTCTCGCGCCCCGAGCCCCGCCCCGAGGCCGATGCCCAGCCCGCCTTCGATCTCGGTACCCCCGCTGTCACCGGGGCCGACCCGATCTCGGTCGAGGAGTTCACCCGCGCGCTGAACTTCCCCGAGAACGAGAAGGACAAGGCCGGGTTCGCCGCTCTCCGCAAGGCCCTGCGCGACCCCAAGATCTCGGGCCTCGTCCACTCCGCGCAAGACGTGCTCACCCTGCTCTCCGAAGACGGCATCTACATGGATGACCTCTCCCCCGCTCCCGCCCGCCCTGCCGTGTGGCGCAAGTTCGGGCAGGGCCGCCGCGGCGAGGAGATCTCGGGCATGGATGGCGTGCGCGACCGCAGCTGCCTCGCCCTGACCTCGGGCCGGATGCGCGCCGACCCGATCTTCCGCGATGCGGTCCACCACTTCCTCCGCAAGTTCGACCAGACCTTCGCGGTCTTCGCCGAAACCGCCTCCGACACCGAGATCATCGCCGTGACCGAAACCCGCACCGCCCGCGCCTTCATGCTGCTCGGCAAGGTGTCGGGCACCTTCGACTAGGGCCAACGCGGGGTCGATCCGTCTTCCCCGCACCTCCCGTTCATGGCCATCGACACCTCCCAGCTCCTTCCGCCCCTCCTGCCCTGGCTGATCTGCGCCCTGGCGGTGATCGTGGGCACGGTGATCCAGAAGCTCGCCGGCGCAGGCTTCGGCATGATCGCCGCGCCCACCATGACGATCGTCGCGCCCGAATGGGTACCGGGCACAATCCTGCTGCTCGGCGTCCTCTCGGGCATCGGCTCCTTCCTCGGCGCGCGCGATGCCGTCGTCAGGTCCGACCTGCCGCCCGGGTTCGCCGGTCGCCTGCTCGGCGCGGTGTTCGCCGCCTTCATCGCCAGCGCCGTCGTCGGCACCGACCTGCTGCCGATCATCGTCGCGCTGGTGGTGCTCTTCGCCGTCGCCCTCACCCTCGCCGGCCTCTCCATCGCCATCACCCCCGCAACGCTCTTCGGCGCAGGGGTGACGGCCGGGATCATGGGCACCCTGACCGGCATCGGCGCACCGCCCATGGCCATCCTCTATTCCGGCGTCGAGTCGCGCCGGTCGGCCGCCACGCAGAACGCCTTCTTCGGCTTCGGCATGATCGTCTCCATCGGCGCCCTCGTCTTTGCCGGGCTGATCCGCGCCCCGCACCTCGCGCTCGCCGCCACCCTCGTGCCCCTGGTGCTGCTGTCCCTCCTCGCGGTGCGCCCGCTCGTCTCCCGCTTCGAGCGGCGCTCGATCCGCCCCTGGGCCCTCGGCCTCGCCGCCCTCTCGGCCCTCATCCTGCTGCTGAAGTCGATCTAGCGGCGCCCGCCGTCGCCATACTCCAGCCAGGCCCGCTCGCCGGGCGCCAATGCCGCGTCCATCACCGCGTCATAGGCCGCTAGCTCCCCCTCGCTCAGCTTGCCTTCCCACTGCCCGCTCGTCCCGCTGTGGAAGAACCCGGCATCCGACCGGAAGAACCCCTTGCCGCCCGCAGGGCAGAACCTCTCGGCATTCGCCTTCATGTTGTCGAACCGCGCCGCCGCCACCAGCCGCGCCATCACCGCCGCCGGATGCGCAACCCCCAGCAGCCCCGCCACCCGGGCGAAGGTGCCGGGCAGATCGCGCGCCATGTCGGCATAGTGGAACAGCGCCACGTTGGGCCGCTCCGCCACCGCCCGCGCCGCCTCGTAGTGCCGCAGGATATGCGCCAGCGGCATCGCATCGGTGTCGAAGCCCTCCGGCCCGCCATCGAGAAACCGCCGGAAGGTCACGCCCTCCGGATCCTCCTCGGGATACCAGTGATCGAACCACCGGAGCGGCGTGTTGCGCAGATGGTTGCGGAAGGAGAAATGCGCATCGAGCGGATGCCGGAAGACGCAGATGTACTGCGCCCGCCCGTCCAGCGGCACGCCGTCCATCGGCGTGTGGCTCTTCATGCTGCGCCGGTGGGTCATGCCCTCCAGCCGCGCCGCGACCTCCTCGATGTCACGCAGTCGGATGTCCACCCAGGGCATCTTCACGGCCAGCTCAGTTTCCACCCCCGGATCGCCCGACAGCAGCAGCGCGATGATGGTCTGCATCCAGGTCGTCCCGCACTTCGGCGGCGTCACCACGATCACGTCGTCGGGCCGGATCGCCACACGCTCCCACCGCCGGTTGTCGGTCAACGGGCCGAGATAGAGCCTTCTTTCGTCCATCCCCCACCTCCCGCAACCGCCAACCTCCGGCAAGGCTATGGCAATCCACGCCCGCGATAAAGCGTCCTCGGTCTTGCCAAACGCCGCGACTTTCCCCAAGGTAATCTCATACAAAGGTCTATATTGACACGCCGCCCATGGCTCCGCCGGGCGCAGTCCCCGCGGCGCTTCGGGCGCGCTGTCCTGACGAGTTTTCAGAACCGCGATTTGGAAGGGGGGACAACCATGCTCATCGAACTGGCGTTCATCGCCTGCATGCACACGGCCGTAGAGACCTGCCGCGAGGAATACATCCGCTCCAACGAGGGCACCTTGATGGGTTGCCTCATCGGCGCGCAGGCAGAACTGGCGCAATGGACCAACCGGCACGCCGAGTGGCAGATCAAGAGCTACAAGTGCCACTACGTCGACGAGACCGCGCAGAAAACCTGAGCGCCGCCGCGCCTCAGCCGGCCACCGCCTGCCCGGCGGCGACCCCGCTCGCCCAGGCCCACTGGAAGTTGTAGCCGCCGAGCCAGCCGGTCACGTCCACCGCCTCGCCGATGAAGTGAAGGCCGGGCACCTTCTTCGCCTCCATCGTCTTGGACGACAATTCGGCCGTGGAAACGCCCCCCGCCGTCACCTCCGCCTTGGCATAGCCCTCGGTGCCGTCGGGATGAAACTCCAGCCTCTCCAGCACCGCCGCCGCCCGCTCCAGCTCCCGGTCGGGCACGTTGCCCATCTCGGTCGCCAGCCCGATCCGCTCCGCCAGCGCCTCGGCCAGACGCGCCGGCAGATGCTCGGAGAGCGCCGCCTTCAGCCCGGCGCGCGGCGCCTTGGCCCGCGCCGCCTTCAGCCGCTCCAGTGCCCCCGGCAACACGTTGAGCCGCACCGCCTCGCCCGGCTGCCAGTAGCTCGACACCTGCAGGATCGCCGGGCCCGAGAGCCCGCGATGGGTGAACAGCGTCGCCTCCTCGAAGGAGACCCCGCCCGCCGTCGCCACCGAGGGCACCGCGACCCCCGCGATGGTGGTGAAGAGCCTGTCGGCCTCCGGCAGGGTGAAGGGCACGAGCGCCGGGCGCGGCGTCACCACCTCCAGCCCGAACTGCCGGGCGATCTCGTAGGCCCGCCCCGTCGCCCCCATCTTCGGGATCGACGGGCCGCCGGTGGCCACGATCAGCCGCGGCGCGCGTTCCCCCGCCACGCTGAACTGCCCCTCCACATGCCGCACCGCCGTCGCGCTCACGCCCAGCCGGGTCTCCACCCCGCCTTTCGCGCATTCCGCCTCCAGCATCGCCACGATCTGCCGTGCCGAGCCGTCGCAGAAGAGCTGGCCCAGGGTCTTCTCGTGCCAGGCGATGCCGTGCCGGTCGACCAGCGCGATGAAATCCCACTGGGTGTAGCGGCTCAGGGCCGACTTGGCGAAATGGGGGTTCTCCGACAGGTAGCACTGCGGCTCGATGCCGAGATTGGTGAAGTTGCAACGCCCGCCGCCCGAGATGAGGATCTTCTTGCCCGCCTTCTCGGCATGGTCGAGCAGAAGCACCCGCGCCCCGGCCTGCCCCGCCGTGGCCGCCGCCATCAGCCCCGCGCCGCCCGCGCCCAGAATGATCACGTCATAGCTCATCGCGCCGCTCTACACCCGGCGCAGGGCGGGCGAAACCCGCCTGGCGCGGGTCGGGCCATCCGCTCGCGCTCACCCCACCTCCGCCACCATCGTCACCGCGCTGCGAAACCCCAGGACCGGCGCCAGCACCCCCGCCTTCACTTCACCCCGCGCGACGAACCCGCAGCGCTCATACAGCGCCCGCGCCCGCGCGTTGCCCTCAACCACGTCGAGCCGCACCTCGCCACAGCCCCGCGCCGCCGCCTCCGCCTTGATCGCCCCGATCAGCGCCGTCCCCACGCCACGCCCCCGCGCCTGCTCGGCCACGAAGATCCCGTCCATCAGCAGTTGCCCCGGCGCCAGCTCCCGCTCGAACAGCTCCAGCAGCGGCCCGCGCCAGGCCGCACCGAGCCAGCCGTAGTGCCGCGCCATGTCGGCAAACTCCCCGGCCATGAAGCCGCCTTCCGGTGTCTTGAACCCGGCCACGCCCAGCAGCGCCCCGTCTTCCTCTGCCGAGACGGCATATCCCGGCTGCACGATCTCCGCGATGAAGCCCAGCGCCTTGCGTTCCGGCCACAGGATGCGCCCCAGCTTGCCGCCGAAGGCCCCCCAGAACAGCCGCGCCACCTCGCGCCGATGCGCCTCGTCGAAGCCCGCGCGAATCTCCATCAAAGCCCGAGCGCGGCGTAGGGGATGAACCGCACCGGATCCCCCCGCTTCACCTCCAGCGCCCCGTCCGGCAGTTCCACCAGCCCCCCGGCCCAGGCGAGTCCGCTGATCCGCCCCGACCCTTCCGAGCGGAACACCTCCACCCCCTCCGGGCCCATCCGGGCGCGCAGGTACTCCCGCCGTCCCGGCTTCTTCCGCTTCTCGAAGGCGGCCGGCACAAGGAAGCCCTCGGGCTCCAGCCAGTGCCCGCCGCCCAGTACCTCCAGTGCCGGGCGGGCGAAGATCGCCGCGCAGACCAGCGCCGCCACCGGGTTGCCCGGCAGGCCGAACACCGGCACCCCGCCCCAGCGGCCCAGCGCCAGCGGGCGGCCCGGCTTCAGCGCGATCCGCCAGGCGGTGAGGTCGCCCTCCTCCCGCAGGATCGCCGAGAGGTGGTCTTCATCCCCCGCCGAGGCTCCGCCGGAGGTCAGCAGCACGTCCACATCCGCCCCGTCCAGCGCCGCGCGCACCGCCGCGCGATCGTCTCTGACCCGGCCCAGATCGACCGCCTCGTGCCCCCAGCCGCCGACCATCGCCAGCAGCATCGGCCGGTTCGCGTCATGGGTCTGATGCGGGCCGCGCGCCACCCCGGGCTCAACGATCTCGTCGCCGGTCGACAGCACGCCCACCCGCAGGTGCTTGCGCACCGAAACCTCCGCCACCCCCGTCGCCGCCACCAGCGCCACGTCGGGCGCGCGCAGGCGGTCGCCCTCGGCGAACAGCGCCGCGCCGGCCGCCACGTCCTCGCCCGCCTCCCGGGTGTTGGCGCGCGGCCTCGGCATCTTGCCAAAGGCGATGCGCCCGCCCTCCTGCGCCGTGTCCTCCTCCAGCACCACCGTGTCCACGCCCTCGGGCAGGAGTGCGCCGGTGAGGATGCGCAGGGCCTGTCCCGCCGGAACAGAGCCTGAAAACGGCGCCCCCGCCGCCGCCCGCCCCTCGGCGATCTCCATCTCGATCCGCCCGGTCGCATCCGGCCGCGGCAGTCCGCCGTGGACAAAGCCCCAGCCGTCCACCGCCGCATTGGCCCCCGGCGGATTGGCCCGCGCGGCATGGATCACCTGCGCCGCGATCCGCCCCGCCGCCGCGCCCACCGCCACCCGCTCGGTGCCCACCGCAGGGCCCAGGCTTTCCCTCAGCCGCCCAAGCGCCTCGTCCACCGGCACCCAGTTCACCCCGGGCGGCAGGGCGAAGCAGTCGTCCCGCATCGCCGGCACCCCCCGCAGCGCCGGGTGTGCGCCGCCATCCCGCCCGACGCCCAGGATCCAGCCCTCCTCCGGCGCCTCCACATCGAGCAGCACGCCCAGCTCCTCCGGCGCCAGCCGCGCCAGCCGCGCCGCCAGCCGCGTCACCTGCTCCCGGTCGGGGATCTCGTCGCGCGTCGCCCTCGGCGGCACCACCAGCGACGGCCAGATCTCGACGAAACCCACCGCCCCCTCCAGCGGCTCGAAGGGCCAGACCTTCGCGCCCAGCGCCCGCCGCAATCGCGCCAGCACCGGCAGACCGGTCAGCACCTGAGAACCCACCGACCCCGCCCCGCTCATCTGCCAGCAGGTGAAGGCGCCCTTCGCCAGCCCCTCCACCTCTCGCCGCTCGGGGAAGCGGTTGTGATAGGCGTCCTTCTTCCGCGGCAGCCCGGCGATCTCGCGCTTCAGCCCGTTGCCCCAGAACGGCCCGATCCCCTCGCCCACGGCCACATTGATCTCGCCCGCAAGGTCAAACCGGTTGCTCTCCCCGCCCCGGTCCTCCAGCCGCGCCTCGAGCCAGTCCCACAGCGCCAGCGGATCGTCGGCACCGCAGACCGCCCGGGCAAATCCCGCCGGATAGCCGAAGGGAAAGTCGAACCCCACCAGCACCCGCCGCCCCCGGGCCACCTCCTCTGCGACCAGCGCCTGCAAGCTCTCCTCTGCCACCTCCCGGTTGCGGACGTATTGCGCACTCGCCCCGCGCCCCCCACGCTCCGCCCTGCCGATCCAGATCGCATCCTTCCGCGGCGTGGGCCCGGTATCCGCTCCGCCCGACCAGTCCACCATGACGAAGGTGTCAAACTCCAAGCCCGACCTCCCGCATGATGAAATCCGCAATCCCCGCGGTGTCGTCGAGGTCGAACACCGGCACCCCCACCTCCACCGGCACGTCGCTCGCCACCGCCACGATGCCCTCGTCCTCCGGCGCC
>CAYVQK010000098.1:0-1637 GCA_964454145.1 uncultured Oceanicola sp. | reverse complement strand
CACCTCCACCGGCACGTCGCTCGCCACCGCCACGATGCCCTCGTCCTCCGGCGCCAGCAGCCCAGCGCCCGTCTCGGCCCGATGCGCCTCGATCCTCGGGTGCCGCTCCCGCTTGAACCCCTCCACCAGCACAAGGTCCACATCCCCCAGCTTGCCCAACAGCTCCTCCAACTCGGGCGCCGGCCCCTCGTGCATCAGCGCCCAGCGGGTATCGCTGGCGATCAGCACCTCCCGCGCGCCCGCCTTGCGGTGCCGCCAGCTGTCCTTGCCCTCCTGATCGGGGTCGAAGGCATGGTGCGCGTGCTTCACCGTGCTCACCGTGAACCCGCGCGCCGAGATCTCGGCCACCAGCCGCTCCATCAGCCCGGTCTTGCCGTTGTTCTTCCATCCGACGACGCCAAAGACCTTCACAGCATCAGCTCCGCCCTCGCCAGGTCTTCCGGCGTGTTCACGTTGAAGAAGGCGTCCGACGAGCCGAACACCACCTCGCGCCCGTCGTGCCTGTCGGTCCACTCGACCACCTTGCGCACGCCGTCCCGCAGCGCCGCCTCGAGGTCGTCGGCCAGCGCCACCGGCCAGAGCCCGAAGGTGGGCTGCCGCCGCACCCGCCCCGCCTCGCGCACCGCCGCCAGCACCGGAGAGGTTTCGGGGGCATTGGCGCCTGTAAGCCCCGCCACCAGGTCGCGCGGAAAGAACGGCGTGTCGGCAGCCACGCTCACCACGTGGCTCGCGCCCTGCGGCGCGGCCCAGCGCATCCCGGCCAGAACGCCCGCCAGCGGCCCCGCGAAGCCCTCCACCGGATCGGCCACCACCGGCATCCCGAAGGTCTCGAACCTTGCCGGATCACCATTCGCATTGAGGCACATCGCCTCCACCTGCCGGCCCAGCCGCTTCGCCACCCGGTCGAGCAGGCTCACCCCGCCGAGCAGCAGGAGCCCCTTGTCACCGCCCCCCATCCGCCTGGCCTGTCCGCCCGCAAGGATCACGCCAACCACGCTCATGCCGCTGCCCTCCACGGCTTGATCCGGGCGCGGAACGCGTCCGGGCCTCCCGCCATCGCCCGCAGGACCGGAGCCGCATCGGCGCGATATTGCAGCGGAATGACCTCGCTCATCCCGGCCACTCCAGCCGCTCTTCCCCCGACAGGCACACGAAGCGCTCGCCCCGCATCCGCCCGATCAGCGTCAGCCCCACCTGCCGGGCGATCTCCACGCCCCAGGCGGTGAAGCCCGAGCGGCTGACCAGCGCCGGAATGCCCATGAGCGCGCATTTGATCACCATCTCCGAGGTCAGCCGCCCGGTGGTGTAGAGCACCTTGTCGCCCGCCTCCGCGCCCTCGCGCAGCATCCAGCCCGCCACCTTGTCCACCGCGTTGTGGCGGCCCACGTCCTCCATGTAGACCAGCGGCCGCGCGCCCTGGCACAGCACCGTCCCGTGGATCGCGCCGGCCTCGAGGTAGAGCGAGGGCGTGGTGTTGATCTCCTTCGCCAGTGCATAGAGGTCGGCCACCCTCACCCGCGCCTCGGGCAGCACGAGCCCTTCCAGCCCCTCCATCATGTCACCGAAGACGGTGCCCACCGCACAGCCGCTCGTGCGCACCTTCTTGGAGAGTTTCGCCTCGTAATCCGTCTCTTCCC
>CAYVQK010000097.1:0-13736 GCA_964454145.1 uncultured Oceanicola sp. | reverse complement strand
CGGCGGCGCAGAGATGGCCGAGTTCGCCGGTTTCGTCCTGGCGGTTGGGGTTCACGACGGCCACGGCGGGCGGTAGGGTCTCGCCGCCGAGGTGATGGTCGAGCACCACCACATCGGCGCTGCCGGCGGCGGCGAGCGCCTCGTGGGAGAGGGTGCCGCAATCGACGCAGATGATGAGGCCATGGGACTGACCCAGCTCGGAAATCGCCGGGGCGTTCGGGCCATATCCCTCTCCGATCCGGTCGGGCACATAGAGCGTGGCATCGCGCCCCAACGCGCGCAGCCAGCGGATGAGCAGGGCTGCAGAGGCGCCGCCGTCGACGTCGTAATCCGCGAAGATCGCGATTTTCTCGTTGCGGCTGACTGCGGTGTTGATCCGCGCGGCCGCCACGTCCATGTCGCGCAGCTTCCTCGGGTCGGGCAGCAGGTCGCGGAGCGAGGGGGCGAGGAAGAGGGCGGCCTCCTCGGGGGGCACGCCGCGCTGCACCAGGAGGCGGGCGAGGGGGCCGGGCAGGCCGGTGGCCTGTGCCATGGCCTCGGCCAGTCGGTCCTCTTCGGGCGGCGGGCCGACCCAGCGTCGCCCGGTCAGCGACTCCTCGACGCCGAGGAACGCCTGCATCACATTGCTGAGGTCGGGTTGCGGTATTGCATCCGACGGACCGAGCCGGTCTTCGAGCGCATCAGCAGGGTCTCGGCGGTGAGATAACCCACTTCGCGCTTGATGCCCGGCACCAGCGAACCATCGGTGACGCCCGTGGCGGCGAAGATCACGTCATGCTGGACCATCTCGTCGCGCGCGTAGATCCGGTCGAGATCCTCGATGCCCGCCTTCTTGGCGCGCGCCTTCTCGTCGTCGTTGCGGAAGGTGAGACGGCCCCACATCTGGCCGCCCATGCACTTCAGCGCGGCGGCGGCCAGAACGCCCTCGGGGGCGCCGCCAAGGCCCATGTACATGTCGATCCCGGTCTTGTGGGGCTCGGCGCAATGCATCACGCCGGCCACGTCACCATCGGTGATGAGGCGGATCGCGGCGCCGGTCGAGCGGACCTCGGCGATGAGGTCTTCGTGCCGCGGGCGCTCCAGTATGCAGACGGTGATGTCGGCGGGCGTGGCGCGCTTGGAGGCGGCAAGAAGGCGGATCCGCTCCGAGGGCGACTGGTTGAGGCTGACGATTCCTTCCGGGTAGCCCGGGCCGATGGCGAGCTTTTCCATGTAGACGTCGGGGGCATGCAGCATCGAGCCGCGCGGGGCCATGGCGATGACGGTGAGCGCGTTGGGCATGTCCTTTGCGGTGAGCGTGGTGCCCTCGAGCGGATCGAGCGCGATATCCACCTCGGGGCCTGTGCCGGTGCCCACTTCTTCGCCGATGTAGAGCATCGGTGCCTCGTCGCGCTCGCCTTCGCCGATGACCACGACGCCCTTGATGTCGAGCTTGTTCAACTGGTCGCGCATGGCGTTCACGGCGGCCTGGTCGGCGGCCTTCTCGTCACCGCGGCCGATCAGCTTGGCGGAGGCCAGGGCGGCGGCTTCCGACACGCGGGCGAGGCCCAGAGAGAGCATCCGGTCGTGAAATTCAGGCTTCTTGGTCATCGGGTGCCCCTCGTGGCTGGCTTTTCTGTCGCTTGGGTAGCCTTCCGCCCTGGGCTTCGCAACCCTGAGCGCAGGTGTTAGCGCAAGCGGGGGGGGGCGTTCAGAGATGCTCGATGCGCAGGGCCACCGGCTCGCCGATCACCACGCCGGTCTTGGCGATGGCCTGCAGCGCCTCGGTGAGCGAGCTGTGGGTTGTCTTGTGGGTGACGAAGAGCACCGGGGCGGCCTCGTTGTCATGGCCGTATTGGCGCATCCGGTCGATCGAGACGCCGGCCTCGCCGAGCGCTGCGGCGACCTTGGCCATGGCGCCCGGTTTGTCGTGCAGGTCCATTCGCAGGTAGTAGGGCGCCGCGCTCGCCGAGCGGGCGGCGGGGGCGTGCTGGAGCAGGTCGGCGGGCTTGCCGAAGACGGGCAGGCGGCTGCCGCGGGCAATGTCGCAGACATCGGCCATCACGGCGGAGGCGGTGGGGCCCTCGCCCGCGCCGGGACCGCGGAGCACGATCTGCTGCACCGCGTCGCCCTCGATCACCACCATGTTGGTGCCTCCTTCGAGCTGGCCAAGGGGCGAGTCGTAGGGCACCAGGCATGGGGTCATCCGCTGCTCGAGGCCGCGGCCCGTCATCTGAGCCACACCGAGCAGCTTGATGCGGAAGCCCATGTCGGCGGCATGGCGGATATCGGAGAGGGTGATGCGCTGGATGCCCTCGATCTCGATGCCCTCGAAGTTCACCTGTGTTCCGAAGGCGATGGACGACAGGATCGCCAGCTTGTGGGCGGCGTCGATACCGCCGACGTCGAGCTCGGGGTCGGCCTCGAGGTAGCCCAGCTTGGCGCATTCGTCGAAGAGCGCGTTATAGCCCTGGCCGGTGGCCTCCATCCGGGTGAGGATATAGTTGCAGGTGCCGTTCATCACGCCCATCACGCGGGTGATCTCGTTGGCGGCGAGCCCTTCGGTGAGCGCCTTGATGACCGGGATGCCTCCTGCGACGGCGGCCTCGTAGCGCAGCTCGGTGCCCGCCGTCTCGGCAGCTTCGGCGAGGGCCTGGCCGTGGATGGCGAGCATGGCCTTGTTGGCGGTGACCACGTGCTTTCCGGCGGCGATGGCGGCCTCGGTCGCGGCCTTCGCGGGGCCGTCCTCTCCGCCCATGAGCTCGACGAAGACGTCGACATCATCGCGGGTGGCGAGCTCTACCGCGTTGTCTTCCCAGCCATAATCCTTCAGCGGCACGCCCCTGTCCTTGTCGCGCGAACGGGCGGAGACGGCGGAGATGGCGATCGGGCGGCCAGTGCGGGCCGCAAGCAGGTTGGCATGGCGGCGGACGATCTTGACGACGCCGGCGCCAACGGTGCCGAGCCCGGCGATCCCAAGGCGAAGCGGGTCAGACATGGCGAGCCTCCATCGAGCGAAAATCCTGCGCGGGCATAGCTGGTTGCGCGGGAAGGCTCAACCTCGTTGACGGCCTATTCGGGCGCGGGGTGGCGGCGCAGGGCATCGTTCATCCGGGCGCGCACGTCGGCCTCGACGATCGGTGCCCCGAGCACCGCCGCACGGGCGCGCAGGGCAGCGACGCGGGCGGCGAGATTGGCGCTGACGGCGACGGGATCGGTGGTGGAGGCATTGGCCTGCGCGAGGATATCGTCGAGCGGCTGGAGCCGGGGATAGGGCGCCGATTTGGCCGAGGGGCTCACCACGGCATCCAGTTCGGGAAACTGGGTGCAGCCTGCGAGGGCAAGGCAGAAGAGGAGGGCGGCGCGGCTCATGCGGGCCAAGCTACCGGGTGGCGCGGGGGGAGGGAAGCCGGATGTGGGCGCTAACATCGGCGCTTGAATTGAACGCACGTTCAGTGGATGCTGCCCGCCATGGCGAGGAAGACGGGCTCTCATGCGGAAATCACCGGGCCGAAGGTGCGCGAAGCGGCGCTTCGGCTCTTTGCGCAATATGGCTATGCCGCCGTGTCGATGCGCCAGATCGCCCGCGAGGTCGGGGTCCAGGCCGGGGCGCTTTACACCTATACCACTGACAAGCAAGCGTTATTGTTCGACCTGATGCATGACCACATGGGCGATGTTCTGGCCGGGATGGCGCAGATGCCCGAGGGCAGCCCGGGGGAGCGGCTCGAGTGGATCGTGCGGTACCACATCGGCTACAACCTCAGCCACAAGGACGGGGTCTTCATCAATTACATGGAGTTGCGGAACCTAGAACCCGAGAACCGCAAGGTGATCTCGGCGCTGCGCCGCCGCTACGAGGATGCGGTCGAGGCCGTGCTGGTGGACGGCCAGGAGAAGGACGTGTTCCAGATCCCCGACACGCGCCTGGCGACGATGGCGGTGATCGCCATGCTCAACGGGGTGAACACCTGGTACCGCGAAGGCGGGCGGCTGAGCCAGGAGCGCGTGGAGCGGATCTATTGGAACATGGTGCGGCGGGCTGTGAAGGGGGCGTGATCCTTTTGTTTGGTCACGCGACTATCGCCGCCGCAGGTTAATTCCGGATTAAGAGTGAGGTAAGGCGGGACAAGTCCCGCCCTACGCCAGGTCAGTGGGCCGGCTTCACGAAGGTCCCGTTGCGCAGGTCGGCCATGGCCTGCTGCAGCTCGGCGGGCGTGTTCATCACGATCGGCCCATGCCAGGCCACCGGTTCCTCGATCGGCGCGCCGGAGATGAGCAGGAAGCGGATGCCTTTTTCACCAGCCTGAACAGTGACTTCGTCGCCAGTGCCGAAGCGCACGAGGGTGCGGTCGCCGGAGAGGTCGCGGATGTTGACCTCCTCGCCCATCACCTCCTTCTCCAGCAGCACGCCGCCCGGCGCGGAGGCGTCGGAAAAGCGGCCGGTGCCTTCGAAGACATAGGCGAAGGCGCGGCGGTAGGTGTCGACCTTGAAGGTCTTCCTGACGCCCGCGGGCACGAAGATGTCGAGGTACTGCGGGTCGGCGGCGATGCCGTCGACCGGGCTCTTGTAGCCGCGGTAATCGCCGATAACGACCTTCACGCGGGTGCCGTCATCGTCAATGATTTCAGGCAGTTCGGTGCCCGCGATGTCCTGGTAGCGAGGGGCGGTCATCTTCAGCGAGGCGGGCAGGTTACCCCAGAGCTGGAAGCCGTGCATCTGGCCCTTCTCGTTTCCCGAAGGCATCTCCTGGTGCATGATCCCCGAGCCGGCCGTCATGAGCTGGATCGAGCCAGGGCCGAGGACGCCGCGATTGCCGAGGGAGTCCCCGTGCTCGACGGTCCCTGCCAGCACGTAGGTGATGGTTTCGATGCCGCGATGCGGGTGCCAGGGGAAGCCCTTGATGAAGTCTTCGGGCCGCTCGTTGCGGAAGTCATCGAAGAGCAGAAAAGGGTCCAGTTCCTTGGGGTTATGGAACCCGAAGGCACGGTGCAGCTTGACGCCGGCGCCTTCGAGCGTGGGCTGGGCGGGGCGGATTTCGGTGACGGGACGGATGGACATGGGCGTCTCCTTTCGCAGCTCAAGATAGGGAAGGGGAGGGCTTTCGGCAATGCGCGCAGATATGCGCCGAATGCCTGACATGGGTGCATTCGCGCACAGTATTGCGCCGCACCGCCGGGCTGCTATGAGGGGGCATGACAGAGCAACCAGACTTCCGCATCGGGGCCTCGCTCCTGCGCCGCATCTTCGCCGCAGCCATGTTCGGGCTGCTCGCTATCGTCTTGTTCAAGATGGGATTTTCCGGCGAAGGACCGCTGTGGGGCAGGGTGCTGCTGGTGGGGTTTGGCGGGGGGGTCGTGGCCATGGGGGTGTGGCTGTGGCAGGCGACGGAGGACGCGCTGGTGCTGCGGGACGGGGCGCTGCGGACCGAGAGCGGGCGGATTCTGGCGGAGATCGCGCTCATCGAGCGGGTGGAACGGGGCGCATTCGCGCTGAAACCCGCTGGCGGCTTCGTTCTGAAAATGAAGGAAAAACAGGGGTTTGCCTGGGCGCCGGGGCTATGGTGGGTGCGCGGACGGACGGTGGCGGTGGGCGGTGTCGTGCACCCCGCCGCAGGCAAGGCCATGGCTCAGTTCATCGAGGCGGAAATGGCCGAAAGGGCTTTGCAGAAACGCCCGGACGAGACCCCGGACGAGCCGCGCTGACCGCAAACTCCGCAAGCAACATCCCATGCACACCTGATGCACAGCCCATGCACAGCCCATGCATATGCAAAGATGCAAAACGGGCGGGGTGAACCGCCCGTCAGCTCATGCATGCGCGCCTGTTCCGCGCGTCAGGTTCCGGCGCCAGCGTAGAGCAGCTGGGGCGCGAAGCGCGGCCGGGTGACGATGTAGTTCTCCAGGCTCTTTGCGGGCAGGCCGGCGTTGAAGAGCGGCTCGTAGGCCATGAAGGTCTCCAGCAGGATCACCGTGTCGCCCTGGGGCATCAGCGGGATCTTGTCCTTGAAGGCGCCGAGGGTGGCGTTGGTATGCTTCGTGCGGCCCTCGGTGGCATAGGACCAGTCGACCTGCAGCGTTCGGGCCTCGGTGGCGCAATCGTCCGTGCATTTTACCGTGGTCACCCGGATGTAGGTGGGGTGACGGGTGGTGGTGAGGTAGTCGTAGACCTTGTTCAGACCCTTCAGGTAGGTCTCGGTGATCGGGTCGGTCTCGCGCGAGAGCATGTCGGCCAGCGTGTAGGACGCCTTGAGGTTGGCGTTCTGGGTCCGGAAGGCATCGAACCACACGAAGCTCGCCACGTAGAACCAGCAGAGCAGCGGCAGGATCAGCGCGGCCTCGACCGAGAGCGAGCCGCGGGCGTCGTCGCGGAAGGCGGCGAGGCGGGCGCGGATCAGGGCGAAGCGGCGTGCGCGGACGGCTTCGAGCCGGGGATCGGGATGTTTCTTCATGGCATCAGCCTCCCGCACCGGGTTCGTTGACGAAGGCCGAGGAGGAGACGATGGCGTAGTTCTCGCCATCCACCAGCGGCAGACGCAGGCCGAGCGAGGTGGCCACGAACCAGGGCTTCATGATTGCGCAGGCGCGAACGATCATCATCTCGTTCTCGGATCCGCCGTTGAAGGTGGTCACCGGCTGGATCGGCGCCGACCTGTCGTTGCAGGTGGCCTGCTTGGGCAGCGGCGTCCAGCTGCTTTTCGACACCGGTTGCAGCTCGATCAGCATGGAGTTCATGCAGTCGGGTATGATGCCGGCGCGGTTGCAGACGGTTCTCTTCAGCTCTTCGTGGGTGGGCGGCTTCCAGTTGCCGAGGCGCAGATCGCGCACAGAGAGATCGAGGGCGCGCTCCAGCATGACCTGGCGGGTCATCAGCATGCCCATCTCGAAGCAGGACATGAAGATGATGATGAAGATCGGGAAGAGGATCACGAATTCGATCGTGGAGTTGCCCTCCTCGCGCCGCCTGAAGCGGGTGAGACGGGCGGCGAGTTTCCCCGCCGGCCCGCCAGGGACGCGGCGTCTGGCCGGTTCCTTCCCTGGCATCTTCGATATCGGCATCCTGGCCCCCATCAGTTGAGCAGACGCAGCTGGTTGATTTGCCGGGCGATGGCCGCGAAGGCCTCGGAGATCTCGGTGCCTTCCACCCGGAAGAAGTGGGAGGGCGAGGAGGCGCAGTTCTGCATCACCCCGGCGGAGTGGTTGGTGACCTCGAAGCCGATGGTGAACACGGTGATCCCGGCGGCCTTGGCGGCGTCGCAGATGTCGTCGAGCATGCTGTCGGCGTGGCTGGCCGAATACTTGCGGTAGTAGTAGTCGTCGCGGTTGCGCGAGCTGACGTAGCGGTAGAGGTAGTACCACAGGGTGTAGTTGTCCCAGTGCTGGTACTCGGAGTTCGAGTTGTAGGCCCAGTCCTGGATCCGGTAGGTATCCACGTTCTCGCCGTCGGTCATCAGCACCACGACCTTCAGGGTTTCGTCGTCGTCGTAGGCGGCGGGGCGGCCGGCGAAGGGATCGTCGATGACGTTGGACGCCACGAGGTTGTTCACGATTGTGCGCATCGAGGGATCGAGCAGGGCGGTGCCCCACTTCATGCCGATGTGGATCGCGGTGTTGGCACGAGAGCGGTAGTCGTCGATCGTGTCCTTGAGCTCTGCGATGTTCTTGCTCAGCGGGACGATGCGCTCGTAGTCCTGCATCGGGCAGCCGGGGTTGCGGATCGGGCGGTAGCTCTCGGAGGACCACTCGAAGTGCTGCGCCTGCTGGTAGTACTTCGTCATCGAGATCGTGGTGGTCTCGAAGTCGTCGGAGTCGAAGTCGATGCAATGCGAGTAGTTGTGCCGTCCGCTGGACGTCTTGCGGAGCTGGTTGAAGATGTTCGGCCCGGCGTTGACCTGGGCGGTGTAGGGCACCAGCGACAGCGAGATCTGGCCCTCGGCGTCATCCACGACGACCGAGTCGACGAATTCCTTGGCGGCGGTGCGCAGGTTGCCGATCTTGTTGTTCGAACCCATGGAGCCGGAAATGTCGAGCACGAGGCTGATCTCGACGTTGGAGATCCGCTCTTCGGCCGTGCCGGAGGCCGGTGCGGTGAAGGTGGGGATGCCGACCATGCGGAGCAGCAGCGTCTTGATCTCGGCCTCGGTGGAGGCATGGACGTTGCGGAAGTTGAGCCCCTGGTCGACGGTGATGTCGACGTTGAAGTTGCCGAGCCCGGCGCGCTTGAAGTAGTCGGCCACCACGGCCTCGGGTTCGAGCGTCTGGTCGAGGTCGGCCGCGGCCAGAACTGCCCTGTCGAGGGTGTTCTGGAGCTTGGTGCGTGTCATCTCGAAGCGCATCACGTCAATCGCGATCCCGACGGCCAGCATCATGCAGGCAATGAGGAAGAGCGAGAAGACGATCAGGCTTCCCTCGCTGTCCCTGGCAAAGCGCGCCAAGCGCCCACGGAACCCCGTGCGCGCCTCGGTTTTCTCCGCCCCCGCGGTGTTCGGATCGTCCATCTGGGCCATGCCGGCGTGTCCTCTGCGGTTGTCGCGGGACTCGTGCGGCTCAGGGCGTGCTGCCCATCACCCGACACAGGTCGCGCCGGAGCATTTGCCGGGAAGAGGGTGTCGAAAATTGGGCAAAACCCTGCCCCAAATCAGGAAATTGCCACGATGCGGCCTGCGTGACTGGGTTGGGATAGTCTTGGCGACCGGGACGCGGGCCCCCCGACCCGTCGCCCCGGCCGCCGGTCCCCGGGGCGGCGGGGCGGATTTGCCCCGCCGCCCCGGCGCGCGCCAGCCCCGTCCCCCGATCGGTGCTCCTGCGCGCGGCGCCGCATATCCGGTGTCTCCCGCCAGCGGGCTGGTCTCAGTTGGTGAGGCGCAGCTTGCTGATCTGGCGGGCGATGGCGTCGAAGGCGTCCGAGATCTCGGTGCCTTGGACGTCGAAGTAGTGCGACGGCGTTGAGGCGCAGTTGCGCATCACGTTGGCGCCATGGCTGCCGACCTCGAAGCCCACGGTGAAGATGGTGATGCCCTGGGCCTTGGCGGCGCCGCAAATGGTGGCCAGCATGCTGTCGGCATTGGTGGAGGTGTAGCGGGTGGTCACGTAGTTCTGCCAGTTCTGGCCGCGGGCGCTGGCGTAGGCGTAGACCGAATACTGGTTCCAGCGCTCGATCTCGGAGGTGCTGTCGTAGTACTCCGGGCGCAGGCGCGTGGTGTTCACGTTCTCGCCGTCGGTCATCAGGACGACGATCTTCTGGGTGTTCGAGCGGCCGTAGGAATAGGGGCGGTCGGCAAAGCTGGGATCGGCCTTGCCCTGGGCGGCGAGGGTCTGGATCACCGGCTGCATCGAGGGGTCGAGCAGCGCCACGCCCCACTTCATGCCGAGGTGGATGGCGGTGTTGGCGCGGGCCTTGAACTGGTCGATCTGGGCTTTCAGCACGGCGCGGTTCTGCGACAGCGGGATCACGCGCTCGTAGCTCTGCTGGACACAGCCCGGGTTGTCGATCGGGGTGGTCGCGGAGGTGTAGTACTGGAAGTGCTGCATGTGGGCGTAGGGCTTGGTGAGCGACACGCCGGTGCTGCCGAAGTCGGAGGCGTCGAAGTCCACGCAGTGCGAGTAGTTGTGCAGCAGCGACACGTTGAGCTGGCTCATCATGTCGGGGCCGATGTTCACCTGGGCCGAGTAGGGCACCAGGCTGAGCGAGACGGAGCCCGGCTGCGACGGGTCGAGCACGGTGTCGATGAAGTCCTTGGCGGCGACCTTGAGGTTGGGCAGCTTGTTGTTGGAGCCCATGGAGCCGGTGATGTCGAGCACCAGGCTCACCTCGACGTCGGTGTAGCCGGCGGAGGCGGTGCCGGCGGAGGTGGCCTCCATCTTGTCGATGCCGACCAAGCCGAGGAAGTACATCGGGGTCTTGGTGTTGGTGTGGGCGGTGACGGTCTTGTAGTTGGGGCCCTGGGCCACCGTAACGCCCTCGAGGTTGGCGGCGAGCCCGGCGCGTTCGAAGTAGTCCTCGACCACGGTGCGCGGGTCGATCGACTGCTCCATCGAGGCGGCGGCGAGCACGGCGGCGTCGGCGGTGTTCTGGAGCCGGGTCCGGGCCATCTCGGTGCGCATCACGTCGATGCCGAGGCCGACGGCCAGCATCATGCAGACGAAGAGAAACAGCGAGAAGACGATGAACGAGCCTTCCTCATCCCGGGCGAAGCGGCGGAAGGGCTGGGCAAGTGTGCGCGTCTTGGTCATGGGGTTACCCCGGAAACTCGGGCCCCCACCCGCGTCTTGATTCAATATTGCCGTATTCCCGTCATGCTTCATCAGGAAAAGTGGCAGGAACGGGAAAAAGCATCCATTTCGTGCCTCAATCAAGGCAATCTCGCCATAATTGCCGTTTGACTGTTTCCGCTGCGGAAATCGCCTCGCACGGGGTGCGGAATTGTTGATTTCAAATGTGTCGGGACGGGGCGAATCAGGGGGGCGATTCCGGGGCCCGGTCCTCTGAAATCGGGGGGTCGGCCCCCGTCCCATTGCGGCGGGGGGCCGGCAAAGCGCAGGGCAGGCGAGGGCGAGGCGGCCCGGGCGAGGGAGACCCGGCGCGGGCGCGGGTGCAGGCCGGGCAAGGCGCAGCAGGGGCCCAGGAGCCCGCGGCGAGGGGCCCGGGCGACCGGCGGCGGCCCATGGGTGGCTGCATCTGTCACCTGAAGTTTTCATGTGTCATCGCGGGCCCGGGCCGTTAGCATCGACCCGAGTCCGGACGCCGAAGGAGCCGGATCGACGACAAGGGAGGAGCGCGCCATGGCGCCGAAGAACGAACCCACATTCCGTGAATCCGTGGACATGATGTTCAACCGCGCGGTGGCGCTGATGGACCTGCCGCCGGGGCTGGAGGAGAAGATCCGGGTGTGCAACGCGACCTACACGGTGCGGTTCGGGGTGCGGCTCCGGGGCAAGATCGAGACCTTCACGGGCTATCGCTCGGTGCATTCGGAGCACATGGAGCCGGTGAAGGGGGGCATCCGCTATGCGCTGTCGGTGAACCAGGACGAGGTGGAGGCGCTGGCGGCGCTGATGACCTACAAGTGCGCCCTGGTGGAGGCGCCCTTCGGCGGCTCGAAGGGCGGGCTCAGGATCAACCCGCGCGACTATGACGAGGAGGAGCTGGAGCGGATCACCCGGCGTTTCGCCTACGAGCTGATCAAGCGCGACCTGATCAACCCCGCCCAGAACGTGCCCGCGCCCGACATGGGCACCGGCGAGCGCGAGATGGCCTGGATCGCGGACCAGTACAAGCGGATGAACACCACCGACATCAACGGCACGGCCTGCGTGACCGGCAAGCCGATCAACGGCGGCGGCATCCAGGGCCGGGTGGAGGCGACGGGGCGCGGGGTGCAATACGCGCTGCGCGAGTTCTTCCGCCATCCGGAGGACGTGAAGGTGGCCGGGCTCTCTGGCTCGCTCGACGGCAAGCGGGTGATCGTGCAGGGCCTCGGCAACGTGGGCTACCACGCCGCGCTCTTCCTGCAGAAGGAGGATGGCTGCAAGATCGTGGGCATCATCGAGCATGACGGGGCGCTCTATTCTGAGACCGGGCTCGACGTGGAGGCGGTGCGGGCCTGGATCGTGAAGCACGGCGGCGTCAGCGGCTACCCCGACGCACGCCACACCGCCGACGGGCCCAAGGTGCTGGAGGAGGCCTGCGACATCCTCATCCCGGCGGCGATGGAGGGGGTCATCAACATGGAGAACGCGGCGCGCATCCAGGCGCCGCTGATCATCGAGGCCGCGAACGGCCCGATCACCGCAGGCGCCGACGAGATCCTGCGCGAGAAGGGCGTGGTGATGATCCCCGACATGTACGCCAACGCGGGCGGCGTGACGGTGAGTTACTTCGAATGGGTGAAGAACCTCAGCCACATCCGCTTCGGGCGGATGCAGCGGCGCCAGGAGGAGGCGCGGCACGAGCTGATCGTGGCCGAGCTGGAACGGCTCGACCGCTATCTGGGCGATGCCTGGTCGATGACGCCGGACTTCAAGACCAAGTACCTGCGCGGCGCCGACGAGCTGGAGCTGGTGCGCTCGGGCCTCGATGACACCATGCGGATCGCCTACCAGTCGATGCGCGAGGTCTGGCACGAGCGCAAGGATGTGAGCGACCTTCGCACGGCGGCCTATATCTGCGCGATCCAGAAGGTGGCCGCGAGCTACCGTGCGAAGGGGCTGTGAAGGTGCCCGAATTTTCGACGAAAATTCGGGCGCGGCCGCTGGTCAGGCGCGGGTGATCCGGCCGGAGTAGCAGCCGCGGGCGGCATTGTGGGCGTGGATCTCGGTGACCTGCAGGTTGGCGAAGATCCGCGCGATGGCCGGCGCGATGCCATCGCCGGTGGCGAGCTCGGCCTCGAGCATCATGCCGGCCTCGTCGAAGCCGCGCAGCGAGAGCTGGCGGCGGTGCATGACCTCGGGCACCACGCCGGTGGCGTCATAGGCGGCTTCCGCGCCTTCGCGCACGAAGATCGCGTGGGTGGTGCGGTAGGGTGAGGCCTTGGGCATGCAGCAGTGGTTCAGCAGGATCACGGTCTCGCCTTCGGGCACATCCTCCATGGTGATGCGGTCGGGGAAGCCGGGGTGACTGTCGACCCGCATGCGGCGTGCGCCGTGCTGGGCCAGCTGCGCGTCGGAGAGGCCGTAGAGGGGGCGGAAGGGCTCGGGGCTGAGGCCGGTGATGCGGAAGGTCATGGGGGCTCCTGTGGTTGGTGGCTCCTTGTGGCGCGGGCGGCGCGCCCGAGCGACCCGGAGCTTGCGCTTTGGGGGCGGGCCCGAAGAGATTCGGGTGAGTATTTGGAGCAAGAAAATGAACGGGGCGCGGGAGCGACGCGGGGTGTCGCTTATGGCCTTGTTTTCGTGGGGGCGGGCTGGTTTGCTGCCTGCATCGGAGGTGGCCCGTTGCGCTACAATGCACTGAAAATCCTGAAGGAGGGGCTGACGGGCAACCGGGGCTGGAAACCCGCCTGGCGCACGCCCGATCCGAAGCCCGCGTATGACGTGGTGATCATCGGCGGCGGCGGGCACGGGCTTTCGACCGCCTACTACCTCGCCAGGGAGCATGGGCTGCGCAACGTGGCCGTGCTGGAGAAGGGGCGGCTTGGGCTGGGCAACGTGGGGCGCAACACGACCATCGTGCGGGCGAACTACTTTCTGCCGGGCAACTCCGAGTTCTACTCGATGAGCCTGAAGCTCTGGGAGGGCCTGTCGGCCGATCTCAATTACAACGTGATGCACAGCCAGCGCGGGCTCATCAACCTGTTCCACAGCGACGGGCAGCGGGATGCCTTTGCGCGGCGGGGCAATGCGATGATCAACCAGGGGGATGACGCGATCCTGCTCGACCGGGAGGGGGTGCGGAAGCATCTGCCCTATCTCGATTTCGAGCAGGGGCGGTTTCCGATCTTCGGGGGGCTCTACCATCCGCGCGGGGGCACGGCGCGGCATGATGCGGTGGCCTGGGGCTATGCGCGGGGCGCGGATGCCCGCGGCGTGGACCTGGTTCAGGACTGCGAGGTGACGGGGATCGACGTGGAGGCGGGCCGCGTGACCGGCGTGCAGACCACGCGGGGCGCGATCCGGGCGAAGAAGGTGGCGATCGTGACGGCGGGGCGCTCGGGACAGGTGGCGGCGATGGCGGGGCTCAGGCTGCCGATCGAGAGCCATGTGTTGCAGGCCTTCGTCACCGAAGGGCTGAAGCCGGTGATCGACCATGTGATCAGCTTCGG
>CAYVQK010000096.1:0-13876 GCA_964454145.1 uncultured Oceanicola sp. | reverse complement strand
TGGTGCCCCCAGAGAGACTCGAACTCCCGACCCACTGATTACAAATCAGTTGCTCTACCAGCTGAGCTATAGGGGCACTGGGGGCGAGAGGTAGCGCGCGCCTGTCCCCCTTGCAAGCCCCTCAGCGGTTGGCGCGGGCGAGGAGCACGACGGCGGCGAGGCCCACGGCGCAGATCATCAGCGCCGGCGGGGCGGCCTGGGGCAGGTGCTCCAGCGAGGCCTCCTCGTAGACCCGCACCGCCAGGGTCGAGTAGTTGAAGGGCCGCAGGAGCAGCGTCGCCGGCAGTTCCTTCACGCAGTCGACGAAGACCAGCAGCAGCGCGGTGCCCACCGAGGCGCGCATCAGGGGCAGGTAGATCGCCGTCAGCACCCCGCGCCGCGTCCGCCCCAGCGAGCGGGCGGCCAGGGCGATGTTGGGCGAGATCCGCCCGAAGGCCGCATCGGCCGCGCCCTGCCCGATGGCGAAGAAGCGCACCATGTAGGCGAAGACCAGCGCGGCGGAGGAGCCGGTCAGCACCAGCCCCGGATCCCATCCCGTGAGCGCAAGCACCCCGTCGGCCAGCCGGTGATCGAGCGCCGCGAGCGGCAGCAGCACGCCCACCCCCAGCACCGCGCCCGGGGCGGCGTAGCCCAGCGTGGTCACCGGCAGCAGCAGCCGCGGCAGCGGGTGGCCCGAGAGCCGCACGCCGTAGACCATGAAGAGCCCCGCCGCCACCGTCAGGCCCGCCGCCAGGCTGCCCACGACCAGCGTGTTGCCCAGCGCCTCCAGCAGCCGCGGGTCCAGCCAGTCGGCCCGCGGCCCGAGCCCGTGATGCACCATCACGCCCACCGGCAGCAGGAAGCCCAGCGCGAAGGGCACGAGGCAGAGAAGGAACGCCAGCCAGCGCCGCACCGGCCCCAGTTCCTGCGGCGTCACCGGCCGCACCCCCCGCGCGCCCTGGTGCACCTTGGCGCGGCGGCGTGAGAGCCGCTCCAGCGTCACCAGCACCAGCACCAGCACGAGGATCACGCAGGCGATCTGCGCCGCGCCGCCGGCGTTGTTGCTCTCCAGCCAGGCCGAGAAGATGCCCGTCGTCAGCGTCTGCACCGCGAAGAAGTCCACCGTGCCGAAATCGCTCACCGTCTCCATCATCACGATGGCGGTGGCCGCGGCGATGGCGGGCCGGGCCAGCGGCAGGCCCACCCGCCAGAACCGCGCCACCGGCCCCGCGCCCAGCGCCCGTGCCACCTCGTAGGCGCCGCCCGGCTGCTCGCGGAAGGCCGCGCGCGCCAGCAGGTAGACGTAGGGGTAGAGCGAGGCCGCGATCACCAGCACCGCCGCCCCGCGCGAGCGGATCTGCGGAAACCAGTAGTCCCGCGCGCTCTCCCAGCCGAAGGCCTCGCGCAGCATGGTCTGCACCGGCCCGGCGTATTCGAGGAAGTCCACCAGCGCATAGGCGCCCACGTAGGCCGGCACGGCGAGCGGCAGGAACAGCGCCCACTCCAGCCAGCGGCGGCCGGGAAAGCGGTACATCGTCACGATCCAGGCCGCGCCTGTGCCCATCGCGGCGGCCAGCAGGGCGACGCCCGCCATCAGCACCAGGGTGTTCTCCAGGTAGCGCGGCAGCACCGTGGCGGCGAGATGGGGCCAGATGTTCACCCGCGGCGCGAAGGCGATGGCAATGACCGCGGCGATCGGCATCAGCACCAGCGCGGCAATGGCCGCCGCCCCGGCCGACCAGCCGTCGATCCGCCAGCGCCCTGCCCTGCGCCGCGCCTTGCCCCGCGCTGTGCTCACATCCGCCATATTCGCTCCTCAACCCCTTGTTAATACCGCCTCGATCTCCGGTGGAAAGCGGTTTATCTGCGCCGGAAACCACCATATTGTGCGTCAACGCCGGGGAGCGGTGAGGCAGAACGAGTAGCAAGGGGACGATCCGATGCAGGTCGTGTACCACCTGGGCGCACATTGCACCGATGACGACAGGCTGCTGCGCTGCCTGCTGAAGAACAAGGGCGAGCTGGCGAAGATCGGTACCATGGTGTCGGGGCCGGGCCGCTATCGCCGGGTGCTGCGCGAGGCGATGAACGCCCTGAAGGACCAGCCCGCCAGCCCCGAGCTGCAGGAAGACCTGCTCGCCGCGGTGATGGACGAGGACCACGCCGAGCGCATCGTCTTCTCCAACCAGCAGTTCATCTGCGCCGCCCATTCGGTGCTGGCCGAAAACCGGATCTACCCGCAGATCGGCGAGAAGGTGCAATGGCTGCGCAACCTCTTTCCCGAGGCCGCGGCCGAGTTCCACATCGGCCTCGTCAACCCGGCCACCTTCATCCCCGAGCTCTTCGACCGCTGCAAGGAAGAGAGCGATTTCACCAGCTTTCTCGCCGGCGTCGCGCCCGGCGCGCTGCGCTGGTCAGACACACTCGCCGCAGCCCGCGCCGCGGTGCCCGAGGCCCGTCTGGTGGCCTGGTGCAACGAGGACACCCCGCTGATCTGGCCCGAGATCCTGCGTGATCTGGGCGGCATGCCCGAGACCATGAAGATCGAGGGCGAGCACGACTTTCTCGGCACCATCATGTCGGAGGAAGGCATCCGCCGGATGGAGAGCTACCTCGCCACCCACCCGGTGAAGACCCCGCAGCAGCGCCAGCGCGTCGTCACCGCCTTCCTCGACAAATACGCGCGGCCCGAGGCCGTGGTGATGGAGATGGATCTGCCCGGCTGGAGCGAGGAACTGGTGGAGGCGCTGACCGCGGGCTACGTCGAGGACATCGAGCGCATCCGGACGATGGAGGGGGTCACCTTCCTCTCGCCCTGACCCCGGCGAAATCCTCCGCATTTTAGGCATTTCCGCGAGGCCGGTTAACCAGGCCTTCCGCCGGCCCGGCCTATCACCGGCCCACCCGGACCGGAGGCCAGACCATGCCCGTCACCATCACCGCGCTCGACCACGAGTTCGGCATCGCCAGCGGCAGCAATGTCAGCAACGCCCCGGGCACCTCCACCTTCGACAATCCGCCCAGCTCCTCCACCGACCTCACGATCACCTCCAATGCCCATGACGACAGCCCCTTCCAGTTCGGCCTGGGCGACCGTTACGACGTGACCTTCACCAATCCCACCGGGGTGCATGTGATCGAGGATGCGGTGGTGGTGCGCAGCGACTTCATCGACCTCGGCGGCGACCAGGGCGGCGCGGTGGTGCTCGAGGGCCTCGACCAGCACGGCGCGCTCATCCAGGTCGTCTGGACCCCCGATTTCGACCTCGTGCAATGGCATGCCGACCATTGGAACCCCGAGGCCCGGCCAGCCTTCTACACCTCCGACCAGCAGCCCACGTCCTACGGCTACGTCTGCTTCGGCTTCGGCACCCGCATCGCCACGCTCGACGGGCCCGTGCCGGTGGAGCGGCTCCGCGCGGGTCAGCGGGTGCTGACGCATGACCATGGCCCCCAGCCGGTCATGTGGATCGGCCAGAGCCTGGTGCCGGGCCGGGCCGACGCCGCGCCGGTCCGCTTCGCCAAGGGGGCGTTCGGCAATTCGGCGCCGCTGGTGCTGTCGCAGCAGCACAGGGTGCTGCTCGCCGACCCCCTGGCCGAGCTGCATTTCGGCGCGGCGGAGGTCTTCGCCCCCGCCCGCGCCCTGGCGGGCCTGCCGGGGATCGACCTGGTGAATGTCCACGAGGTCGGTTACGCCCACTTCCTCCTGCCCCGCCACGAGGTGATCGAGGCCGAGGGGCTGGCCTGCGAGAGCATGTATTTCGGCGATATCGCCCAGGCGCGCGTGGGCACCGCCGCCCGGCGCGAGATCGCCTCGGTCTTCCCCGGCCTGCCCGGCAGCATCGCCCCCCGCGAGATGGGCGGGGCTACCACCCTGCAGCTCGCCCGCCCCGCGCTGAAGTTCTACGAGGCGCGCCTGCTCGCCTCGCTCATGTGGGATGTCGACCTGCCCGCCGAGCCCCGCACCGCCCTGCCGGGCTTCGTCGCCGCCTGAACCCGCAACGCAAAACGCCGCCCCGGGGGGCGGCGCATCACGGCTCAAGTGGCGGCTGGCCTCACATGCCGAGCGCCTGCTTGTACATGTCGAGCACGGCCTCTTCCTCGGCAATGTCGTCGGGCTCGCGCTTCCGGAGCGCGATCACCTTGCGCATCACCTTGGTGTCGTAGCCCCGGCCCTTGGCCTCGGCCATCACCTCCTTCTGCTGGTCGGCGATGTCCTTCTTCTCCGCCTCCAGCCGCTCGAACCGCTCGATGAACTGGCGCAGCTCGTCGGCCGCCACGCGGTAGGTGCTGGGGGTGCCGGTCTCGCTCTCGCCCTCGTAGACGTCGCTCATGTCTCGCATTCCTTCTGCCTCGGTCTCATTCTTCGACTTGGCCCCCTGAGTAGCCGCGCCCGCGGGCGTTGAAAAGCCCCGGCGCACGCTTGCGCGAAGGCCCCGGCGCTGCTAGGGCCCAGCGCCATGGAACAGACCGCCACCCTCGACCTCTCGATCCTCCTCTGGCCCGGCGCCGCGCTGGCGCTGGCGGGCGTCGTCGTCATCCTCGCCTGCGTCCGCTCGGTGATGAAGGCCCGCAATGCCGGGCTCTCGAACGAGGAGATGGTCGCTCACATGCAGAAGATGGGCGCCTGGAACATGGCCGCGCTCGGCCTCTCCGCCCTCGGCCTCGCCCTGGTGGTGGTGGGCCTGCTGCTGGGCTAGGCCCGCGCCCCTCAGAGGTCGCCCCAGCCCTGCCCGTTCTTCACAAGCTCCGCGATCTGCGGCGCCGGCTCCCAGAGCCCCGGCCCGTGGCTCTCGGCCCGCGCCTTCAGCGCCGCCTCCACCCGCGCCAGCCCCTCGGCCTCGGCCCAGTGCATCGGCCCGCCCTCGTGCCGCGGAAAGCCGTATCCCGCGATCATCGCCACATCCACCGCCGCCGCGCTCTCCACTGCGCCCTGTGCCAGCAGGAGTGCGCCGGTGTTGGCCATCGCCAGGCAGACCGGGCGGATGACTTCCTCCACCCGCCAGTCGGCGAGATCGGCCACCTCCGCCTCGGCGTAGGGCTTGCCGCGCATCCCGAATGCCGCCCAGGCGGCGTTCACCTCTGCCGGGCTGGCCTCGTCGCGGGCGATCATCTCCTCCGCCGCGGCCAGTCCCGCGCCCTCCACCAGCGCGCCCACCGGCGGCTCGGCCCAGATCGCAGCCATGCCCATCGCCTTCGCCAGCCCGAAGCCGCGCGCCACCGCCTCCTCCGAGGCCGCGGGCAGCGCACCGATTTCCACCAGCCCGGCCACATGCGCGGGCCCCGCAAAGCGCAGCGCGATGAACCGTTCCGGATGCGCCAGCGGTGCGGCGAGCAGCTCCAGCTCGGGGCTGCGGGCGGTGGTGGCCAGCACCGGCCCCGCGCCCAGAAGCTCCGAGAGCTTCGCCAGCAGGTCGCCCTTCAGCCCGCTCTCGTCGGGCATGGTCTCCACCACGAGGTCGCAGGCCGCCAGCCCGCCCTCGCCCTCGGCGCCACCCACCAGGGCCACCGCCGCCTCGGCCGCCTCCGCGCGCATCCGCCCGGCCGCCACCTCGGCCTCGTACTGCGCCCTGACCCGCCCGATCGCCGCCTCCAGATGCGGCCCGTCCTGCTCCATCAGCCGCACTTCGACACCCGCCGAGGCCAGCGCCGCCGTCAGCGACGCGCCCTTTGCCCCGCCGCCGACCACGCCGACCCGCGCCACCTTGCCGGGCCGGGCCTCACCCAGCCGCGCAGGCCGCGCCACCGCGCGCTCGGAAAAGAACACATGGCGCAACGCCGCCGACTGCCGCCCCTCGCGCAGCTCCTCGAAGGCCTCCAGCTCATAGGCCAGCCCGGTCTCGAAGGGCAGCAGCAGCGCGCATTCCACGCAGTCGATCACCCGCTGCGGCGCCTCGAGCAGGGCCCGCGCCGGGTCGGCCGCCAGCGCCGCGCGGGCCCGCGCCACCGCCGCCTCGTAGCCCCTCGGGTCGTCGATGCCCGCGCGCTCGTCGCGGCTGCGCCGCAGCGCCGCGCCCTCGGCGCCCTGCCCCAGCTCGCGGGCAAGCTGCACCGTGGTTTCGGCAATGTCGCCCTCGACCACACCGTCGATCAGCCCCAGCTTCTCGGCCACCCGCGCGGCCATCGGCTCGCCGCTCAGCATCAACCGCAGCGCCGCCTCGGCGCCGATCAGCCGCGGCGCCCGCTGGGTGCCGCCGCCGCCGGGCAGAAGGCCCAGCGTCACCTCGGGCAGCCCCAGCCGCGCATCGGGCGTGGCGAGGCGGAAATGGCAGGCCAGCGCAAGCTCCAGCCCGCCGCCCAGCGCGACACCGGAGATGCCCGCCACCACCGGCTTGGTGCAATCCTCGATCCGATTGTAGAGCGTGCCGAACCACGGATCCTGCCCCTCCTGGTCGAACTCGGCGATGTCGGCCCCGGCGGAGAAATTCTTCCCCGCCCCCACGATCGCCAGCGCCACCACCTTGGGGTCGGCCTCGGCCATGCGCACGGCCTCCCACAGCCCGCGCCGCACCGCCACGGACTGTGCGTTCACCGGCGGCGCGTCGATCACGATCCGCGCCACGCCGTCCTGAACGTTGAGCTTGACCACAGAGCCCATTGCCTGCCCCTCTACCTTCACACCGCTGCCTGCACCGCGCATCAAAACCCCGCCCGCGGGGAATGACAAGAAACCCCGCGCGGGCCGCGTGCAACTGCGGCGCAGCGGCGACAGATCAGGTGGCGCAGGCCTTGCAGAAGGGCGTATGCGGCAGCAGGTCGAGCCGCTCGGCGGAAATCTCGCTGCCGCACTTCACGCAGAAGCCGTATTCCCCTTCCTCGATCCGCTTCAGCGCTGCCCGGATCGCGGCCATCTCGGCCTGGCCCTGCAGGCCCTGCCCTTCCAGCACCTCGTCCTCCTCGCGCTCGGTGGCCAGCTCCTCCCAGTCGGCGCTGTTGTGGCTCACCAGTTCGTCGCGGATCTCGTGCAGCCGCTCGTCCAGCTCGGCCAGGCGCGCCTCCAGCGTGGCCTTGCGGGCCTCGGTGTCGATTGTCATCTCGGGAAACTCCTTCCTACTCTGCGCGTCCCAGCGTAAGCCACTGGTGCGCCCCCTTCATTGAGGTATATCAACTCCGAGGGGCCGAAAGTTCCACCCGCACGCCCCGAAGCCACGCCCGCAGAAAGGACAGCCGATGCCGCCCCGCCAGCTCACCCCCAAGCTCTCCGTCTCGCCGCAGATCGCGCCCGAGGAGGTGAAGGCCCTCGCGGAGGCCGGGTTCAGCACCATCATCTGCAACCGCCCTGACGGCGAGGTGCCCCCGGGCCTGCAGGCCGCCGACATCGGCGCCGCCGCCGAGGCCGCGGGCCTCGCCTTCGTCGTCAACCCGGTGACCCATTCGACGATGACCCCCGAGGTGATCGCCCAGCAGCGCGCCGCCATCGAAGGCGCCCCCGGCCCGGTGCTCGCCTATTGCCAGTCGGGCACCCGCTGCACCGTGCTCTGGATGCTCGGCGCCGCGCCCACCACGCCGCCCGACGAGCTCATCACCACCGCCGCCCGCGCCGGCTACGACCTCGCCGCCCTCGCCCCCCGCCTCGAGGCGCTGCACGAGGGCTGAGCGCCGCCGCCCCCGGCCCGGGCTCCTTGCTCACCTTCTTGCTCAACCGGGCCTACCGCCGCAGGGCGGCACATCTTCCGCCTTCCCGAGCTGTCGTAGGGCGGGACATGTCCCGCCACCCCGCTCCGGCGGAACGCACAGCGCCTCGCTCCGCCCAGGTCGGCTCCTGCCCCCGGCGCCACGGAACCAACGAAACTCCGCCCAGTCTCCCGCCGCCGAACCCGCACTCTTCACAGCCTCACGTCCCCGTCAGATCCCCCAGGTCGTCGATTTCGGGCAGGCCCGGCATCTCGCGGTCGAGGTCGGGCAGATCCGGCAGATCATCCACGCCTTCGAGCTCCGGCAAACCCTCCGGCGGCCCGAACCCGTCAAGCTCCGGCAGATCTGGCAGCTCCGGCAACGCCTCGTCGTCCGTATCGGGCAGATCGGGCAGCTCCGGCAGCCCGCCCGCCTCCGGCTCCTCCTCCACCAGCGCCATCGCCGCGCCCAGCTCGTCCTCCGGCTCCTCCGCCTCGCCCGCCGCCGAAAGGCGCACTGCCCGGAGCCCCGCATTCTGCCCCAGCCGGCCCCGCGCCACCGCAGTGCCATCGCCGGTTTCCAGCCGCAGCTGGCCGATGCTGCTCGCCGGCAGGGTCAGCACGTCGCCCGGGGCGAGCGCCATCACCTGGCCGATCGTGCGCGCGCAGCGGTGCAGCACCGCCGTCAGCACCACCTCCGCCTCCATCACCTGCGCCTCCATCCGCCGCTCCCAGGCGGCGCGGGCGTCGGGGTGGGCCTCCACCCCCTCCTCCCCCGCCTTCACCGGCCGCCCCTCGGGCGCCCGGCCCAGCGCGGGCAGAATCAGCTTGCCCGCCCCCTTGCGAGCCCCGAGGCCGAGGTCGAGCGCAAAGTCGAGCATCCGGTAGGGCTCGTCCTCCAGCATCAGCCCCAGCGGCCGGGCATCGGGCAGGTGGCAGGAAAAGGCGAATCCCGAAAGCCAGCTCGCCTGCGGCGCCTCGGCATAGGTCTCCGCCAGCGCCCGCAGCACCGCGTCGATCCAGTCGGCACAGAGCGCGGCATCGGTGCGGGTGGGCTTGCGGGCCACGGGCGTGCCGGCGCCGAGCCCGCCCGCCGTCTGCTGCTCGATCAGCGCGCCCATCAGCGCGTTGTCGAGCACCATCACCCCCTGCGCCTCCTGCGGCCCCTCGAGCACCGCGTAAAGCCCGTTCTCCGGCAGCTCGTCGAGCAGCTCGGCCAGGGTCCGCGTCACCTGCCCCGATTGCTCGCAGGCCACCCCCAGCTCCATCATCCTGTCGGAGACACGGGCCATGGCGAGGCCCAACGCCTTCTCCACGGGCGGAAGCCCGGCCACGGCGAGGGCCGGGTCGGGCGCGCCAGCCTCCAGCTTGCGGCGCAGCACGAACTCTCGTGGTGATTCCGTCATGGCTCCATCGGGCGTGGCCCGCCGCGCGGCGGGCGTTTGGGCCGTTGTGGCACGGTGAGGTTTGAAATTGGTTAACCCCGGCTTGCACGCGCGCCCCGAAAAGCCCCCGCCTCAGGCCGCCTGCCCGGCTGCGCCCGCCATCGGCAGGCTGGCGCGGAAGGCCGCGCCGCCGCGCCCGGGCAGATAGGTCACCTGCCCGCCCAGCCTCACCATGATCTCCCGGCAGATCGCCAGGCCGAGCCCCGCGCCGCCCGCGGCGGAGGTATCGGTCAGCCGGGCGAACTTCTCGAAGATGATCTCCCGGCTGCGCTCCTCGATCCCCGAGCCGTTGTCGACGAAATCCACCGTCAGCCAGCCGTCGCCCTCGCCCACCTCGATCCGGAGCTCCGGCGCGGGGGCATCGCAATACTTCGCCGCGTTGGCGATGAGGTTGATGAAGACCTGCACCAGCCGGTCGCCGTCGGTCACCAGGCTGCGCGCCTCGCGCGCCGGGTCGCGGCGGATCACCAGCCGTGTGCCCGCCGGGGCCGCCGAAGCCACCGCCCGGTCGATCAACGCGTCGAGCCGGGTCGGCTCGAGGTTCAGGCTCACCTGCGCGTTCTCCATCACCCCGAGGTCGAGGAGATCGTTCAGGAGCCGCGTCAGCCGCCGTGCCTCGTCATGGATGATGCCGGCAAACCGCACCTGCTCCCCAGGCTCCAGCCCGCCACTGCGCAGGAGTTCGCTGAACGAGCGGATCGAGGTCATCGGCGTCCGGAGCTCGTGGCTGATCTGGCTCAGGAAGGCATCCTTCTGGATCGAGAGCTGCGTCAGCTTCTCGTTGGCATCCCTGAGCTGCCGCGCGGTGCGGGTCAGCTCGTCGGACTTCTGCTCCAGCTGCGAGGAATACTCGAGGATCTGCTGCGCCTCGTCGGCCACCCGCATCAGGTCTTCCACCAGCACCGAGGAGCCCCCCGCAAGCTGGCCCACCATCGCATGCGCCGTCGCCGCACCCACCGAGCCCGCCAGCTCCCGCTCGATCCGGCCAAGGAACTCCGGCGTGATCTCCGGCAGTTGCCCCTCCCGGCCCTGCTCCTCCGCCTCGCGCCGGAACAGCGCCTGCGCCTCGCCCGCGCCGAGGATCCGCTGCGCCATCATCAGCAGGTCTTCCGCCTCCGCGCTGCCCCGCGTCCAGCCCCGCGCGCCCACGGTATGGGCAAAGACGTTCACCACCTGCGCGCTCTGCAGCCGCTCCAGCGGGTCGGGGAAGGTGACGAGCGAGATGCCCAGGAAGGCCAGGGTGTTCAGCCCCACCGACCAGAAGAGCGAATGCACCAGCGGGTCCATCGCGCCCACGCCGAAGAGCGCGCGCGGCCGCAGCCACTCCAGCCCGAAGGGCCCTTCCGCCAGCACCTGCGCGCCGATCGGCCCGGCCGGGCCGAAGCTCGGCAGGAACAGCGTCCAGGCCCAGAGCGCGAAACCGATCACCAGCCCCGCCATCGCCCCCTTCCGGGTCGCGCCGCGCCAGAACAGCCCGCCCATGAGCGCCGGCAGCACCTGCACCACGCCGGCGAAGGAGATCAGCCCGATCGCCGCCAGCGCCTCCGATCCGCCGGAAAAGCGGTAATAGAGGTATCCCAGCAGCAGCACGCCCCCGATCGAGATCCGCCGCGCCGTCAGCACCACCGCCCGCACGTCGCCCGCCACCGTGGCCGCCCCCACCTGCTGGCGCTTGAGCCAGAGCGGCATCACGATGTGGTTCGACACCATGGTCGACAGCGCGATGGCCGCCACGATCACCATGCTGGTGGCGCTCGACAGCCCGCCGAGGAACGCCAGCATCGCCAGCCCGCCCTTCCCCTCGCTGAGCGGCAGCGTGAGCACGAAGAGGTCGGGGTTGGAGCCCGCCGGAAGCCGCTCGAGCCCCATCACCGCGATCGGCACCACGAAGAGGCTCATCAGCATCAGGTAAAGCGGAAAGGCCCATGAGGCGGTGGCCAGATGCGCCTCGTCGGAGTTCTCCACCACCAGCACCTGGAACATCCGCGGCAGGCAGAAGATCGCGGCCGCCGAAAGAAAGGTGAGCCCCGCCCAGCGGCTCGGATGCAGCGGCCACTCCGCCATGGGCGAGGCGTCGATGCGCGCCAGCATGTCGCCCACGCCCCCCGCCATGCCCCAGACCACGAAGATGCCGACCGCCAGCAGGGCAATGAGCTTCACCACCGCCTCCACCGCGATGGCGGTGACAACGCCGTGGTGCCGCTCGTTGGCGTCTAGGTTCCGCGTGCCGAAGAGGATGGTGAAGAGCGCGAGCCCCCCCGCGACCCAGAGCGCATTGCGCGCCGAAAGCTCCACCTCGCCCGAGCTCTGCGCGAAGACCTCGAGCGACAGGGTGACAGACTGGAGTTGCAGCGCGATGTAGGGCGTGGTGCCGATCACCGCGAGCAGCGTCACCAGCACGCCCAGCGCGTTCGACTTGCCGTAGCGGTTGGAGATGAGGTCGGCGATCGAGGTGATCCGCTGGGTCCGCCCCACCCGGACGAGCTTGCGCAGCACCAGCCACCAGCCGGTCAGCACCAGGGTCGGGCCGAGGTAGATGGTGAGAAACTCCAGCCCCGAGCGCGCCGCGTAGCCCACCGCACCGTAGAAGGTCCAGGCCGTGCAATACACGCTGAGCGACAGCGTGTAGACCATCGGCGAACGCAGCCAGCGCGGCATCCCCCGCTTGGCCCTTCGCTCGGCGAGGAAGGCCACGAGGAAGAGGAATCCCACGTAGAGCAGCGAGACCGCGACGAGAAGATTAAACGCCATTGTCCCTCTCGTCGCCCGTCCCCGGCGGCAGCGGCGCCGAAAGCCGTGCGGCGACCAGCGCGGCCACCGCGATCAGCACCACCCAGACCCCGAAGAGATAGAGCACGCCCACCCGGGTCTGCGGCCCCTCGCCCTGGCCGATCCACAACAGCGGAAACAGCACCAGCCCGAGCCCGACCACCGGCAGCAGGCGCGCGGCATCCATCAGCCGGCGGCGGCGATAGGTCTGCCGGGCCAGGAACAGCGGAATGTCCTCGGCATCCACCGCATCGGCGATGTCGATCAGGCGCCGGCCCGGCGCCGGCTGGGTCGGCGTCGCCTCCTCCGCGCTCATGCGCCCGCGAGCTCGCGCAGGCAGTCGAGCACTTCGTCGTTGGAGAAGGGTTTCGTCATGAAGCGGTTGGCGCCGAACTGAAGGGCCAGATCGCGGTCCTTGCCCTGGCCCTTGGCGGTGAGCATCAGCACCGGCAGGCTGCGGGTGGCCTCGGCGGCGCGCAGCTCGCGCAGGATGTCGAAGCCGGATTTTCCGGGCAGCATCACGTCGAGCACCATCACGTCGGGGCTCACCCGCTTCACCGCCTCCAGCGCGGTGGCCCCGTCCGAATGGGTGTCCACCCGCCAGCCGTCGCGGCTCAGGATGAACCGGATCGCCTCGATGATGTTCGGCTCATCTTCGACCAGTAACACGCGTTTGCCCAAGCAAGCTCCTCCCCCATGGCCCCGTCCCAAGCCTGCGCGGCATTTGACACCCTTCCGCCCGCCCTGTCAAAACGCCGCTCTGCCGCAGCCCGGTGCCCGCCACCGCAGGCCCGCGCCGGGCGCTGCCGCAGCCCGCGCCCCGGCCCTGCCCTGGCGCGCAACCCGCTCATTTTCTTGCCGAAAATACTCAAATCCAACGCCCTCCACCCGCGCGGCGCCCGGGCCTTGCGCGCCAGCCCCGGCACCGGCCGCGCGGCGCGCGCCCTTGCCTCCCGCCGCAGCGCCCTAACTTCATCCCACGCCACCGGAGACACCCGCATGCTCATGCTCTACGCCGCAACGGCCCTCATCTTCCTCGCGCTCGACGCGGTGATGCTGACCCTGGTGATGAAGCCGCTCTTCACCCGCCACCTCGGCGAGGCCATGCGCGACGGCCCGCTGCTGGCGCCCGCCGGGCTCTTCTACCTCGCCTATGTCGCCGGTCTCGTCTTCCTCGTCTCCTATCCCGCCCTGCGCGATGCCGCACCTGGCCGCGCCCTGCTCCACGGCGCGGTGATCGGCGCGATGGCCTACGGCACCTACGAGTTCACCTCCATGGCGATCATGAAGGACTGGTCCTGGGCCATGGTGGCCACCGACACCGCCTGGGGCACCCTCCTCACCGGCTTCTCCGCCTGGGCCGGGGTCGCGCTTGTGCTGAAATTCCAGGGCTGAGCGGCCCGTCCCGCCGCTCCACCCCCGACCGACTCGCTGCGGCGCCCGGCCGCGCGATCCACGCTGCCCGGGCCCGTGCGACCGTCCATCCGCGCCGAAGCCGGCCCGGACCCCGTGAAAAGACCCCCGATTTCCACCCCCTGCGACCACTTGCACATTGCCGTTCCTGAATGCGTTGCCTAAAAGCAGGATCGGAAGGGAGAGCCGGGCCGTGCTGCGCGATGCACGGGCCTATCCGCTCTACCGCTCGGACAACACATGCAAGCCGGGAGGCAGCACCTATGGCGGACGCCACCGTTCACGGTCACGACCACGAGGACAACCGGTCCTTCTTCACCCGCTGGTTCATGTCGACGAACCACAAGGACATCGGCATTCTCTACCTCTTCACCGCCGCGGCGGTGGGCTTCATCTCGGTGGCCTTCACGGTCTATATGCGGATGGAGCTGATGAGCCCCGAAGTGCAGTACATGTGCATGGAAGGCTCGCGGATGATCCCCTCCGCAGAGGACTGCACCCCGAACGGCCACCTCTGGAACGTGCTGGTCACCGCCCACGGCATCCTGATGATGTTCTTCGTGGTGATTCCGGCGCTGTTCGGCGGCTTCGGCAACTACCTGATGCCGCTGCAGATCGGCGCGCCCGACATGGCGTTCCCGCGGATGAACAACCTTT
>CAYVQK010000095.1:0-13963 GCA_964454145.1 uncultured Oceanicola sp. | reverse complement strand
ACCGCCAGCGCCACGAGTTGCGCGATCACCGCCTCGAACTGGTCGATGACCAGCGACGCCATGATCGCCGTGACGAGGTTCACCGCCAGCCACGGAAAGCGCAGCTTGGTGGTCTCCCAGACCGAGTCGGTCACCCGGCTTTCGTCGTTCACGCCGGCGAGGCGCAGAAGGTCTTCCTCGGCTTCGAGGTCGAGCACCGTCATGGCGTCGTCGATGGTGATCACGCCCACCAGCCTGTCATTGTGGTCGACCACCGGCACCGAGATCAGGTGATACTGGTTGAAGGCATAGGCCACCTCGGCCTCGTCCTGGTCCACCGGCACCGTGCGGAAGCTGTCCTCGACGATATCCGAGAGCTTCACGCTGCGGCGGCTCGAGAGGATGCGGCCCAAGGCCACGTAGCCCGTGGGGTGCATCCGCGGGTCGATCAGGATGACATGGTAGAACTGCTCGGGCAGTTCCTGCCCTTCGGTCCGCATGAAGTCGATCGCCTCGCCCACCGTCCAGTGCTCCGGCACCCGGACGACCTCGCGCTGCATCAGGCGGCCGGCGGATTCCTCGGGCCACGACAGCGCCTCCTCCACCGCGATCCGGTCGGCGGCGGGCAGGGCCGCGAGGATCGCTTCCTGCTGCTCCTCCTCGAGATCCTGCACGAGGTCGACCACGTCATCGGAATCGAGCTCCCGCACCGCCTCGGAGAGCGCCTCGGGCGAGAGCGCCGCGATCACCTCCTCGCGGATCGGCTCGTCGAGTTCCGAAAGCGTCTCGCCGTCGATGTTCTCGCCCCAGAGCAGCACCAGCTCGCGCCGCGGCCCCTCGCCGATCTGTTCCAGAAGGTCGGCGAGGTCGGCGGCATGGAGCGGGTCGAGCAGCTCCGATAGCGTGTGCACGTCATCGGCGAAGGTGGCCTCGAGCACCGCCTGCACGAAGGGCGTCTGGAGCGAGTAATCCTGCTCCTCCCGCTCCTCGGGGGCCTCTTCCTCGGTCTCGGTGATCGGCTCTTCGCTCATCCGCGGCCCCTCTGCTCGGCGTTGCGGCCACCATATTGCACGCGCCCGGGGGCGCAAGGCGCGCGGAGGTTGTTTCTGGGCTCCGAGCCGCGCGCAGGAAGCGTGAAATCGCCTGCGCTACGGCAGCTTAGGGCGATTCACGCATTGTCGGCCAAGCGGGCGAGGCATAACCTTTTGACATGTCTGCCTCCGCCCCGCCCTCCGCCGAACCCTCGGCGCACGAGACCCTCCTGCTGGGGCAGATTCTCGACTTCACTTCCAGCCCCTTCGACACCGCGCCGGAAGACTCCGCGCGCCACCTCTCGCGCGGCGGCATCCTGATCCGGGGCGGCAAGATCGCCGAGATCGGACCTGCGGCAAAGCTGACCGAGGCCCATGCAACCGCCCGTCGCGTCGACTATGGCGCCGCCCTGCTGCTGCCCGGCTTCGTCGATGCCCACGCGCACTACCCCCAGACCGGCATCATCGCTTCCTGGGGCAAGCGGCTGATCGACTGGCTCGAGGGCTATACCTTTCCCGAGGAGAGCCGCTTCGGCGACGCGCTCTACGCCGCCACCATCGCGGGGCGCTACCTCGATCTGCTCATTGCCAACGGCACCACCACCGTCTGCAGCTTCTGCACTTCGCACCCTGAGAGCGTGACCGCCTTCTTCCAGGCCGCGCAGGCGCGCGGCATGGCGGTGGTCGGCGGCAAGGTGGCGATGGACCGCAACGCGCCCAAGTCGCTCTGCGACACTCCCGAGCGGGCCTATGACGAGAGCAAGGCGCTGCTGAAGCGCTGGCACAAGCAGGGCCGCGCCCGCTATGCCATCACCCCACGCTTCACCCCCACCTCCACCGAGGCGCAGCTCGAAGCCATGGGCGCACTCTGGGCCGAGCACCCCGACTGCGCGATGCAGACCCACCTTTCCGAGCAGGTCGAGGAAATCGCCTGGGTGAAGGAGCTTTGTCCGAGCGCAGAGGATTACCTCGCCACCTACGAGAAGCACGGCCTCATCGGCCCCGGCGCGCTCTTCGGCCATGCCATCCACCTCACTCCGCGCGAGCGGGCCCGGCTGGCCGAGAGCGGTTCGGCCGTGGTGCATTGCCCGACGTCGAACACCTTCATCGGCTCCGGCGTCTTCGACGCCATGGGGCTCTCAGCCGAGGGCGTGGCCACGGGCCTCGCCACCGACACCGGCGGCGGCTCCTCTTTCTCGATGCTGCGCACCATGGGAGCGGCTTACGAGATCAGCCAGCTCAACGGCGCGGTGCTGCACCCCGCGCACCTGCTCTGGCTGGCCACCGCAGGCTCCGCCCGTGCGCTGCGGATGGAGGCCGAAGTCGGCACCCTCGCCCCCGGCTCCGCCGCCGACATCATCGCCCTCGACCTCGCCTCCACCCCCGCCATCGCCCAGCGGGCGGCTCGGGCGCGCGACATCTGGGAAGCGCTCTTTCCGACGATGATGATGGGCGACGACCGCGCGATAAAGGGCGTCTGGGTCGCGGGTGTCAGCCGGCGCTAGGCGCCCTCAGCAGCGCTCCGCCAGGACCAGCACCCAGGTATCACCCGACCGCCCGAGGCCGTAATGGCGGATCCCCTGCCGCAGCAGGTTGGCATCGTGCCCCGACGACCTCTGCCAGCCCGCCAGCACCGCCGCCTCGCTCGGGTAGCCCCCGGCGATGTTCTCCGCGGTCAGGCCGCCACAGCCGGCACGGCCGATCCGCTGGGCGGGCGAAGACCCGTCACGGCCGCGGTGGGCGAAATAGCCGTTCCGGTCCATGTCCCGGGCGTGAGCTTCGGCCACGCGGACAAGCTCCCCGTTCAAGGCCACGGGCCCGCGCCCCCGGCTGGCGCGATAGGCATTGAAGGCCGGGCCGAAGGCGCCGCCGCCGCTCGAGATCGTGACCGGCGCCGGCGGAGGCGCGGATGAGCTGCATCCCGCCAGGGTCAGCAGCACCATAGCCAAGAGCCGCTTCATCATCCCGATCCTCCCGCACCCTGCCCACCGAAACTGCCTGTGCAGAAGGCCCCGGTCCATCCCCCGCGCTTCACCAACGCGTCAACCGGCGGCAAGCCGCGCCACCGCGCGCGCCGCCTCTTCGGCCAGTGCCCGAGTGTCGATGCCCGGCAGCCTGCCCTCGCGCACGACCTCCCGGCCCTCCACGAAGAGGTCGCGCACCCGTGTCGGCCCGGCGAGCAGCAGTGCCGCGCGATCCCAATTTCCGGCGGCCTCGATCCCGCCCATGTCCCAGACCGCCACATCGGCCCGGAAGCCCGGAGCAAGCTGCCCCAGGTGGTTGCCCCGCCCCAGCACCTCCGCTCCGCCCCGCGTGGCAATGGCCAGCGCCTCCCGGCCAGGCATTGCATCGGCCCCGTCGCGCACCCGCGCCACGAGCAGCGCCATGCGCGCCTCGGCCACGAGGTTGCCCGCGTCGTTGCTGGCCGAACCATCCACGCCCAGCCCCACCGGCACGCCCGCATCGCGCATTGCCCGCACCGGTGCGATGCCCGAGCCGAGGCGGCAGTTGGAACAGGGGCAATGCGCCACGCCGGTTCTCGTGTGGGCAAAAAGATCGATCTCGCCTGCGTCGAGCTTCACGCAATGGGCGTGCCAGACATCTTGCCCGACCCAGCCCAGCTCCTCGGCATATTGCCCCGGGCGGCAGCCGAAGTTGGCCTCCGAATAGGCGATGTCCTCATCGTTCTCCGCCAGATGGGTGTGCAGCCGCACCCCCTTCTCCCGCGCCAGGATCGCCGCATCGCGCATCAGCTCGCGGCTGACGGAGAAGGGCGAGCAGGGCGCGATCCCCACCTGCACCATGGCCTCCGGCCCGCGCTGGTGGAAGCCGTCCACCACCCGCGCGCAATCGGTCAGGATCGCCGCCTCCTCCTCCACCAGCGCATCCGGCGGCAGCCCGCCCTTGCTCTCGCCGATGCTCATCGCGCCCCGCGTTGCGAGGAAGCGGATGCCGACCTCGGAGGCGCCCTCGATGCTGTCTTCCAGCCGCGCACCGTTTGGAAAGAGATAGAGATGATCCGAGCTCATCGAGCAGCCCGACAAGGCGAGCTCTGCGCAGGCGATCTTGGCGGAGAGCCGGATATCCTCCGGCGTCATCCGCCCCCAGATCGGGTAGAGCGCCTTCAGCCAGCCGAAGAGCAGCGCATCCTGCCCGGCCGGCACCGCGCGGGTGAGGCTCTGGAACATGTGGTGATGGGTGTTCACCAGACCCGGCGTCACCAGGCAGCCCTCGGCGTTCACCACCTCTGCGCCCTCCGGCGCCAGCCCCGGCCCGACCTCTTCGACCAAGCCTCCGCGCAGGCGCACGTCCAGCGCGCCCTCGGTTCCCACATCGTCCATCGTCAGCACGTGGCCGCCGCGAATGAGCCGGTGGGTCATGCCCCCTGCCCCGCCAGAAGTGCCATCGCCGCCCGGTGCAGCTCCGGCGTCGCCGCCGCCAGCGCCCGCCCGCCCTCGTGCACCGGACCGCCTTCCCAGTCTGTCACCACGCCGCCCGCCGCCTCGATTACGGCAATGGGTGCGGCGATGTCGTAGCTCTGCAGCCCTGCCTCGATCACCAGGTCGATCTGGCCCAGGGCGAGCAGCGCGTAGGCATAGCAGTCCAGCCCGTATCGGGTGAGCCGGGCCTGTGCCGCGACCCGCCGGAAGGCCGCCGCCTCCGCCTCGGTGCCGACCTCGGGGAAGGTGGTGAACAGCGTCGCCTCCTCCAGGGCAAGCCCCGCGCGCACCCGCAGCGGGCTCTCACCCCTTGGCGCGATGAGCTGCGCGGCGCCGAACCCGCCTTCGAAACGCTCGGCGGTGTAGGGCTGGTCGATGATGCCATAGAACGGCCCGCGCGCATCGCAGAGCGCGATGAGCACGCCCCAGCTCGGCGTGCCCGAGATGAAGGCCCGCGTGCCGTCGATCGGGTCGAGCACCCAGGTCAGGCCGCTGGTGCCCTCTTCCCGGCCGAACTCTTCGCCGAGGATGGCATCGTGGGGCCTGCGCGCCTTCAGAACCGCCCGAATGGCCTCCTCTGCCGCGCGGTCCGCCACCGTCACCGGGTCGAACCCGCCCGGCCCGGCCTTGTTGTCAGCGCTCAACTGCGTGCGGAAATGCGGCAGGATCGCCGCCCGCGCGGCCTCGGCCATTGCCGCCCCACAGGCCCTGATCTCCGCCGCCTCTTCGCCCGTGATCTCTTCGCGCACCATCTGCCACTCCCTGCTTCCCCGCAGCCATAGCGCAGCCCGCCAAACGAGAAAAGCGCCCCACAGGATGGGACGCCTTCTTCATGGCCTTGAAAATGGTGTGCCTGCGCGGCTCAGTGCACGTCGCTGAGCACCCGGGCCAGATCGAACAGCCGGCGGCGCTGGCTTTCCGGAATGGCATAGTAGCTGCGCACGAGTTCCAGCGCCTCGCGGTCGCCCAGGATATCGCCCGGCACACTCTCGCCCTCGGCCGCCTCGGCCCGGGCCACATGCGGCAGATCCTGGCTCAGCCCTTCGAAGAAGAACGAGATCGGCACGTCCAGCGCATGCGCGATGTCCCAGAGGCGGGAGGCGCTGACGCGGTTCATCCCGGTTTCGTATTTCTGGATCTGCTGGAACTTGATGCCGACCTTTTCGGCGAGCTGCTGCTGCGTCATCCCGACCATCCACCGACGGTGCCGGACGCGCTTGCCAACGTGAATGTCGACCGGATGCTTCATGACCTTCTCCTTGCTGTCTTCACCACCCCATGTAGCAACTTCCGTGCCAAAACTGCCCGGCACCTCAAAATTGTTAACTCTTCTTGCAAAAAATTTTTTGTACCTTTTAAAATCAACTGGTTGCAGGTCGCACTCCGCCGGGTCCCGCTGCGCCATGACCCTGCTACGACAAGTTTAAGCCTCACTCCTGATGCAATTCACAGTTGCAACAAGTTCATCAAGTCAACCTTCGCATTATGCAGTTGCAATTTGCAAAGTATCCACAGCATTGCGCATAGCCCGGCCAGCCCCTACTCAGGGACCGCAATCGGAGGGATGCCATGAAGGCCTATCGTGTTACCGCAGCGGGTGAGCGCCCCACCCTCGTCGAGCTTCCGGCCCCGACCCCCGGACCGGGCGAAGTTGCGGTGGAGATCGCGGCCTGCGGGCTCAACTTCGCCGACCTGCTGATGGTCGAGGGCACCTATCAGGATACGCCCCCTGCCCCCTTCACGCTCGGCATCGAGCTTGCCGGCACCGTCACCGCCCTCGGTGAGGGCGTGACAGGCCTCGCGCCCGGCGACCGTATCGGCGTCTTCGGTGGCCGGGGCGGGCTTGCCGAGGCGGGCTGCTTCCCCGCCGACCGCTGCCTGAAGATCCCTGACGCGATGCCCTTCCACATCGCCGCCGCCTTCCTGGTCGCCTATGGCACTTCGCACCTCGCCCTCGTCCACCGGGCCCGCCTCGCGCCGGGCGAGCGCCTCGTTGTCACCGGCGCCGCCGGCGGTGTGGGGCTCACGGCGGTGGAGCTGGGCGCCAAGCTCGGCGCCGAGGTGGTGGCCATTGCCCGCAGCGCCGACAAGCTGGAGGTCGCCGCAAAGGCCGGCGCGACCCACCTGATCGAGGCCACGAGCGATGACATCCGCGGCCAGCTCAAGGCCCTCGGCGGGCTCGACGTGCTCTATGATACGGTGGGCGACCCGCTCTTTGCCGAGTGCTTCCGCGCCGCCCGGCCCGAGGCCCGGCTGCTCGCCATCGGCTTCGCCGGGGGCAAGGTGCCCCAGATCAAGGCCAACCATCTGCTGGTGAAGAACCTCACGGTCATGGGCCTCTACTGGGGCGGCTACATGGGCTTCGCGCCCGAGGTGCTCACCGGCTCGCTCTCCGAGCTCATGACGCTGTGGGAAACCGGCGGGCTCGACCCGCACGTCTCCCACCGCCTGCCGCTCGAAGAGATCGACGACGCGATGGAGCTGATCAGGACGCGGCGGTCGACCGGTAAGGTTGTTGTTGAGCCACGGCGCTGACGGCCTCGCCGATCACCCCCGTGTCGCCCACCGGCACCGGGCTCATCCCGGTCGTCGCCAGCCGTCCCGCGTAGGAGCGGCGCAGCAGTTCGGCCAGCGCCTCTTCTGCCGGGTTGCGCACCCGGCCCGCGCCGTAGAGGTTGATCCGGAACGAGGGCAGCCCCGGCAGAGCCCCGCCGTGGCAGATGGGCTCGGTGGTGGGCGGATGCATCCCCTCCAGCATGGCATGAATCGCGAGATCGGCATTCACCGTGGCTTCCACGGTGCGCGACGAGTTGGAGCTGACCTGCATCGTCCAGGGCAGCCCCGCATCATCCAGCGCCCGCTGCACGATGGGCTTGAAGAAGCACTTCTCCTCGAAGGCCAGCGGCAGCGGACGACGCCGCCAGGCGCAGCCACCCGGCGCGCCGACCCAGACTAGCGGCACCTCCCGCAGGGTCTCGCCGCCTTCGTCCACCCCGTCCTCTGTCGTCACGATCATGTCGCACTCGCCCTTGGCGAAGTCTTCCTTCAAGCTCCGGGTGAAGGATGACACCAGGTGCACCCGCACCCGCGGAAACTCGGCCGCGAAGCGTTGCAGCATCCGCGGGATGTAGCCCAGCACGATGTCATGCGGCACGCCGAGCACGATCTGCCCCTCGAACTCCTCCGCCGTCAGCCGGGTGATCGCCTCGTCGTTCAGCGCCAGCATCCGCCGGGCGTAGCTCAGCAACTGCTCCCCCGCCGGGGTCAGCCCGATCTGGCGCTGCGACCGGTCCAGCAGCCGCTCGTCCAGCGCCTCCTCCAGCCGCTTCAGCTGCATCGACACCGCCGATTGGGTGACATTGAGTTGGCCCGCCGCGCGGGTGACGCCGCCGCAATCGGCCACGGTGACGAAACTGCGGAGGGCGGTGAGGTCGAGATTGCGGGGCATCATCAAACTCCGTGATGGATTGCGTCACAAACATTCGTTTCCAATATGCCGAAAGCTCGCCCATATATCAACCATCCTGATCGAACAGATCGCAACGTTCACAGATAGCAAAGGATCGGACCGATGAGCTCCCCCGCCTCCACCCTCTCCTCCGGCGCCCTGTCCGGACGGCATACTCCCGCAACCCGCGCCCGTGGCGGCCTGCTGACCCGCGTCCTGGGCCTCCTCGCCCTGCGCCGCCAGCGTCGTGCGCTCGCCGCGCTGGACGCCGCCCGGCTGCGCGATATCGGCATCACTGCCGACGAGGCCCGCGCCGAAGCCGCCCGCAGGCTGTGGGACGTTCCCCCGGGCTGGCGGTCCTGATCCCGCCAACCCCAGAGAGCGGCGCTTTCCCCCGAGGGCGCCGCTCTCGAAATTGTTGCTCCGAAACTCACCGTTTCCGGCACAGAAACCCTTGAAACGAAGGCCATGAGTGCCGATATTCGAACACAAGCGGTGCGCATACCTGCGTGCCGACGGGATTTTTGTGCAAATGGAGGCATGAATGGCTGAGACTGGACCGATCCGCACTATGGGCGCAGGCGTCCGTACGGCGCAGATCGATGAGGGCCTCCGGGCCCATATGAGCAAGGTTTACGGCACCATGTCGGTGGGCCTGCTGCTCACCGCTGCGGTGGCCTGGGCAATCGGGACCAACGACGCGCTGGTGATGCAGATCTTCGCCACGCCGCTGCGCTGGGTCGTCATGTTCGCCCCGCTGATCCTGATCTTCGCCTTCGGCGCCATGGTCAACCGCATGTCGGCGGCCGCGGCCCAGGTCTTCTTCTACGGCTTCTCGGCCGTGATGGGCCTGTCGATCTCGTGGATATTCGCTGCCTACACCGATTTCTCGATCGCCCAGACTTTCCTGGTTACCGCGATCGCCTTCGCCGGCCTGTCCCTCTGGGGCTACACCACCAAGAAGGACATCTCGGGCTGGGGCAGCTTCCTGATCATGGGCGTCATCGGCATCCTGGTGGCCTCGATCATCAACATCTGGCTGCAGAGCCCGGGCATGATGTTCGCCATCTCGATCCTCGGCGTGCTGATCTTCGCGGGCCTCACCGCCTACGACACGCAGAACATCAAGAACACCTACATCGCCCACGCGGCGCATGGGGATCAGGAGTGGCTCGGCAAGGCCGCCGTCATGGGCGCGCTCAGCCTCTACCTGGACTTCATCAACATGTTCATGTTCCTGCTCTCGCTGATGGGCGGCCGTGAATAAGCCGCAAGGCTGACCGAAAAACAGGGGGCCGTCCTTCGGGGCGGCCCCTTTGCGTTCGGGCCTACTCCGCCGCCGAGAGCGCGGGAAGCGCGCCCTGCTCCTGCAGCCGATCGAGCCAGGCCGCAACCTCGCGGCGCGAGCGCAGGTGCACCACCGTCAGATGCGCAGGCGGCGCGGCAGCGATCCGGGCAAGCCGAGCGCGGCTGGTCTTCCGTGTACGCCAGATCCAGAGCCAGAACTCCAGCGCCCCGCGATCCATGCGCTCGACGCAGCCCTCGGGCAGATCGGGGCGGGTCCGACCGAGGTAGCTGAACTGCCGCCGGATCACGCGGTAGAGCCTCAGACCCACCGGCAGATCCAGCCAGATCATCACGTCGGCCCGCGCCACGCGCTGTCTGTAGGTGCGCGAATGCCCGCCCTCGAAGATCCAGCGCGGCTTGCGGTGGACCTCCTCGGTCATCCAGTCCTTCACCTCCGCCTCGCGCGGCACCCAGCCCGACTTGTAGTGGATGTGGTCCATGTGGAAGACGGGCAAGCCGGTGACGGCCCCCAGCGCCCGCGCCAGGGTGGATTTGCCCGAGCCGGGCCCGCCGACGATCATCACCCGATCCATGCCGCCAATTCTGCGCTGCGGCACAAGACACTGCAAGTGCGGCGTCGATCACATTTCGCAACACATCTGAACAGCGGCAAACTCGAGCCCCGGCGCCAGCGTAAGGGTGATCTCGCCCTGCTCCGCGAAGCCCAGCGCGGCGTAGAACTGCCGTGCCGAGAGGGTGGAGAAGCACATCATCCGCCGCACGCCTGCCGCCTGCGCCTCGAACATCGCATATTCCATCAGCGCCCGCCCCACGCCCTTGCGTGCGGCCTCCGGCGCGGTGGCGACGTGGCGGATGTGGCCCACCTCCCGCGGCCCGGTGGCCATGCCGCCCGGCGCGTGGAAGGTCCAGCCGCCCGCGGCGAGCAGCCCATCGCCGGTGTCGGCGAGGTAATAGCTGCCGCAGGAAAGCAGCTCCGCGCGGGGGCGGGTGATCAACGGCAGCGCCTCTGCCAGTAGCTCCGCCGGGTAGTCCGGCGCCAGCAGCGTGCCATAGGAGGCGGCGAGCAGCTTGCCTACGCCATGAAGGTCGCCCATCCGCGCGGCGCGGATGGTGAAGGGCGGCAGCGCAGGGCGCGGCGGCATGGGGGGCGTGGGGCTGACATCGGTCTGCATGGCATGGCCTCCTTGGTGGACCTGTCGGGGAAGGAGGCTCGGGCGGGGGATGTGTGGGAAAAGAAAAACCGCGCGAGCCTTGGGGCGTCGCGCGGTTTTCTGAGCTTTCCGTGGAAGGGAGGGCTTACTTGATCTTGCCTTCCTTGTACTCCACGTGCTTCCGCGCGACCGGGTCGTACTTTTTTACGACCATCTTCTCGGTCATGGTGCGTGCGTTCTTCTTGGTCACGTAGAAGTGGCCGGTGTCGGCGGTGGAGTTCAGCCGGATCTTGATGGTGGTCGGTTTGGCCATCTTTTTCGTCCTCTTGCGGGGGGAGCGCGCACGGGGGCGCTCCGCAGGTGTATCTTGGAGCCCGCCTTTTACCCGGGCCGGGCGGTGAGTCAACCGCTCCCGTCACGGAACGGCAAAAATAATCGCGCGGATGGCCTGTAAGCCGGATTCTGTCCGCCCTTTCGGGCGGGGTGGCCATTCATCTCGGGCGCGCGTTGCCGCGCCCCCTCTAGCTGCCAACCCGAGCCCCGGGGCCGAAGCGGCCCATGTGAGGCTCCTATTTGGCATTGCTCCCGGTGGGGCTTGCCGTGCCGGCGCTGTTGCCAGCCCCGCGGTGGGCTCTTACCCCACCGTTTCACCCTTGCCTGGCAAGCCAGGCGGTCTGTTCTCTGTGGCGCTTTCCGTCGGGTTGCCCCGCCCGGGCGTTACCCGGCACCGTCGCTTCGTGGAGTCCGGACTTTCCTCGAGGTCGCCCCCGCAGCCACCCGGCCATCCGCGCCGGGCTGACATAGGGGCTGGGCCCGGCCCGGTCAACGACTGTTCTCGGACATCAGGCTCACACCAGCGCCGCGCGCCTCTCCGCCGGATACCGCGCCGCCAGATCCGCCATTCGCGCGCAATCCACCCCGTCGAGCTCGCCGGACACCCCGGGCCGGAACCTGTCGCGAAAGCTCTGCAACAGCACCTCAGGCTCCACCTCCGCCGTATAGCCGAACACCTGCGCATCCTGCAGGAACCGGTCCCAACCCGCCTCCTCGCCCGTGGCCTCGCTCCACACCGCGAGCCCCTGAAGCGCCAGCCGCCGCCAGTCGAACCGCGGGCCCGGATCCACCTTGCGCCCCGGCGCCACGTCGGAATGGCCCAGCACCCGCTCCGGCGGCACGTCCCACCGCGCCATGATGCCGGCCACCAGCCCCTCCACCGCCGCCATCTGCGGCGCGGAGAAGGGCTCGCGGCCCGCGTTCACGATCTCGATGCCGATGGAGCGGGAGTTGACGTCATCGCAGGCGCCCCAGCGCGAGGCCCCCGCGTGCCAGGCCCGCAGGTCTTCGTCGACCATCTGCCAGACGCCGCCCCCGGGGCTGACCACGTAATGCGAAGACACCTCCGCCGCGGGGTCGGCCAGACGCTCCAGCACGGCCTGCGTCTCGGGCATGGCGGTATAGTGCAGCAGCACGATGTCGGGCAACACACCGCCGCGCCGCTCTCCCTGATTGGGCGTGGGGTAGTGCTGAACCTTCACGTCAGCCCCCCGCATTTTCGACGAGAACTCGTAGGCCCACTCACCCCTTGGCGGCGCGGAACGGCCGGGGATCCCAGCCGCAGGCAAAGCCGTCACCGTCCGGGTCCATGCCGAGCCGGTCCTTCTCTGGCCCACCGGCCGCAAGGAAGGCCTGCTGCGCCAGCGCCGCGGAGGGCTGCGAGGCGCAGGCGCGGTCATACTTGCGCTGCGTCGTGAAGCCCCGGCGATACACCTGCTCGCCCGGCTGGTTGGTGGTCGAGAGCGCATATTGCGCCAGGTTCGGCCCCGTGTCCTCGGGCCGCGAGGGCAGCGCCGTCACCGGCGCCTGCTCGAACTGCGCCCGGTTCTGGGCAACCCGTTGCGCATCGCTCTGGATCGACTCGCGCGAAGAGACGGCCTCGAAGGACTGCTCGTCGGAAATCCCGGCATGGTTGCCCGCGGTCCGCGACGCGGCGGTCTGCATCGGCGCGGGTGCAGGCGCGGCAGGAGTGATCACTCCGCCAGTGTCGGCAGGGGTAATGACGCCGCCCGTGTCAGCCGGGGTCCGGCCAAGCGCAGCGTCGATCTCGGCGGCCGTCGGCGCACCGGTGGCAGAGGGGTTCCCGGCCGCTGCCGTCGCCATTGGCGCCGCAGCCGGTGCGGCCACGGGCGGCTGCACCGTCTGGCGCTGCGATGTCGCCAGCGCCGTGTCGCGTCTCAGCTGCGACTGGTAGCTGTCGTAGTCACCAAACCCAACGCCCTCCCCGCTGTCGGGGATCGCGGTGCCACAGGCCGAAAGGCCCAGGGCCGCACACAGGGCCATGGAAGGGGGAAGCCATGCTCGCATGGAAAAACTCTCTGCTCTCTCGTTTTGCCTCTGGGCCCGGCTATTACCACCATTTGCCCGGTTTGGCCACAAAACCCGCCGCACGTTCCAGTGCGTAGGCCGTGTTCAGCAGGTCGCCCTCCTCCCACGGCCGCCCTATGAGCTGGAGGCCAAGCGGCAGCCCCTGCTTGTCGAGCCCGGTGGGCACGGCGATGCCGGGAAGGCCGGCGAGGTTCACCGTCACTGTGAAGACGTCATTGAGATACATCTGCACAGGATCGGCCTCGGCCATCTCGCCCAGCCCGAAGGCGGCAGAGGGGGTGGCCGGGGTCAGGATCGCATCGACGCCTGCGGCGAAGACCTCGTCGAAGTCGCGCTTGATGAGGGCGCGCACCTTGCGGGCGCGGTTGTAATAGGCGTCGTAGTACCCGGCGGAGAGCACGTAGGTGCCCACCATGATACGCCGCTTCACCTCGGCGCCGAAGCCTTCGGCGCGGGTCTTCTCGTACATCTCCACCACGCCGTCACCCTGCGCCAGCTTGGCCCGGTGGCCGAAGCGCACGCCGTCGTAGCGGGCGAGGTTCGATGACGCCTCGGCAGGCGCGATCACGTAGTAGGCGGGCAGTGCGTATTTCGTATGCGGCAGCGAGATGTAGCGGATCTCCGCCCCCGCCGCCTTCAGCATCTCGGTGCCCTCATGCCAGAGCGCCTCGATCTCCTCCGGCATGCCGTCCATCCGGTACTCCTTGGGAATCCCGATGACCTTGCCCTTGATGTCGCCCGTCAGCATCGCCTCGAAATCGGGCACCGCCAGCTCGGCGGAGGTGCTGTCTTTCGGGTCATGGCCTGCCATGGCCTGAAGCATGATCGCGCAGTCGCGCACGTCCTTCGTCATCGGCCCGGCCTGATCCAGCGAGGAGGCGAAGGCGATGATGCCCCAGCGGCTCACCCGGCCATAGGTCGGCTTCAGGCCGGTGATGCCCACGAAGGCCGCGGGCTGGCGGATCGAGCCTCCGGTGTCGGTGCCGGTCGCGGCGAGGCAGAGGTCGGCCGCCACGGCAGAGGCCGAGCCGCCCGAAGAGCCGCCCGGGGTCAGAGCCGCGTCGTCGTTGCCGCGCCGCCAGGGGTTCACCGCGTTGCCGTAGGTCGAGGTCTCGTTCGACGACCCCATGGCGAACTCGTCCATGTTGAGCTTGCCCAGCATGATCGCGCCCGAGTCAAAAAGGTTCTGCGTCACCGTCGATTCGTATTCCGGCCTGAAGCCCT
>CAYVQK010000094.1:0-14324 GCA_964454145.1 uncultured Oceanicola sp. | reverse complement strand
AGCCGGTATCGCCCATGAACACCGCCGCCGGCGGCGCGTTGTACCACAGAAAGCCGAGGCCCCCGCCGATCAGCCCGGCGGTGAAGATCAGCAGCTCCCCAGAGCCCGGCACATAGTGCACGTCGAGATACTCGGTGAAGTCGACCCGCCCCACCGCATAGGCGATCACGCCCAGGGTGCCTGCCGCGATCATCACCGGCATGATCGCAAGCCCGTCGAGCCCGTCGGTCAGGTTCACCGCGTTGGCCGCGCCCACGATCACGATCATCGAGAAGGGGACGAAGAAGATGCCGAGGTTCACCAGCACGTCCTTGAACACCGGCAGCGCGAGCTGGCCGGTCAGCTCCGCCGGATGCACCCAGGCCGCCGCCGCGCCCGCAAGCGCCGCGATCAGCAGCCCGAGGCCGAAACGCACCTTGCCCGAGACGCCCTTGGTGTTCTGCTTGCTCACCTTGGCGTAGTCGTCGGCAAAGCCGATCAGGCCGAAGCCCACCGTCACCAGCAGCACGATCCAGACGTAGGGATTGTCGAGCCGCGCCCAGAGCAGCGTCGAGAGAGACAGCGCCGAGAGGATCAGCAGGCCCCCCATCGTCGGCGTGCCCGCCTTCGTCAGCATGTGGCTCTCCGGCCCGTCATCCCGAATGGGCTGCCCGCCCTTCTGCCGCTTGCGCAGCAGGTTGATGAGCGGTCGCCCGAAGATGAAGCCGAAGACCAGCGCGGTGAAGAAGGCCGCGCCTGCGCGGAAGGTGATGTAGCGGAACAGGTTGAACGCCCCGCCCCCGTCGCCAAGGTCTGCCAGCCAATAGAGCATGCCCCTGCCCTTTCTTTTTCTATTTCGGACCGGCTTGGCCCATTTTCCGTATGGCGTCAACAACCCGCGCCAGCCCGGTGCCGAGCGAGGCCTTGACGAGCACGACATCGCCTGCATCCACCAGCCGCGACACCTCGCGCGCCATCGCGGCGGCGTCGGGCGCGTGGATGCCGCGCTGGTGCTCGGGAAGCGCCTCGTGCAGCGCCATGCTGAGCGGGCCCACCGTGTGCACGGTGTGGATCGATTCCATCGCCTCCTGCTCGGCCAGCGCCGCGTGCAGCTGCGTCTCGCCCTTGCCGAGCTCCAGCATGTCGCCGATCACCGCGATGCGGCGGCCCTTGCGCACCCGCCCGATCCCGTCGCGCGGGGTGGTGGTGGCGAGCATCTCCAGCGCGGCGCCCATCGAGGCCGGGTTGGCGTTGTAACTGTCGTCGTAGAGCGTGAGAAAGCCGCCGTTGCGCGCCGGATCGGTGGTGATCTCCTCCTTCGCGCCGCGCCCCTCGAAGGGCGTCCACTTGGGGAGATCCGCCGTGGCGAGCCCGGTGTCGGCGCCCAGCGCCTGCGCCACCGCCAGCGCGCCCAGCGCGTTCATGGCAAAGTGCGTGCCCGGCGTGGTCAGCTTGAAGAGCGCCGGTTGCCCCGCCAACGAGGCCTCCGCCACCGTCTGCCCCTCGGTCAGCACCACGGTGCCAAGGCCGAAGTCGCCCGCCTTGCCGAAGGTCACGATGCGCCCGCCCGCCTTTTCCGCCGCCGCGCGCAGAATGGGCGTGGTGTCGAGGTCGCCGTTGATCACCGCGACCCCGCCCGGCTCCAGCCCCTCGAAGATCGAGGCCTTCTCCCGCGCGATCCCCTCGAGCGAGCCGAAGGCCGCCATGTGGGCGGGGGCGACGGTGGTGATCATCGCCACGTCGGGCCGCGCCATCCTTGCCAGCGGTGCGATCTCGCCGGGGTTGCTCATGCCGATCTCGATCACGGCGAAGTCGGCATCCACCGGCATCCGCGCCAGCGTCAGCGGCACGCCCCAGTGGTTGTTGAAGCTCTTTTCGGCGGCATGCACCTTGCCCTGCCGGCTCAGGATCGCCCGCAGCATCTCCTTGGTCGAGGTCTTGCCCACCGAGCCCGTGACACCCGCCACCTTCGCCTTCGTTCGTGCCCGCCCCGCGCGCCCCAGCGCCTCGAGCCCCTCGAGCACGTCGGGCACGATGAGCAGCGGCGCCTCTTCGCAGCCCTCCGGCACGCGGGAGACCAGCGCCGCGCAGGCGCCCTTTGCCAGCGCATCGGCGACGAAGTCATGCCCGTCGCGCACATCCTTCAGCGCCACGAAGAGCTCGCCCGGCGCGATGCTGCGGCTGTCGATCGAGAGCCCGGTGGCTTCCCAATCCCCCCGCGCCTCGCCCCCCGTGGCCTCCGCCGCATCCGCGGCCGTCCACAAGGCGCTCATGTCATCTGCCCGTCGAGCGCGGCCACGGCGACGCTCGCCTGCTCCACGTCGTCGAAGGGAAACACGTCATCCCCCACGATCTGCCCGGTCTCGTGCCCCTTGCCCGCGATCAGAAGCGCATCTCCCGGCCCCAGCGCATCGACGCCGCGCAGGATCGCCTCGGCCCGGTCGCCCACCTCCGTGGCCTCCGGGTCCACGGCCAGGATCGCCGCACGAATGCTCGCCGGCTCCTCGCTCCTCGGGTTGTCGTCGGTGACGAAGCGCACATCGGCATTGTCCCGCGCCGCCTCGCCCATCAGCGGGCGCTTGCCCCGGTCGCGGTCGCCGCCCGCGCCATAGACCACCACAAGCCGCCCCATCACATGCGGCCGCAGCGCCTTCAGCGCCGTGGCGATGGCATCGGGCGTGTGGGCATAATCCACGAACACCGCCGCCCCGCTCTCCCGCGTCGCGGCAAGCTGCATCCGGCCGCGCACCGTCACCAGCTGCGGCAGGGCGTTGAACACCTCCACCGGGTCCGAGCCGCTGGCGATGCAGAGCCCCGCGGCCACCATCACGTTCTCCGCCTGGAAGCCACCGATGAGCCCCAGCCGCACCTGTCGCGGCGTGCCCTCGTAGAGAAACCGCAGATCCTGGCCGGTGGCATCGAAGCGCTGCGAGATGATGCAGAGCTCGTAATCCTCGTCGCGCCCCACCCGCAGCACGGCATGGCCCGCCTCCTCGGCGATCGCCGCCATCTCGGGCCCGCGCGGGTCTTCCATGTTGATCACCGCCGGCGCATCGTCCGCGAGCACCCGGTGAAACAGCCGCGCCTTGGCGTTGAAGTAGTCCTCGAAGCTCGCGTGGTAATCGAGGTGATCCTGGGTGAAATTGGTGAAACCCGCCGCCGAGAGCCGCACGCCGTCGAGCCGCCGCTGGGCCAGCCCGTGCGAGCTCGCCTCCATCGCCGCATGGGTCACGCCTTCGTCCACCGCCAGCGCCAGCGCCCGGTGCAGGGTGATCGGCTCCGGCGTGGTGTGCTTCAGCGGATAGTCCCAGGCGCCCTCGACGCCCGTAGTGCCGAGGTTCACCGCCGCATGGCCCATCGCCATCCAGATCTGCCGGGTGAAGCTGGCCACGCTGGTCTTGCCGTTGGTGCCGGTCACCGCCACCATCACGTCGGGCTGGGCGCCGGACCAGAGCGCCGCCGCCCCCGCCAGCGCGCCGCGCGGATCCTCCGTCACCACCAGCGCCGCGTGAAACCCCTCCATCGCCTCGGCGGCGATGCGGGCGCCCTCGGCATCGGTCAGGATCGCAGCCGCACCCATGCGCAGCGCATAGCCCACGAACTCGCCGCCATGGATGTTCACCCCCGGCAGCGCGGCGAAGAGGTAGCCCTCCTTCACGTCGCGGCTGTCGACGGCAAGCCCGGTGATCCGCGCCTCCGCCCCGTGCTGCGCGGTGAGCCCCAGTTCCGCCAGCGACCTCACCCGTGCTCTCTCGCTCATCGCCGGCTGCTCCCTGCTCGCTGCCTTAATTCGAGGCCTTTACTATCGCAGCTTCCTCACCGGGTTCAACGCTTGGCCGGAGGCCGAGCAGCGGCGCGATCCGGCGGATCATCTCCGCCGTCACCGGCACCGTCGTCCAGCCCGCGGTGCGGCGCGGCTCGGGGCCGCTCAGCTCCACCGGCTCGTCGAGGCTCACCACCAGCACGTATTTCGGATCATGCGCCGGGAAGATCGTGGCGAAGGTCGAGATCACCTTGTCCTTGTAGTAGCCACCCCGCGGCTTGGGCTTGTCGGCGGTCCCGGTCTTGCCGGCCACCGCATAGCCCTCCACCTCGCCAAAGCTCGCCGTGCCCTCCGTCACCACCTTGCGCAGCATCACCCGGCTCCGCTCCGAGGTGCGCGGGCTCACGATCCGCGGCCCCTCCGGGCGCGCCTCCTGCTTCACCAGCGTCGGATAGACCCGCGTGCCGCCGTTCAGCAGCGAGGCATAGGCCGTCGCCAGGTGCAGCGGGCTGGCCGAAAGCCCGTGGCCGTAGCTGATCGTCATGGTCGAGATCTCCGACCAGTTCGGCGGCAGCAGCGGCTTGCCCGTGGGCGCCTCCACCATCTCCACCGGGGTCGGCTCGAGGAAGCCCAGCTGGTCGAGGAACTCGCGCTGCCGCTTGGCGCCGAGATCCATCGCGATCCGCGCGGTGCCGATGTTCGACGACTTCACGATCACCTTCGTCACGCTCAGCTCGTTGCCGTAGTTGTGAAAATCGCGAATCCGGTGGCGGCCCCAGGTCAGCGGGCCCTTGGTGTTGATCATCGTGTCGGGGTTCACCAGCCCCAGCTCCATCGCCTGCGCCACGGCGAAGATCTTGAAGGTCGAGCCCAGCTCGTAGACCCCCTGCACCGCCCGGTTGAACAGCGGGCTGTCCGAAGCGTCGCCATCGGTCAGCGGGCGCGGGCGGTTGTTGGGGTCAAAGTCGGGCAGGCTCGCCATGGAAATGATCTCGCCCGTGTGGATGTCCATCAGCACGGCTGTCGCGCCCTTGGCGTTCATCAGCCGCATGCCGCCGTAGAGCACCTCCTCGGTCACCGCCTGCACGGTGAGGTCGATGGTCAGCTCCAGCGGCTTGCCGGCCCGTGCCGGATCGCGCAGCAGCGCGTCGAACTGCTTCTCCACGCCCGCAACGCCCACCACCTCGGCCGAATGCACGCCCTCGCGGCCAAAGCTCGCGCCGCCCAGGATATGCGCGGCCAGCGCGCCGTTCGGGTAGAGCCGCATCTCGCGCGGGCCGAACAGCAGCCCCGGCTCGCCGATGTCATGCACCGCCTGCATCTGCTCGGGGCTGATCTTCTTCTTGACCCAGACGAACTTGCGGCTGCCGGTGAAATCGCGCTTCAGCCGCTCGACGTCGAGATCGGGGAAGATCTTCGCAAGCTCCTCGGCGGCGCGCTCCTTCTCCACCATCATCGGCGGCTGGGCATAGAGCGAATGGGTCGAGAGGTTGGTCGCCAGCACCCGCCCCTGGCGGTCGACGATATCGGCCCGGCTCGCGCTGATGAGGTCGGCCACGCCCATGCTGGCGGGCTCCGCCGGCACCGAGGCCGCCAGGTGGCCCATCCGGGCGCCAATCACTACGAAGGCACAGAAGAAGCAGACCCCCAGCACGAAAAGCCGCCCCTCGGCGCGAAAGCGCAGCTTGTCGCGCTGCGCCTCGTGGCGCAGCCGCAGGTTCTCGCGCTCGATCACGTCGGGGTTCTCGCCGCTCTGGCGGGCGGCGATCACACGGGCCAGCGGGCGCAGCGGCGTGCGGGTCATGGGTTCTGCTCCTCGGTATCCTGCATGTCGTCATCCAGCGTGCCGCTGATTTCCACCGGGTCGGTGATCGGCAGCAGCTCCTCCTGCGGAAAGCCCACCTGGTCCACCCGGCCGAACTGCTCGGCGCCGAAGGGCAGCAGGCCGAGGCGGGTGAAGTTGAGCTCTGCCAGCTCGGTCAGCCGTTCGGGGCGGTTCAGATAGGCCCATTCGGCCCGCAGCATCGCGCGGGTGTCGTAGAGGTTGCGGATCTCGCTGCGCAGGGAGGCCATGTCCTTTTGCGCGCGCTGGGTCTGGTAGTTCTCGTGATAAGCCCAGAAGGCCAGCGCCATCACCGCCAGCGCCGAGATGACATAGAAGAAGCCACGCATCTTCCCTACCCTTTCCACCAGTGTTTCGGGCCCGGCAGGCCCATCTGTCCCCTGTCCACCGCATCGCCGGCCTCGCCCGTCCGCCGCGCCATGCGCAGCTTGGCCGAGCGCGAGCGCGGGTTCGCCTCCACCTCGGCCTCCGAGGGGCCGACGGCCTTGCGGGTGATCGGCTCGAAGGGCGCCGCCGGGGCCGCCACCTCGGGCGCGTAGCGGTTGCCGCGCGGGGCGGCGCCGGAGCGGGCGGCGAGGTAGCGCTTCACCACCCGGTCCTCCAGCGAATGGAAGGTGACGACCGCAAGGATGCCGCCCGGCGCGAGGATCTCCTCCGCCGCTTCCAGCCCCGCGATCAGCTCGCCGAACTCGTCGTTCACCGCGATCCGGATGCCCTGAAAGCTCCGCGTCGCCGGATGCACCTGCCCCGGGCGCGGCTTCGGCAGGCAGGAGGCCACCACCTCGGCCAACTCCAGCGTCCGCGAGAACGGCCGCGCCTTCACGATCGCCCTTGCGATCCGCCGCGCCGCCCGTTCCTCACCGTAGAAGTGAATAATGTCTGCCAGGTGCGCCTCGTCGGCCGTGTTCACCAGGTCCGCCGCCGAGGGCCCGTCGCTCGCCATCCGCATGTCGAGCGGCCCGTCCTTCATGAAGGAAAAGCCCCGCTCCGCCTGGTCGAGCTGCATCGAGGAAACGCCGAGATCGAGCACCACGCCGTCCACCGGCCCGTCGATCAGCTCCGCCATCTGGCTGAACTGCCCCTGGATCACCTCGAGCCGCCCGCCGTATTCGGCGATCATGTCGGCGGCACCGGCCACCGCGCTCGGGTCACGGTCGATGCCCGTGACCTTCTCCGCGCCCGCCTCCAGCAGCCGCCGGCTGTAGCCGCCTGCGCCGAATGTTCCGTCAACCCAATGCCCGCGCACGGGCGCCGCGTTCTCGATCAGCGGATCAATGAGAACAGGAACATGGGGCGGCCCGGAAGGCTGATCTGGCGAAAGCTTTTCGGCCGCCGCCATCGCTCAACCCTCTCCCGCGCCGCTCTCGAGCAGCACCAGCGGGTCGAAATCCTCGCCCATCTCGTCGAGCCATTCCTCGTCGTCGACGCCATGCACCTCGTCATAGGTCTCCGGCTTCCAGATCTGGAAACTGTCGCCCGTGGCGATGAAGAAGGCCTCGCCCGCGAGCCCGATCTTCTCGCGCAGCTTCGCGGGCAGCACCAGCCGGCCCGTCTCGTCCACCTGCGTCGGCAGCGACATCCCCGAGTAGAGCCGCTCCAGGTAGCGCCGCTGCTTGGAGCCGCGCGGCATCTGGGCGATCTTGTCGTCGATGTCGTTGATTGCGTTGACCGTGTAGCACTTCAGGTGATCCTGGCGCTGGTCGCCGTAGACGATCACCAGGTTGGGGTTGTCGCCCTCCGAGCAGTCCGGGTCTTCCGCGGCCAGAACATGGCGAAACAGGGCGGGGATGCTCACCCTGCCCTTGCTGTCCACCTTGTGGTGGCTCTCGCCTCTGAACCTGCGACCCAAATCGCCGCTCCTTCAACCTGTCCCTCGGCGGCCCGTCGGCCCCCGAAAATGAAAACGGCGGATTGAGCTGCTGCCATGTGCCCAATCCGCCGCCCTCGTCCCATTTCTGGGTGTCCGGCTGCGCGCGCCACCTGGGGGGATGTCTGCTCGCTCGCGCGCCGGATCTCTTCATTCGATGAAAGCGGGTGCCTGTATGAAAGCCTGCCTGACTTTGGGAGTTCGCGATCTTGTGTCGCTTTGTGTTCCCGTCTTCATCTTGGGATTAGGTATGACATGGGAAATCGTGGGAGGCAACAACACTTTGCCCCACAAACTCCCTACCAGGCCGCCATGAGAGCCGGCAGGTTCCCTCCAATCACGGGATTTTCAAGCAGATCACAGAACTTGTGGTAATTTCTGGAAAAACGACCACTAGATATGGTAGTCGCTCTGCCTGCAAAAAATTCCCCCGATTTCCCGAAAAAACTCCACCACAAGGCCGATCCGGGCCCAATCCGGGGCCTCCGAGTCCCCAAATTCACCCCCAAAACCCAGGATTCCAGTGAATCACACCCCCGCGATTCGCCGCGATTCACCCGTGATCCCATGCGATCCCATGGCCCGCCCCATGGCGTCCCATTCCGGCCCGCCCGACCTCGTACAACCATAGATAGAGCGCGGCCTGTGTTTCCGTGACACAGCGTTAACCATTCTTAACGATGCCGATTGTCCCTCCCGGCCTGCCCCCTCAGGGAGGGCGCATGGCCGGCGCAGAACCGGCCCGGGCAGTTCACGACCAAATTGCTGATCTGGACTGAAAGCTTGCAGCCTGCGTTCCCGGCGCGGGAAACCAGAAGGACTCCCTCAATGAACCTCTCCAAACCCATCGTCTTTGCCGCCATCTGCGTGCTCCCCTCCGCGACCCTCGCGCAGGATGCCGGCATCGACGCCGCCGTCACCCTCGGCTACTCCTTCGGTGACATCGCCGACGTCGACTACTCCGCCGTGTCGCTCGGCTTCGCTTCCGACATCCGCCTCACCAGCGCCTTCAGCGTCGGGATGGACTTCGACCTGCAGGCCACCGACCTCGACGTGTCGGGCCTCGACCCCGAGCTCGACGTGATGCGCCTCTCGGTGGAGCCGCGCTACGACTTCGGCAAGGGCCTCTACGCCGGTCTCTACTACCAGAACAGCGACATCGACATCAGCGCCGACGCGCTCGGCCCGATCGAGATCGGCCTCGAGCTGAACTCCTTCGGCGTGTTCGGCGGCATCGACAACGGCACCTGGGGCGCCGAGGCCTACTACGGCCGCTCCGACACCGATCCGGAACTGTCCGACGATATCGAGATCACCGATTTCGGCCTCTCCGGCTTCTACGCCGCCTCCGAGAACGTCGAGATCTTCGGCTCCTACCAGAGCACCAACATCGACGCCGGCAGCGGTGCCCCCGAGATCGACCTCGACCTGATCGCGGTGGGCGGCAGCTACGCCTTCCAGAACGGCCTGATGACCTACGGCACCATCGGCCGCATCACCCTGGGCGACAGCAGCGACACCTTCGACGCCAGCATCACCGAAGTGGCCCTCGGCGTGACCTACAGCCTGGAGTCCATGGGCACCCCGGTTCCGGCCGTGCTCGGCTTCGAGGCCGCCAAGCGCGACTTCGACATCGACTTCGGCGGCGGCTCGCAGTCCGAGAGCGGCATGAACTACACCTTCAGCCTGACCATCCCGCTCGGCAAGGCGCCGGCCCAGCCGCTCAACAGCTCGGCCCGCATCGCCCGCGGCGACGTGCGCACCGTGCTCTCCTCGACGCTCATGTCGTTCTGAGCCACCCCGCACAGGAAAAACCGAACGGCCGGCCCCTCGGGCCGGCCGTTTGCATCTCAGGCTCCGAAGGAGGCCCTCACCCCATGCCGCCCTCGACCAGCCCGCGCGCGAGCTGGGCATAGGCCTCCGCCGCCGCCCCCTCGCCCGCCGCGATCGGAACACCGCTGTCACCGCCCAGCCGGGTCTCCAGCTCCAGCGGCAATTGCGCCAGCAGCGGCACGCCCAGGCTCTTCGCCTCCGCCGCCACGCCGCCGTGGCCGAACAGATGCGCCTCGTGCCCGCAGTTCGGACATATATATGTGCTCATGTTCTCGATCAGGCCCAGCACCGGCGTCTTCAGCTTGCCGAACATGTCGATCGCCTTGCGGGCGTCGATCAGCGCCACGTCCTGCGGCGTGCTCACCACCACGGCGCCGGTGATCGGGTAGCGCTGGCAGAGCGTCAGCTGCACATCCCCCGTGCCCGGCGGCAGATCGACGATCAGCACGTCGAGCTCGCCCCACTGCACCTGGGTCATCATCTGCTGCAAGGCGCCCATCAGCATGGGCCCGCGCCAGATCACCGCCTGGCCCTCCTCCAGCATCAGCCCGATCGACATGAAGGTGACACCATGGGCGGTGAGCGGCAGGATCTTCTCGCCATCCGGGCTCGCCGGGCGCTTGTTCACCCCCATCATGCGCGGCTGGGAAGGCCCGTAGATATCGGCATCGAGCAGCCCCACTTTCCGGCCCTGGCGCGCCAGCGCCACAGCGAGGTTGGCCGACACGGTGCTCTTGCCCACGCCGCCCTTGCCCGAGCCTACCGCGATGATGCGCTTCACGCCGGGAATCGCCTGGGGTCCGGCCTGCGGCGTGGGATGACGCCCCACCTTGAGGCTCGGCGGCTGCTGGGGCTGTGGTGCGGCACCGCCACCGCTATGCGCCGTGAGCAGCGCCGAGACGGATGTGACCCCTTCCACCCCCAGAACCGCTGCTTTCGCGGCCTCCAGCACCGATTCCATGCCCCTTGCTGCAGCTGCATCCGGGGCTTCGATGACAAATTTCACCTCCCCACTGTCGCCGATCTGCAACGCGCGAATCATGTCGCGAGATACCAAATCGCCTCCATCCGCAAGCCCCACCTTTGTCAAAGCGGTTTGAACTTTGCCTTTGTCTACAGGCATTTTGCCCCCTTCACGTTTTCCGGCACGCCTTCTGGTGACGTGGCGTCATTTTCTTCAGCGCTCAAAATTTAGCCTTAATGCGCTGAATCTCCAGCCTTTTCACCTATTCACCCAGCGCATAGCCGCGTTGCAGCGAAAAGGGTTTGTGCAGGTGCAGCATTCCCCTACATTGAACTCAACAAGCGGGGCACAGAACGGCCCCACCACAGGTACACAGCACTAAGGACACAGCCACCATGGCTTACGCAACCGCACAGAACACCGCGCACACCGGCATCCTTGGCCGCATCGAGGCTTTCATCGAAGCCCGCCGGGAAGCTGCCGCCAAGCGCCGCGTCTACCGTACGACGCTCCGTGAACTCCAGGCCCTGACCTCTCGTGACCTTGCCGATCTCGGCATTGCACCCTCGATGATCCGGTCGGTCGCCTACCAGGCCGCCTACGGCGCCTGACACCAGTTACGAAGGGCCCTCTCCTCCTCCCTGGGCACTTCGTTATCGGCGGCGACACCACCCTCCTCCCGGTGTCGCCGCCGCCTACCCCGCCAGAACGGCGGGGACGAGATAGAGAGATCAGAACGTCCGTCCTCCTCCCTGGGCGTTCTGTGACAAGGCGGCGATGCTCACCTCCTCCCGAGCATCGCCGCCACCCAGAGTTTCGGTCTCCGAGCCCTCTCCTCCTCCCTGGGCCGTGAGACCAGCGGCAGCCCACCTCCTCCCGGGCAGGCCGCACCCAATTCGGTTTCGGTCCGCCCGACCTCCTCCCTGGGCGCCCGAGATCGGCGGTGACCTCACCTCCTCCCGAGGTCACCGCCCCTCAGTTTCGGTTTCGGAGCGCCCTCTCCTCCTCCCTGGGCCTTCGAGATCCGGCGGCAGCCCACCTCCTCCCGGGTTCGCCGCCACCCAATTCGGTTTCGGACGGCCCGTCCTCCTCCCTGGGCCAACCGAGATCAGGCGGTGGCCCCATCCTCCTCCCGGGGTCACCGCCGCCCTACACGGTTTCGGCCAGCCCGTCCTCCTCCCTGGGCAGCCGGAAGCATAGGGGCGGCACCTCACCTCCTCCCGAGGTCGCCGCCCCACCCTTCCTCTCCGGAAGGTTTCAGCATTCAGGCACCCGTCCTCCTCCCTGGGTGATCTGATATCGGCGGCGATGCTCACCTCCTCCCGAGCATCGCCGCTTTTCATTTGTGCCCCGGCCCTGCATGGTCCGGCACAAAAGGAGGCCCCCATGCGCATTCTCTTCACCGGCGGCTCCGGCAAGGCCGGCCGTCATGCCGTCCGCTACCTTCTCGACCAGGGCCACCGGGTGCTGAACGTCGATCGCACGCCCTCAGACGTCGAAGGCGTGCTGAACCGCATCGCCGACATCACCGACCTCGGCGCCATGCATGACGCGATGCAGGCCTGGGCCGATTTCGACGAGCTCGAACCCGGCACCGGCGTGCCCGCCTTCGACGCCGTGGTGCATTTCGCCGCCGTGCCCCGGATCATGGTGACCGGCGACGCCGAGTGCTTTCGCACCAACACGCTGGGCACCTACAACGTGATCGACGCCGCGCTGAAGGCCGGCATCCGCAAGGTCATCTTCGCCAGTTCCGAAACCACCTACGGCGTCTGCTTCGCCAACGGCGAGCGAAAGCCCGAGTATATCCCGGTCGACGAAGATCACCCCACCGTCCCCGAAGACAGCTACGCCATGTCCAAGGTCGTGAACGAGGCCACCGCCCGCAGCTTCCAGCGCCGCTCGGGGGCCGACATCTACGGGCTGCGGATCAACAACGTGATCGAGCCGCACGAATACGCCACGCTCTTCCCCGGCTTCATCCACGCCCCGGAGAAGCGCCGCCGCAACATCTTCGCCTATATCGACGCCCGCGACCTGGGCCACATGGTCGACTGCTGCCTCAGGACCGACGGCCTCGGCTACGAGGTCTTCAACGTGGCCAACAACGTCCATTCCGTCGCCGCGACGACACAGGAGCTGATCGACCGGTTCTACCAGGGCGTCGAGCGGCGCCGCGAGATGGGTGACCACGAGAGCTTCTACACCAACGACAAGGCCCGGCGGCTGGTCGGCTTCGATCCGCAGCACGACTGGCGGCACGAGGTCTGACCGCCCCATTCCACCGTCCTCCTCGGGCTCGACCCGAGGCTCTCCTGGCCGCCCGCCCCTCCCGACCCATCCGTCATCCTCGGGCCTGACCCGAGGGTGACGACCCTGCGCACGGTGCATTGATTAATGCCCCCCATGTCATCCGACATGTGCATGGGTTGTGCATCAGCTGTGCATCAGTTGTGCATGGGGTGTTGCTGCCTGATTCCGGCGGTTAACGGCCGTTTGTCAACGGACCGCGCTCAAAACGGAATGTCGTCCGAAGCGGAGGCCGCAGGCACCACGAACTTCGCCACGACCTTCTTAACACCCGCCTTTTCGAAAGCGATTTCAAGCTTGTCGCCCTCGATCCCCGCGATCTCGCCATAGCCGAACTTCTGGTGAAACACCCGCTCCCCCACCGAATGCGAAGACACCGCCTCGGCGTCGATCACCATGTTCCGGCTCTCCTTCGGCTGGCTCATCCCCCGCAACTGCGCCCGCGCCTGTAGCCGCTTCCAGCCGGGCGAATTGTAGCCATCCGCGCGGGCCGCATCCTCATGTAATGTCGAGCGAATTTCGGGTTGCGGCGCCGCCGCGCCAAAGCCGCCGCCATAGAGCCCGGGGGGTGTCAGAACCTCCACATGCTCCGCCGGCAGCTCGTCGATGAACCGGCTCGGCAGGGCGCTTTGCCACTGGCCGTAGATCCGCCGGTTGCCCGCAAAGGAGATCGTGCACAGCTCCTCGGCCCGGGTGATCCCCACATAGGCCAGCCGCCGCTCCTCCTCGAGCCCCTTCACCCCGCTCTCGTCCATGCTGCGCTGGCTCGGAAAGAGGCCATCCTCCCAGCCCGGCAGGAACACCGCCGGAAACTCCAGCCCCTTGGCCGCATGCAGCGTCATGATCGACACCTTCGGCCCCTCCTCCTCGCTCTCATTATCCATGATGAGCGCGACGTGCTCGAGGAAACCCTGAAGGTTTTCAAAGCTTTCCAGCGCCTTCACAAGCTCCTTGAGGTTCTCCAGCCGCCCCGGCGCCTCGGGCGTCTTGTCGTTCTGCCACATGTCGGTGTAGCCCGATTCCTCGAGGATCTGCTCGGCCAGCTCGATGTGATCCTCCTCGCCGAGCGCCCCGCCGTGCCACCGGCCGAACCCCTGCAACAGCGCCTCGAGCTGCCCCTTGGCCTTGCCCGTCAGCTCGCCCGAGGCCACCAGGATGCGCGCGCCCTCGAAGAGCGAAACCCCGTTCGCCCGCGCCGCCCGCTGCATCTTCTGGATGGCCTTCTCGCCCAGCCCCCGCTTGGGCACGTTGACGATCCGCTCGAAGGCGAGGTCATCATCCGGCGAAACCGCCACGCGGAAATAGGCCATCGCATCGCGGATCTCCATCCGCTCATAAAACCGCGGCCCGCCGATCACCCGGTAGGGCAGCCCGATGGTCAGAAAACGATCCTCGAAGGCCCGCATCTGGTGCGAGGCCCGCACCAGGATCGCGCATTCGTTCAAGCCGATGGGCCGCATCCCCCGCGTGCCGCCGCCCATTGCCTCCAGCTCGTCACCGATCCAGCGCGCCTCTTCCTCGCCGTCCCAATGGCCGATGAGGCGCACCTTCTCGCCCTCCTCGGCCTCGGTCCACAGCTCCTTTCCGAGCCGCCCCTTGTTGGCCGAGATCACCCCTGCCGCAGCGCCCAGGATATGCGGAGTCGAGCGATAGTTCTGCTCCAGACGCACCACATGCGCGCCGGGAAAATCCTTTTCGAACCGCAGGATATTGCCCACCTCGGCGCCCCGCCAGCCATAGATCGACTGGTCGTCGTCGCCCACGC
>CAYVQK010000093.1:0-14379 GCA_964454145.1 uncultured Oceanicola sp. | reverse complement strand
TTCGAGTCTTCTCGACCGCACCAAGCTCTCCCGCCGGGGAGAGGCAGAAAGCGCCCCGCGGGGCGCTTTTTTCGTTTTCGGTGCGATCAGCAGGGCGCGCGGCGGGACACGCGAAAGGGGGCCCTCGGGCAGGGGGTTCCCGGGGCAGGCAGGGTGGCGCCGCGGGGCGGCGTGATCAGGCGGTGTGGCCGCGCTCGATGCGCGCGTATTGATCCTTGCGGGCCGCATCCGGTGCGGCTGGGCGGCGCAGGGCGGCCTTGCTTGCGGGGTGAGCGCCCTCGGCGTGGCGGCGCTTGGCAGCCTCGGTCATGTGCTTGAGGGTGGTGTCGGGGGTCTTGTCGGTCATGGCAGGTCCTCCTTGGGAGTCCAAGGTAGGACCGGAGCGGACCTTTTTCAAGGTTTGCCGCACCCTCCCTCAGCGCGTCTTCGCCACCGGGCTCGCCGGGACGAAGGCGCGGAGAGGGCGGAGGCTCACAGGTCAGGCGACGTAGCGGCTGACGAGGTTCTCGAGCTTTTCCTGCTTGCCGGATCGGGGCTCGGGGTTGAGGCCCTGCTTTGCCACACGCGCGGCGATGGTGGCGAGGTCGCTCGTGAGCATCGCCTTGTTCTCGGGTTTGTCCCAGCCGGCATAACGGGCGTCGAGTTCGGCCTGCAGGGTGCCGTCCGCGAGCATGGCGTGGGCCTTCTTCAACCCCAGCGCGCAAATATCCATGCCGCCGATGTGGGCCGCGACCAGGTCTTCGGGGTCGAGCGACTGGCGGCGGAGCTTGGCGTCGAAGTTGGTGCCGCCGGTGGTGAAACCGCCGGCCTTGAGTATCTCGTAATAGGCCAGCGTGGTCTCACGGAGGGAAACCGGGAACTGGTCGGTGTCCCAGCCGGATTGGTAGTCGTTCCGGTTCATGTCGATGGAGCCGAGGATACCGAGGGAGGCGGCCAGCGCCAGCTCGTGCTCGAAGCTGTGGCCGGCGAGGATGGCGTGGCCCTGCTCGATGTTCACCTTCACCTCACCCTCGAGCCCGAAGTCCTTCAGGAAGCCGTAGACGGTGGCGACGTCGTAATCGTACTGGTGCTTGGTCGGCTCCTGCGGCTTGGGCTCGATCAGGATGGTGCCCTTGAAGCCGATCTTCTTCGCGTAGTCGACGACCATCGACAGCATCCGCCCGGCCTGCTCGCGCTCGCGCTTGAGGTCTGTGTTCAAAAGGGTCTCGTAGCCTTCGCGGCCGCCCCAGAGGACGTAGTTCTCGCCGCCCAGTTTGGCGGTGGCGTCGATGCAGGTCTTGAGCGTGGCGGCGGAGAAGGCGAAGACATCCGGGTCGGGGTTGGTGGCCGCGCCAGACATGAAGCGGCGGTGTGAGAAGAGATTGGCGGTGCCCCAGAGGAGCTTCGTGCGGGCCGATTCCATCTTGCTGCCGATGTAGTCGACCATCTCCTCGAGGTTCTTCGTGTTCTCGGCGAAGTCCCCGCCCTCGGGGCGGATGTCGACATCGTGGAAGCAGAAGTAGGGCTGGCCGAGGATGGCGAAGAGGTCGAAGGCGGCGTCGGCCTTCAGCTTGGCCTTGTCCATCTCCGAGCCGAACCATGGCCGCTCGAAGGTGCGGCCGCCGAAGGGGTCGCCGCCCTCCCAGGCGAAGCTGTGCCACCAGGCGACGGCGAAGCGGAGATGCTCTTCCAGCGTCTTGCCGCCGAGCATCTCGCTCGGGTCGTAGTGGCGGAAGGCGAGCGGATTGGTGGTTTCGGGGCCTTCGTAGCGGGCGGCTTCGATACCGGCGAAGTAGGACATCAGCTGAGGCCTTTCAGGGCTTTGTAGGTGGCTTGGTAGCGGGCGTGGGCCTCGGCGAAGTCATCGGACAGGGCAGCCTGTGGCTCGATCACGCGGGCGATGGCGGGGCGTTTGGCCACCTCCGGACCTGCGCCTGTGGCGGCCATGAGGGCGAGCCGTGCCGCGCCGTAGGCACCGCCGAAGTCGCCCGCGACGGGGATCTCGACGGGCACGCCGAGCGAGGTGGCGATGGCGGAGAGCCAGTAGTCGGAGCGGGAGCCGCCGCCGACGGCGAGGATCGAGTCGTAGGTGGTGCCGGTGGCGGCGAGGGCGTCGTGACAGTCGCGGATGGCGTGGGTGACGCCTTCGAGCACGGCGCGGGTGCCGGCGTCGAGGTCTGTCACGTGCTCGATGCCGGTGAGCGAGCCGCGGATGTTTGCATCGTTGTGGGGTGTCCGCTCGCCGCCGAGGTAGGGCAGGAAGAGCGCACGGCCCGGGGCCTTCAGGGGCCCGAGCTCGGAGGTGAGCTGGGCGGCGGGCGAGCCGGTGAGGCGGGCATACCATTCGAGCGCATCGGTGGCGGCGAGGATCACGCCCATCTGGTGCCAGATGCCGGGCAGGGCGTGGCAGAAGGTATGAACGGAGGTCTCGGGGGCGGGCGCGTAGGCCTCGGTCGCCGCCAGCAGCACGCCGGAGGTGCCTAGGCTCACGAAGGCCTGGCCCTTGCCCACGACGCCCACGCCGACGGCGGAGCAGGCATTGTCACCGCCGCCGCCTGCCACCACCACTTTCGGGCCCATCCCCCAGCGGGAGGCCAGCGCAGCGCGCAGGGTGCCGGAGGGGGCGGAGCCCTCGACGAGGCTTGGCATGTTCTCGCGGGTGAGGCCGGAGGCTTCGAGAAGCCGGTCTGACCAGTCGCGGGCTCCTGTGTCGAGCCAGGAGGTGCCGGAGGCATCGGACATTTCCGAAACCGCCTCGCCGGTCAGCCAGTAACGCAGGTAGTCCTTGGGCAGGAACACCCGGGCGATGCGGGCGCGCAGCTCGGGCTCGTGCCCGGCCATCCAGTGGATCTTGGGCGCGGTGAAGCCGGGGAAGACGATGTTGCCGGAGATCGCGCGCCAGGGGGCCTCGCTGTCGAGCAGGGCGGCCTCGGAGGCGGCGCGGGTATCGTTCCACAGGATCGCGGGGCGGAGCACCTCGTCGGCGGCATCGACGCAGACGGCGCCGTGCATCTGGCCGGAGAGACCGATGCCCTGGACCTGCGCGAGCGAGTGCTTTGCTGCCAGCGCATCCAGCGCCTTCTCGGTGGCCGATAGCCAGTCGGCCGGGCTCTGCTCGGACCAGCCCGGGTGCGGGCGCTGGACGGTGAGCGGTGCATGGGCCTCGCCCACGACCTTCTGGGCGTCGTCGATGAGCACGGCCTTGAGGCCGGAGGTTCCGAGGTCGAGGCCGAGAAACATCAGGCCGGTTCCTGCGTGCTTTCGCGGAGCGGGTTCTTGCCGAGGATGATCATCGACAGGATGTCGTCCTCGGTCACGTCCTCCACGCGCTCGGTGCCGACGACCTTGCCGTTCTTCATCACCGAGACGCGGTCGCAGAGCTCCATCATCTCGCGGGTGTCGTGGCTGATGAGGAAGATGCCCAGGCCCTGCTTCTTCAGCTCCTGGATCAGGTCGGCGACCATCTTCGTCTCGTGCACGCCGAGCGCGGCGGTGGGCTCGTCCATGATCAGGATGCGCGCCTTGAAATAGACCGCGCGGGCGATGGCGACGGATTGACGCTGGCCGCCGGAGAGGGCCGATACCGGCTCCTTGATCTTGCGGAAGTTGGGGTTGAGCCGGGCCATGATCTTGCGGGTCTCGGCCTCCATTCGGTCGTCATCGACGAAGCCCAGCGAGGTGACCAGCTCGCGCCCGAGGAAGAGGTTGGCGGGCGCGTCGAGATTGTCGGCCAGCGCGAGCGTCTGGTAGATCGTCTCGATGTTGTAGTCGCGCGCGTCGCGGGGCGAGGCGATCTCGGCCTTCTCTCCGTTGATGAAGATCTCGCCCGAGTCCATCTTGTAGGCGCCAGAGAGGATCTTGATGAGGGTCGATTTGCCGGCGCCATTGTGGCCGAGCAGACCCACCACCTCGCCGGGGTAGAGGTTTATCGAAACGCCATCGACGGCCTGCACACCGCCGAAGGCGATGCGGATGTCCTTCATCTCGACGAGGGGGGTTCCGGTTTGCTGGCTCATCACTTCACCCCCATGCGCTTGCGGTAGATCAGGTCGACCCAGACGGCGAAGACGAGCACCGAGCCGACGACGATGTTCTGGAGCGGCGCGTCGACGCCGACCATGCCCATGCCGGAGGTGATCGACTGCATGATCAGCGCGCCGAGGATGGCGCCGTAGATCGTGCCGGACCCGCCGGAGAGGGCGGTGCCGCCGATCACCGCCGCCGCGATCACCCTGAGCTCGTCGAGGGTGCCGATGTCGTTGGCGTGGTTCTGCAGGCGCGCCTGGGCGACCAGCGCCGAGAGGCCGCAGAGAAAGCCCATGATGGCGAAGACCTTGATGGTGAGCTTGCGGGTGTTGATGCCCGAAAGCTCCGCCGCGTCAGGGTTGCCGCCGGTGGCGAAGATGTAGCGGCCGAGCCGTGTCTTGCGGGCGATCACCGTCATGGCGATGGCGACGCCGATCAGGATCAGCACCGAGATCGGCAGGCCGTGGCCGGTGGTGAAGCCCTCGGGCAGCTCGAGGCCCTGGTCCTCGAAGATGCGGCGCAGCTTGCCGGTGGGAATGTCGTAGCTGTTCAGGATGGCAACGAAGCCCAGGATCGCACCGGCCGAGATTGCGGCCATGGCGGCCTCGGCCCAGGCGGGCTTGACCGGGAACTCGTGGCGGACCTTGTTGCGGCGGGCCGCGTAGATCGCCGTCACCGCGAGCACGGCGAAGCCAGCGCCGACGACCCAGCTCCAGCGTTCGCCAAGGATGCCTTCGGAGCCGCCGAAGAGCAGCACGGTCTGGTCGAGCGGGCCGATCGTCTGGCCGGAGGTGAGATACCAGGCAGCGAAGCGCCAGACGAGGAACCCGCCCAGCGTCACGATGAAGGCGGGGATACCCTGGTAGCCGATCAGCCAGCCGTTGAAGCAGCCGATGGCCACGCCGGTGGCCAGCCCTGCGGCAATGGCCAGCGGGGCGATCAGCGGGGAGCCGAGGTCGAGCCCGAGGCCGGGCAGCCAGCGGGCCTGCAACATCGCCATGACGGCGGAGCAGAAGCACAGCAGGGCGCCCACCGAGAGGTCGATGTGGCGGGTCACGATGACGAAGACCATGCCGGTGGCCATGATGGCGACCGAGACTGTCTGGATCGTGAGGTTGAAGATGTTGCGGGCCGAGAGAAAGCGGCCGTCGGTGTAGAAGTTGAAGACGAGGCAGATGGCGAGGAAGGCGCCGATCATGCCGAGCAGGCGGGTGTCGACCTCGAGCTGCTGCAGGATGGAGCGGCGGGGTGCCGCCGGTGTTTGCGTCGTGGCGTCGCTCAAGGCTCGCTCTCCCCCCGGATAAGCTGGTGAGTGGTGCGCCCCTCAGGCGGGGCGGGGAGCCCGGCGGCAGGCGCCGGGCTCCGGTGATGCGATCAGTTGCAGGGGGCGGGGCCGCCCGTCACGCCCTGGCAGAGCGTCTCCTGGTCGATCCAGCCGGCATCCGTCACGGTGGTGAGGTTGTCGGCGGTCACCGGCACCGGCTCGAGGAACTGCGCGGTCAGCGTGGTGCCGCCCGGCGAGGTCCACTCCGCGGCGCCTTCGATGTCGGCCATGGCTGTGCCGTTGGCCAGCTCGACGGCGATCTCGGCGGCGCGCTTGCCCAGCTCGCGGGCGTCCTTCCAGACGGACACTGTCTGGGTGCCCTGGGCGATGCGGTTGAGCGCGGCGTGGTCGCCGTCCTGGCCCGACACGGGGATGCCCTGCATGCCCTGCGCGGTCAGCGCGGCCACGACACCGCCGGCGGTGCCGTCGTTGGAGGCCACGACCGCGTCGACGTTGTTGTCGTTCTCGGTCAGGATCTGCTCCATGTTGCGCTGGGCGTTCGCCGGGAGCCAGCCGTCGGTGTAGGCCTCTCCGACGATGGTGATCTTGCCGGCGTCGATGGCTTCCTGCAGCACTTCCTGCTGACCGCCGCGAAGGAAGTCGGCATTGGGATCGGTGGGCGAGCCCTTGATCATCACGTAGTTGCCCTCGGGCGCCTGCTCGAGCACGGCGCGGGCCTGCATCCGGCCCACCTCGATGTTGTCGAAGGTGAGGTAGAAGGCGCGGTTGTCCTCGATCAGGCGGTCATAGCCGACCACGGGGATTTCCTCGTCGGCGGCGGCCTGCACGGCCGGGCCGATGGCCTGGGCGTCCTGCGCGAGGATGATCAGGGCGTCGACGCCCTGGCTGATGAGGTTCTCGATGTCGGTCAGCTGCTTGGAAGCGGAGCTTTGTGCATCGGTGGAAACATAGGTGGCGCCGGCGGCTTCGAGTGCGGCCTTGATGGCGGCCTCGTCGGTCTTCCAGCGCTCTTCCTGGAAGTTGGACCAGCTGACGCCCACGGTCTGGGCGAAGGCGGGTGCGGCGAAGGCCGCCGAAGCCATGGCGGCGGCGAGAAGGGTCTTCTTCATGATGTCCTCCCAAGGGTTTCACCCTGCCGGCGCGAAGGCACGACAAGGCGCCCGATTCTTTCGTTCGGGCAGGAAGAAGGCTCGCGTGTTTAAGTTCGGTTGTCAAAATAAATGTTTCGCATATGGGTAACATTCACGCGCCATATCTTCCGTCATTGATTAAATCCTTGCGTGAGCGTGGCGTCGCGTGATCAGATGGAAGGCAGGGGGCGATTATTAACTTGATAAGTTGAAGCAATGCAGCTCGAGGTGCCGAAGAAACTTTCCGATGCCGGCAAGCGGCTTCCCGGCTGCGGTCCGATCCGGAGCGGGGCAGGCGCCGAGGCTTCGGTGCCGCTGCGGCTTGTGGCCTACGAGCGCATCCGCAGTGCAGGGCGGATCGCCCGCGTGGATCTGGCGCGCACCCTGGATGTGAGCCCCGCGACGGTGACGGCGGTGGTGGGCGAACTCATCGGCGCGGCGCTGGTGGAAGAGGTCGAGGGAACCGCCCGTCCGGGTGCGCGGGGGCGCCCGCCCGTGGCACTTCGCGTTCGCGGCGAGGCGGGCTGCGTGATCGGGTTGAAACTTGCGGAGTTCAAGCACACCGCGGTGGTTACGGACCTCGCGGGCCGCACCATCGCCTCGGCCACGCTCAGCCGCGACGCCCAGGCCCGCTCGCTGCAGGTGGTGCTGCGCGAAACCGAGACGCTGATCCGCGATGTGCTTGAAAAGGCGAACGTGGCGCCCTCCGACGTGATCGCGCTCGGCGCCGGTCTCCCCGGGCTGATCGACCATCCCGAGGGCGGGGTGCTCTGGTCGTCCGTTCTAGAGGGCGAAGGGGTGCCGCTGGCGCGCCTGCTCTCTGAACGGCTCGGCATCCCAACCTGGATCGACAACGACACCAACCTGCTCACCCTTGCTGAGCTCTGGTTCGGCCGCGGGCGGATGGCGCGCGATTTTGCCGTGGTCTCGATCGAGCAGGGCGTGGGCATGGGGCTTGTGCTGGGCCAGACGCTGTTTCGCGGTGCCAATTCTCTGGCGCTGGAGCTGGGCCACACCAAGGTGCAGCTCGACGGCGCGCTCTGCCGCTGCGGCCAGCGCGGCTGCCTGGAGGCCTATACCTCCGACTATGCGCTGGTGCGGGAGGCCCACACGGCGCTGGAGCTCGACAGCCGGTTGCAGCTTTCGCCCCAGATGGTGCTGGAGAGCCTGCATGACCGCGCGAAGGCCGGAAACGAGGGCGCGCGCGGCATCTTCCGCCGGGCGGGGCGCTACATGGCGGCGGGGCTTGCCAATGTGATCAACCTTTTCGACCCCTCGCTCATCATCCTGTCCGGGGAGCGGATGCAGTACCAGTATCTCTACGCCGACGAGGTGATGCGGGAGATGGAGGGGTTGATCGTGGGCAAGGGGCGCCGGCCGCCGGAGGTGGCGGTGAATGCCTGGGGCGATCTCGTCTGGGCCCGGGGCGGGGCGGCGCTGGCGCTCACGGTTGCAGCCGAGAAGCTGGCGGGGCGGGCCGCGGCGTGATCCGATATCTGCTGATGCTGGGGCTGGCCGCCGTGCCGGCACGCGCCGAGCCGCGGTTCGAGCCGGTCGAGCTGCCGGTGGAGCATGTCTACGGCGGCGGCTGGGAGCATTTCGTGGGCGGCGGTGTGGCGGTGTTCGACTGCTCGGGCGACGGGCTGCCGGAGATCGTGGCGGCCGGTGGCGCAGCGCCGGCACTGCTGCTGCGCAACGGGGGCGGGATGGCCTTTACCGTGGCCGAGTTCCCCGAGATCGTGGACGTCAGTGGCGTCTGGCCGGTTGATATCGACAGCGACGGGGTGACCGACCTGGCACTGGGGCGTGTCGGCCCCAACATCCTTCTCCGCGGCACCGGCGACTGCAGGTTCGAGCGGGCGGATTGGGGCTTTGACGGCGGCGACCGGTGGAGCCCTGCCTTTTCTGCCACATGGGAGCGGGGTCAGGCCTGGCCGACCCTGGCCTTCGGCAACTACGTGGACCGCGACAACCCGGATGGCCCCTTCGAGGCCTGCGACGTGAACCACATCCATCGACCGGGGCCCGAGGGCTATGGGCCGGTGACCGTGCTGGAGCCCGGGTTCTGCGCCCTGTCGATCCTCTTCTCCGACTGGGCCCGGCGTGGCCAGCAGGATCTGCGGGTCTCGAATGACCGTCACTACTACGTGCGCGGCGGGACCGAGCAGATGTGGCGGCTAGACGAGGCGCCGCGGCTGCTTTCCGAAGCGGAAGGGTTCGAGCCGGTGTCGATCTGGGGCATGGGCATCGCCAGCCGCGACCTCACCGGCGACGGGCGGCCCGAGGTGATGCTCACCTCGATGGGCGACCAGGTGCTGATGGAGTGGAACGGCACCGGCTACGTGCGGGCGCCCTATTCAAGCGGGACCACGGCCACCAAGCCGCACACCCGCGAGGATGGCCGCCCGAGCACCGGCTGGCATGCGGAGTTCGGCGATGTCGACAACGACGGGCGGGCCGACCTCTTCATTGCCAAGGGCAATGTCGACCAGATGCCGGGCATGGCGATGGACGACCCGAACAACCTGCTGATGCAGGGGGCGGACGGGGTCTTCCGCGAGGTGGCGGCGCAGGCTGGCGTGGCCTCGGGTGCCCGCTCGCGCGGGGCGGCTTTGGCTGACCTGGACGGTGACGGACGGCTGGACCTGGTGGTGGTGAACCGGCGCGACCCGATGGAGGTGTACCGGAACGTGACCGAGGGCACCGGCCACTGGCTGGCTGTCACCCCGCGCCAGGAGGGCGTGAACCGCGATGCGGTGGGGGCCTGGGTGGAGGTGCGCGCGGCGGGCCGGACCGAGGCGCAGGAGCGGACCATCGGCGGCGGCCACGCGGGCGCGCAGCTGATGCCGCTGCACTTCGGGCTGGGCGAGGCAGAGAGCGCGGAAGCCCGGGTGATCTGGCCGGACGGCACGGAGGGGCCATGGCGCGCACTCAAGGCGGGCAAGGCCTACCGGGTGGAATACCCCGGCGAGGTCTGGCAGGCGGACTGAGGCCTGTGCATTCCCTTGCCGCAAGTATTCCAAGGGTTTGTGGGGGTGTGAAACCCCCACCGCACTACGGCGCCACCTGCACTCCGGCCAGCCCGTCGAGCGTCAGCCCGGCGACCAGGGCGGCGTAATCGTCGCGCTCCTTGGGCGTCGCGCGGGGCTGCCACATGTGGAACCAGTTCAGCATTCCGAAGACCGACATGGTGACGTCGCGCATCCGTGGCTTGCTTGCGGCGAGATCGGCGGGCGCCAACGCGGCGATGGCTGCTGACACCCGGCGGACCATGTCGCGTTGGTAGTCCTTCAGCACTGCCTGGCTTTCCTCGGGCAGGGTGGCCAGTGCGTTCATCTGGAGCTGGTGCTTGTGGTCGGCGCCCTCGTAGTCGCGCAGGATCACCCGGAGCATGGCGGTGAGGCGCTCGCGCGGTGCGACCTCCTCGGCCTCCACCGTGCGGATCCGGTCGCGCAGGCGCTTCAGGTGGACGTCGAGAATGTCGAAGAGCAGCGCCTCCTTGCCCTGGTAGTAGTGGTAGATGTTGGCCTTGGAGATGCCGCAGGCGCGGGCGACCTCGGCCATGGAGGCGCGGTCGTAGCCCCCTTCGGCGAAGACGCGGGCCGCCGTGAGCAGGATGTCACGTCGTTTCTCCTCGTGGTCGGCGGCGATGGGTCGGGCCATGCGCTCAGCCCTTGGGGCGGTTGTCGACCACCCGCACCGCCTTGCCCTGCGAGCGCGCGACGCCCTCGGGGTCGTGCACCTCGATCCGGGCGGTGATGCCGACGACCGACTTGATGTGATGCGCGAGTTCCTTCGCGGAGGCCGCGCTGGAGGCCGCCGCGCCGGTGTACTCGCAATGGACGGTGAGCGCATCCATCCGGCCCTCGCGGGTCAGTTCGATCTGGAAATGCGGCGCGAGGCCGGGGCACTTCAGCAGCTGCTCCTCGATCTGGGTCGGGAAGACGTTGACGCCGCGCAGGATGATCATGTCGTCGCTGCGCCCGGTGACCTTCTCCATCCGCCGCATGCTGCGGGCGGTGCCGGGGAGCAGGCGGGTGAGGTCGCGGGTGCGGTAGCGGATGATCGGCATGCCCTCCTTGGTGAGCGTGGTGAAGACCAGCTCGCCCAGCTCGCCATCTGCCACCGGCTCGCCGGTCTCGGGGTCGATGATCTCGGGATAGAAGTGATCCTCCCAGATGTGCAGGCCGTCCTTGGTTTCGACGCACTCGTTCGCTACGCCGGGGCCGATGACCTCGGAGAGGCCATAGATATCAACGGCATGCATGTTGAACGCTTGTTCAATTTCGGCCCGCATCGCGTTGGTCCAGGGCTCGGCGCCGAAGATGCCCACCTTCAGCGGGCTACGGGCCGGATCGAGCCCGGCGGCGCGGTACTGGTCGAGGATCGAGAGCATGTAGGAGGGGGTGACCATGATGATCGACGCGCCGAAATCCTCGATCAGCGTCACCTGCCGCTCGGTCATGCCGCCCGAGACCGGCACCACGGTGCAGCCCAGCTTCTCGGCGCCGTAATGCGCGCCAAGCCCGCCGGTGAAGAGGCCGTAACCGTAGGCCACGTGGATCACGTCGCCGGGCTTGCCGCCCGAGGCGCGGATCGAGCGGGCGACGACTGTGGCCCATGTGTCGATGTCCTTCGCGGTGTAGCCGACGACGGTGGGCTTGCCGGTGGTGCCGGAGGAGGCGTGGAGGCGGGAGATGCGCTCGCGGGGAACGGCGAAGAGGCCGAAGGGGTAGTTGTCGCGCAGGTCGGATTTGACGGTGAAGGGGAATTTGGCGAGGTCTTTGAGGCTCTTGAGGTCGTCGGGGTGCACGCCGGCCGCGTCGAACTTCGCCCGGTAGAACGGCACGTTGTCGTAGGCGTGGGCGAGCGACCATTTCATCCGCTCGAGCTGGAGCGCCTCGATTTCGTCGCGGGAGGCGACCTCGATCGGGTCGAGCGTGTCGCGGGGCGGGGTGAGGTCGATCATGCTGTGCTCCCTTCGTCGAAGAGGTGGCCCGGGATGGCGCGGGAGAGGCCGCGGAACCGGGCGATCACGCGGCCGCCTTCGCCGGTGACGGTGACATCGGTCAGGCCGGTGCGTCCCTGGAGGCTCGTTTCCGAGGCGGTGGCGGTGAGCGTTTCGCCCAGGCGGCCCGGCGCGAGGTAGGTGATCTGGTTCTGCTGGGCCACGGTGGACTGGTTGCGGCTGTTGCAGGCGAAGGCGAAGGCAGAATCGGCCAGCGCGAAGATGATGCCGCCGTGGCAGATGCCGTGGCCGTTGCAGTGGTGGGGCGCGACGGTGAGGGTGAGCGTGGCGGCGCCTTCGCACACCTCGCCCAGCTCCATGCCGAGCCATTTGGACGCGGCATCCTGTGCCCACATGACCGCGGCGGATCGGGCGGCGCGTTCGGCGGCGTCCATCACGAGGCCCCGAAGTTGGGCGGGCGTTTGCCGAGGAAGGCTGCCACGCCCTCGGCATAGTCGGGGTGGGCGCCGCAGATCTTTTGCGTCTGCGCTTCGAGGTCGAGCTGGGCGTCCATCGTGTTGGAGGTCGCGGCGTGGAGTGCCTGCTTGATCTGGCCGAGGCCATGGGTGGGGCCGTGGCTGAGCTTTTCGGCGAGGGCGCGGGCCTCGGGCATGAGCTGGTCGTCAGGCAGGGCCTTCCAGATCAGGCCCCAGTCGGCGGCGGTCTCAGAGGGCAGCGGCTCGGCGGTGAGGGCGAGGGCCTTGGCGCGGGCCATGCCGACGAGATGGGGGAGGGACCAGGTGCCGCCCGAGTCGGGGACGAGCCCGATCTTGCCGAAGCTCTGGATGAACCTGGCGGAGTGCGCGGCCAGCACGATGTCGCAGGCCAGCGCCACGTTGGCGCCCGCGCCCGCGGCCACGCCATTGACGGCGCAGATCACCGGGCAGGGCAGGGCGCGGATCTGGCGGACCAGCGGGTTGTAGAACCTGGTGAGCGTCTGGGAGAGGTCGGGCGTGCCCTCCATCTTGGCCGGATCCCGGTCGGCCAGATCCTGGCCCGCGCAGAATCCGCGGCCTGCGCCGGTCAGCAGGATCGCGCGGGCCTCCGCCGCACCGGTCAGCGCCTCGCGCAGCGCAAGGTGCATTTCCTCGTTGAAACTGTTGAGCTTTTCTGGCCGGTTCAGGGTGATTTCCACCCAGGTGCCGTGGCTCTCCACCTGTATCGTTTCGCTCATTCCGACGTCCTCCCTGCGGAATCGTTTGCATAAACCGTCCGGTTGGTCAATTAATTCCGACAACAGGGAGGATCAGCCATGATCGAAGTCGGAAGCTATGTGGGCGGCGTCTGGATGGGGCCGGGCGAGGGCGCGCGGGACATCCATGACGCGGTGACGGGCGAACGGATCGGGCGGGCCGGCAACGCTGCGCTGGATGCGGAAGCGATGCTGGACCACGGGCGCAGGGTTGGCGGGCCGGTGCTGCGGGCGATGGGCTTCAAGGCGCGGGCGAAGATGCTGAAGGCGCTGGCGCTGCATCTGAGCGGCCAGAAGGAGGCGCTTTACGAGCTGTCCTACACGACAGGCGGCACCGCGGTCGACCACATGATCGACGTCGATGGCGGCATCGGCACGCTCTTCGTCTACGCCTCGAAGGGGGTGAAGGAGCTGCCCGAGGAGGGGCCGCTGCTGGACGGAGATGTGGAGTTCTTCGGCAAGGCAGGCACTTTCGGCGGGCGGCATATATGCGTTCCGCTTCAGGGGGTTGCGGTGCATGTCAACGCCTTCAACTTTCCGGTCTGGGGGATGCTGGAGAAGATCGCGCCCTGCCTGCTGGCAGGCGTTCCGGCCATCGTGAAGCCGGCAACGGCGACCTGCCATGTGACAGAGGCCTGCGTGCGGATGATGCTGGAGAGCGGCGTGCTGCCCGAGGGCGCATTGCAGCTGGTGACGGGTGGTCTGGGCGATACGCTGACGCGGCTGGGGCCGCAGGACGTGGTGACCTTCACCGGCTCCGCCGAGACCGCGCTGAAGCTGCGCGGCACGCCGGAGCTGCTGGCCAACTCGGTGCGCTTCACCGCCGAGCAGGATTCTCTCAACGCCTCGATCCTCGGGCCGGACGCGGGGCCGGACAGCCCGGAGTTCGACCTCTTCGTGAAGGAGGTGCACCGGGAGATGACGGCGAAGGCCGGGCAGAAGTGCACGGCGATCCGGCGGATCCTGGTGCCCGAGGCGCAGGTGGAGGCGGTGATCGCGGCCGTGTCGGCGCGGCTGGCGAAGACGGTGGTGGGAGATCCGCGCGAGGAGGGTGTGCGGATGGGTGCGCTGGTGAGTGCGGGCCAGGCGGCGGATGTGCTTGGAAAGGCGCGGATCATCGGCAGCGAGGCCGAGCTGGTTTACGGCGGGATGGAGGGCTTTGCGCCGGTGGGTGAACGGGCCGCGAAGGGGGCTTTCGTGGCGCCGCATCTCTTCCGCGCCGACCCGGATGCAGTATCCCGCGTGCATGACACCGAGGCCTTCGGGCCGGTGAGCACGGTGATGGGGTACCGCGACATGGCCCATGCCTGCGAGATCGCGGCGCGGGGGCAGGGCTCGCTGGTGGCCTCGGTCATCACCCACGATCCTGCGGTGGCGCGGGAGGCGGTGATGGGCCTGGCGGCCTGGCACGGGCGGGTCTACCTGAACGACCGGGTGTCGATGAAGGAGAGCACCGGCCACGGCGCGCCGATGCCGCACATGGTGCATGGCGGGCCCGGGCGCGCGGGCGGCGGCGAGGAACTGGGGGGCATCCGGGCGGTGGTGCATTACATGCAGCGCACCGCCGTTCAGGGATCGCCGGAGATGCTGCGAGCGGTGAGCGGCGTGCAGGTGAAGGGCGCGCCGGAGGTGGAGGCCGAGGGCCACCCGTTCCGCCGAAAGTTCGATGAACTGGAGGTGGGGCGGGTTCTGGAGACCGATGCCCGCGAGATCACCCTTGAAGATATCGAACATTTCGCCGAGTTCACCGGAGATACCT
>CAYVQK010000092.1:0-14422 GCA_964454145.1 uncultured Oceanicola sp. | reverse complement strand
GCTGGTTCGGCATGATGATGAAGAACACGTTGGCCGTCATGATCGTGGCGGTGAAGGCCCCAAGATGCAGCATCATCGCCCGGCCGGTGAAGATCTGGGAGTAGCCCCAGCCCATCGCCATCAGCAGGCAGAAAAGCAGCACCATCAGCAGGGTAGGCCGCGTGGCCATACCGCTCTTGCAGAGGAAATCGTAGACGATCCAGCCGACGGTGAGCGAACCCGCCGAGATCAGGATCGCCTGCCAAGGCGCGAGGTCGGCCTTGGCCGCGTCGATCAGGTAAAGCTCCGCGCCGACCCAGTAGACGATGGCCAGAAGCGCCGCGCCCGACAGCCATGTGGTGTAGCTCTGCCACTTGAACCAGACGAGATGGTCCGGCAGTTCGCGCGGGGCCACGGTGAACTTCTTCATCTGGTAGAAGCCGCCGCCATGCACCTGCCACTCCTCGCCCGCCACGCCCTCGCGCCGGTCTGCCGAGGGCCGCAGGCCGAGGTCCAGCGCGATGAAATAGAAACTGTCGCCGATCCATGCGATTGCGGCGATGACGTGCAACCAGCGCACGGCAAAGCCGAGCCAGTCCCAGATGGTTGCCAGATCTTCCATGTCCCTGCTCCCGCGATATCCCCAGCGGCAGGCTCAACCCTAGAGACTGGCCGAACGATGTCCATCGACATGCGACGGGCGCCCCATGGGAGCACCCGCCGATTGCCGAAAATTCGGGCAGTTCTCAGTAGGGCAGGCCGACGTAGTTCTCTGCCATGACCTTTTGCGCAGCCTCGCTCGACCGCAGAAACTCCAGGTCGGCCCGCTGCATCTTCAGGTCGAAGGCGGTTTGCTCGGGGAAGCGATGCAGAAGCGTGGTCATCCACCAACTGAACCGCTCGGCCTTCCAGATCCGCGCCAGCGCCTTCTCCGAGTAGCGGTCGAGCCCCTCGGTATCCTTCTCTTCATAGAATTGAACTAGACCGTGGTAGAGGTAATGGATGTCCGAGGCCGCGGTGTTCAGACCTTTCGCGCCAGTGGGAGGCACGATATGGGCGGCATCCCCGCAGAGGAAGAGATTGCCCCATCGCATCGGCTCGCAGACAAAGCTCCTGAGCGGCGCGATGGACTTCTCGATCGACGGTCCGGTGACGAGGTTGGCCGCATGGTGCGAAGGGATACGCCGCTTGAGCTCCTCCCAGAAGCGCTCATCAGACCAGTCCTCGGGCTTGTCGGCCAGCGGACACTGCACGTAGTAGCGCGAAAGGTTCGCATTGCGCATGGAACAAAGGGCGAAGCCGCGCTCGGAGTTGGCGTAGATCAGCTCCTCGTGAACGGGCGGGGTCTCCGACAGGACACCGAGCCAGCCGAAGGGATAGGTCTTTTCGTACTCGCGGCGCACATCTTCGGGGATTTGCTGCCGGGAGACGCCATGAAACCCGTCACAACCCGCGACGTAGTCGCAATCGAGCCGCACCACCTTGCCGTCCTTCATGAAGGTCACATAGGGGGCGTCGCTCTTCAGGTCATGCGGCATGACGCCTGAGACTTCGGTGATCACCCGGCCCTCGTCCTGCTGGCAGGCGTCGTAGAGGTCACGGGTGACCTCGGTCTGGCCATAGACGATGACGGAGGTACCAACGTGGTCCTTGAAGTTGATCTCGAACTCCTCGTCCCCATAGGCGATCACCGTGCCGTCGTGGACGTAGCATTCCTTGTCCATCCGTTCGCCCACGCCCGCCTCGCGCATCAGATCGACGAAGCCTGTCTCGAGAATGCCGGCCCGGATGCGGCTCAGCACGTAATCGCGCGAGCGGCGCTCGAGCACGACGCTGGAAATCCCTTTCTTGTACAGCAGCTGGGACAGCAGAAGGCCGGAGGGGCCGCCGCCGATGATCGCAACCTGGGTGCGCATGGTGTTTCCTCCCTCAAGTGGTGCACCATGATGCCCCCGAACGCGCCGCGGCCGAATGGACGCGCCGCGCGAATACTTGTACATTTCGAACATGACGACCCGTGCGGGCATCACCAGCTACAACCTCTTCGGAGAAACCGACGAGATGGCGGATGTGGTCCATTGCGAGACCATCGCCGCACGTTCGGTGCTGCATGACTGGACGCTCTCACCCCATAGGCATGGCCGATTGCATCAGGTTTTGCTGCTTGCTTCTGGCGGCGGCGTGGCCCTGGTCGAGGGCGAAGAGCGCGCGTTAGGCGGAGGAGTGGTTGTGAACATGCCAGCCGGCGCGGTTCACGGCTTTCGCTTCGATCCAGGGACGGAAGGCTGGGTGCTGACCCTGCCGGCCGATCTCTTGGATGAATTGCTGCGCCCGGCCGAAGGGCTCTGGGCCGAGTTGCGCCACCCTCGCGTAGATCCCGGGGCGGAGGGCCTTGCAGCACCGATGAGGGCGATCTTCGCCGAGTACGAGGGCCGCAACTTCGCACGGGCCCAGATGCTCCGGATGCTGGCCGGCCAGGTTCTGGCCCTGTTGGCGCGGCACCTTGCCAGCCGGGCAGCGGCAGGGGAAGCGGCGGCGCATCCGCTGTTTCGCAAGCTCGAAGCGCTGATCGAAGCCCGTTATGCCGAGCGCCTCTCGGTCGCAGCGGTGGCCGACGCGCTGGCGGTGAGCCCGCAGCACCTGAGCCGGATCACGCGCGAAGCAACCGGCCAGCCCGTCAGCGCGCTGATCGCCGCCCGCAGCCACCGCGAGGCGCGGCGGCTGCTCACCTATACCAACCTCGGCGTCCAGCAGGTGGCCTACCGGCTCGGCTATTCCGACCCGGCCCATTTCTCTCGTGCTTTCAGCCGCGAGGTCGGGGTGAGCCCGCGCGCTTTCCGCGCGGCGCTCACATAGGTCTTCAGATCTTCAGCGCCAGCCCTGGCGAAAGCACGTCTATCCCCAGCGCCCGACCGACGGCGTAGTTCGTCAAGCGCCCCGCATGGGTGTTCAGCCCGGCAAGCAGGTGCTCATCCGCCTCGCAGGCGGCCTTCCAGCCCTTGTCCGCGAGGGCGAGCGTGAAGGGCAGCGTGGCATTGCCCAGGGCAAGCGTAGAGGTGCGGGGCACCGCGCCGGGCATGTTGGCCACGCAGTAGTGCACGATCCCGTCGACCTCGTAGATCGGGTCTTCATGGGTGGTGGCCTTCGATGTCTCGAAGCAACCGCCCTGATCGATCGCCACATCCACAAGCACGGCGCCCGGTTTCATGGACGAGAGCTGTGCCCGGCTCACCAGCTTGGGTGCCGCCGCCCCGGGGATCAGCACCGCCCCGATCACCATGTCGGCCCGCGCCACCAGATCGGCGGTGATCGCGGCAGAAGCGTAGCGTGTGGAAAACTCACCGCGGAAAGCGTCGTCGAGGTAGCGCAGCCGCGGCAGCGACCGGTCGAGCACCGTCACATGGGCGCCCATTCCCGCAGCCACCCGGGCCGCCTGGGTGCCGACCACACCCCCGCCGATCACCAGAACCTCGGCAGGTCCGACGCCCGGAACGCCGCCAAGCAGCACCCCGCGCCCGCCATTGGCCTTCTGCAACGCCCAGGCACCCACCTGCGGTGCCAGCTTGCCGGCCACCTCGCTCATCGGAGCGAGCAGGGGCAGGCCGCCCGCGCGATCTGTCACCGTCTCGTAGGCGATGGCGGTCACGCCGCTGTCCAGCAGGTCGCGGGTCTGGTCCGGGTCGGGGGCAAGGTGCAGGTAGGTGAAGAGGATCTGCCCCTCCCGCAGCATCGCGCGCTCGGAGGCCTGAGGTTCCTTCACCTTCACCACCATCTCGGCTTCAGCGAAGACCTGCTCCGCGGTTGAAGCAAGCCGCGCCCCGGCTGCTTCGTAGTCGGTATCGGTGAAGCCCGCGCCCGCACCGGCACCCGCCTCCACCAGAACCTCGTGGCCATGGGCCACCGCCTCCTGTGCCGCCGCAGGGGTCAGCCCCACGCGGTATTCCTGCGCCTTCACTTCCTTCGGACAGCCGATGAGCATCGAGAAACCTCCCTTTCCTGCGCGCAGGCTGCCACGTAACCGACGCAACTGCTTTGACATTTCGCCCGCTCGAGGCCAGCCTGACGCCCGATTGAGAGCGCCGGGTGGCGGCATGACGGGAGAATCTTGCGTGGAGCCGGAAATCGACGAAACTGACCGCCGGATTCTCGCCGCCCTCCAGCGGCGCGGGCGCATGACCTCCGCGGAACTGGCCGAAGCGGTGAACCTTTCGCCTTCCGCCTGCCACCGCCGGGTGCAACGGCTCGAGAAGGCCAAGGTGATCCGCGATTACGTGGCCCTGCTGGATGCCCGCAAGTTGGGGCTGGCCACAACGGTTTTCGTCGAGATCAAGCTCTCAGGGCAGACCGACGACATCCTCGATGGCTTCGAAAAGGCCGTCGCTCGTGTGCCCGCGGTGCTGGAGTGCCACCTGCTCGGGGGAGCGGCCGACTACATCCTGAAGGTCGTCGCCGAAGACACCGAGGATTTCGCTCGCATCCACCGGCAGTACCTTGCCAGGTTGCCCGGTGTGCAGGGCATGCAATCGAGTTTCGCGCTGCGTACGGTGTTCAAGACAACCGCGCTTCCTACCTAGCGCGGACGAGGGAGACCGTTCGGTTCTGCTTCAATTCGCCCCGCTGTTTTCCCCAACGCGCCCAAATGCCGCCACAGCTTTGTAGCACAACGGGCAACAATAAGGGGTAGTGCAAGGGGCGATCCATGGGTGGCCTGAACCGATTTCTCGCCATTCTGGCCTGGCCATGTCTCCTGGCCGGATTCGGGGCCTTGGGGTTTGGCGGATGGGTGCTGCTCCAGGAAATGCACACGGCCAAGGAGTTCGAGGTTCTGGCTCTGGCACCGCAGCCGCAAGCGGTTGCGATCGAGGCCTTCGACCCCGAACGCGATGTTCAGGCCAGTGGCGAAGTGCATGTGATCGGGCAGCTCGATCTCGCCATGCAGTACGACCTTCTGGCGCCGAACCCCACCGGAGGGCCGGACCACCTTGGCGTGATGATCCCGATCTATCCACAGGGCGCCGACAGTACCGGTGGCTCCGCCTTGGCAGTGATCCTCTACGACCAGGGCCCCGGTGGTGAAACGATCGGCGAGACCGAGGTCAACACGCTCATCGCCCAGATCGACGGGGAGGGTGCCGTGGGCCCCCTCATCTCCCTCGGCGGCACGGTGGTGACCCCTGGGCTCTACCGGGCCCTCGTGCTGGATGCCTTTGCCCAGGACGGGCGCACGCTTACGGATGACTTTGTCGCAATTGCGCCCTTCCGAGCCGGGCGCGCTGCCGACCTTGCCTACAGCCCTGACCTCGAACAGCCTGTCCTGCTCGGCATGGGTGGCGCGATCATGTTGCTCCTTGCGATGATCGGATTTGCGCGGGGCAAGCTGGTAAAGCGAGAGGCCCAGGTCGACGAGACCGAAGAGATTGTCCCTGAGGTGGTCGCGCAAAATCATCGCGACGTCGAAGTGGATCTTGCGACCGGACTTGTGATCATAGCTGCCTACGGACCAGAAATGGCGGACGGTTCCACGGGCACGGCAATCATGCGCGAGGTTCTCGCGCTGGGGCGTCGGGGCGATGAAGCCGGCACATACTCAGCGCGTCGCGACGGGATCGACGATTTTGCAGCCCTCGACAGTGGCGGTCTGAAGCGCCCGCTGGCCGGACGGGCGGTTTCGGAAAAGATCTCCGGTCCGAAGCCGGTCAAGAAGGAAAGCCCCTTGGCCGGGCGCCAGGATCCGACCCAGGCAGCCGACATCATGGCCGCAGTCCAGGCGGAGATCGCCGCGCCGAAGCTGGCGCCAAGCAAAGGTGACGCGGGCGATATCTTCGCCGCGGTTCAGGCCGCGGTGGGCAACGGCAGGGCCTGAGCGCGCAACCCGCTGGCACTGCCTTCTCGTCAGAAGTCGGCAGTGACCTTGGGCAGCCGCAGGTTGGTGATGAGGTCACGCAACTCCTGGCGAGCCGCCACGTTGGAGATGTTCAGCCGCTCAACGCCCACATCGCCCAGATCGAGCAGGGTCAGGCCGCGCGGGAACAGCTCTCGGAAGATCACCCTTTCCGAGAAGCCCGCCGCCGCCCGGAAGCCGATGCGTTTGGACAGCTTGTCGAGCGCGTCGCCCATCTTCTTCTTGTTGTGCATCGCCTGCGGGCCAAGCCGGTTGCGCACCACCAGCCAGTCGATCGGTGGCAGGCCGGCCTGGGCGCGAACCTGCCGGGCCGACCAGACCATTTCGGAATAGACGGAGGGGCCAAGGATCTTGCCGGAGGCCGGGTCGATCCGGGCCAGCAGGTCGAAGTCGACGAAACTGTCGTTGAGCGGCGTCACCAGCGTGTCGGCGAGGCTGTGCGCCACCTGGCTGAGCCGGGTGTGAGAGCCGGGACAGTCTATCAGGATGAAATCCATGTCGCCTTCTAGGCCCGCCACGGCTGCAGAAAGCCTGCGGTCGTAGATGTTCTCGCCATCCTCCAGGCTCGCCTGATCCACTTGCGGCAAGTCGCGGAACACCGGGCCGGCCAGATCGAGGCCCTGGCTCTCCGCAAAGACGCGGCGGTTGTCGAGGTAGCGTGCGAAGCTGCGCTGTCGGAGGTCGAGGTCCAGCGCGCCAACCTTCCAACCCATCCGCGCCAGCGCGGTCGAGATATGCATCGAGGTCGTGGATTTGCCCGACCCGCCCTTTTCGTTGCCGACGACGATGATATGCGCCATGGCGGTGCCCTTGCCCTTCTGGCCGCATGTCCCCGCGGCCCTTGCCCCATCTTGTTTGGCGGGCACAATATATTGGGGAGTCTACCGCGAAAAGCGGCTATCCGGCATTTTTGACAGATCGTGGCAGCAGGGCTCGGGCGCTGCGTTCTGCCCCGGCCGCCTACCGAAGTCCCCGCCCGACCCGCTACTGCGCGGTGCTCTGCCACCCGCCGGGCATCACGCGATGGTGTTGGCTTTTGCACTTCAATCCCTGTATTGTTCGCGCCAGAAGGCCGCCAGAAGAGCGGCCCCTATCGGGCGGCCCCACGCGGGGCGAGAAAACAAGAGGCGGGAACAGAGGCACATGGGTTCCGAAACAGCTGCTATGGCGCAGGAGATCGACTTCTCCCTGCTCGCGCTTTTCATGCGCGCCACCCTCACCGTGAAGATCGTGATGATCCTGCTGATCATCGCCTCCTTCTGGTCATGGAAGATTATCATCGAGAAGATCATGATGTACCGCATGCGGCGCTCCGAGGCGGGCAGCTTCGACCGGGCGTTCTGGTCGGGCGAACCGCTGGACGAGTTGTTCGACCAGATCGGTACGGAGCCAAGGGGCGCAAGCCAGAAGATCTTCGCTTCCGGCATGATCGAGTGGCGCCGCTCGCACCGGGACGATGGCGCTCTGATCGCCGGGGCGCAGGCGCGCATCGACCGGTCGATGGATGTGGCGATCGCCAAGGAAACCGACAAGCTCAACCAGGGTCTGCCGTTCCTGGCCACCGTCGGCTCCACCGCACCCTTCGTTGGCCTCTTCGGCACGGTCTGGGGCATCAAGAACTCCTTCGAGGAGATCGCCATTTCCAAGTCAACCGACCTCGCCGTCGTGGCGCCGGGCATCGCGGAGGCGCTCGTGGCAACCGGACTCGGTCTCCTGGCCGCCATCCCGGCGGTGATCTTCTACAACAAGCTCTCCGCCGACAGTGACCGGATCGCGGGCAACTACGAGAGCTTCGCCGACGAGTTCGCGACCATCCTGTCGCGCCAGCTGGACAGCTGAGCGATGGGCGCGGGCGTCATCAACACAGGCGGGGGCAACCGCAAGCGGCGCTCCCGTGGTCGCGGCCGCGCGGCGGCCATGAGCGAGATCAACGTCACGCCCTTCGTGGATGTCATGCTGGTGCTGCTCATCATCTTCATGGTGGCGGCACCGCTGCTCACGGTGGGCGTGCCGATCCAGCTGCCCGAGACCGCGGCACAGGCACTTCCTTCCGAGCAGGAGGAGCCGCTGACCATCACGCTGACCGCGGAGGGCGAGACACTTATCCAGACCACGCCTGTCGAGGAAGGCGCATTGGTGACGCGGCTGCGGTCCATCGCCGCCGAGCGGGCGGATGACAAGGTGTTCCTCCGGGCCGACGGGGCGATCCCCTACGAGCGGGTCATGCGGATCATGGGCGCGCTCAACGCCGGCGGTTTCGGCAACATCGGCCTCGTGACCGACACCGGTGGCCCCACGCTCGACGGGTCGGACGGGTAGGGGGGCAGAATGCCCGAGAGTCTCGACAAGAGCACGATCATCTCCGGCGCGGGCCACCTGGGCCTGATCGGCTGGGCGCTGATCGGCGGGGTGATCCACTGGGAGTCGCCGCCCGAGACCGTCACGAACGTTTCGATGATCTCGGGCGAGGAATACGCGGCCCTGGTGTCGAACGCCACCGAGCCGGCAACGCCTGGCCCCGAGGTGCCCGACGCTCCGGAGACGCCCGAGCCGCCGGAAGTCGCCGAGCCGGAAACACCTGAGCCGCCCGCGCCCGAAACCGAGCCGCAGCCGTCCGAGGCGCCGCCGCCGCGCGCCGCCGATGTGGCACCCGATTCCGCGCCCGATACCTCCGCCCTCGAGCCGTTGCCCGAGGCCGAAGTGACCGAAACCGCGCCGCCCGCGCCGGAGGCCCCGGTCGCCACGCCGGACGAGAACCCCGGTGCCAGCCTCGTGCTCGACAACTCGCGGCGTCCCAAGGAGCGGCCCGCGCAGCGTGTGGCGCCGACACCGGCGCAACCGCCCGAGCCGGATGCGGCTGTGGATACGGAGGTGACGGAGGCCGCCGAGCCAACGCCCGCCGAAGAGGAGCCGGCGCAGGAGGCGCAGGAGGATACCGCGCCGGAGGCCGCAAATACCGAGATCGTCACCGAGGCCGAAGAGCCTTCGGGGGGCGAGGTGGTGGCCCTCGCGCCTACCGGCTCACCGCGCCCCAAGTCGCGCCCCGCCCGTCGCGAGCCCGAGGCTGAGCCCGCCCGTGCCGAAACCTCTCAGGAGACCTCCGACGCCATCGCCGATGCGGTGGCCGATGCGGTGAGCCAGGGTCAGTCGGCCTCCGAGCCCGCGCAATCCCAGCCTGCGCGCAGCGGTCCCCCGATGACCGCGGGAGAGAAGGATGCGCTGCGCGTGGCGGTGCAGCAGTGCTGGAACGTCGGCTCGCTCTCAACCGATGCCCTGCGCGTGACCGTAACGGTTCTGGTTGCGATGAACGAGAACGGCACGCCCGACAGCGGGTCGATCCGGATGACCGAGAGCGAAGGCGGCTCGGGCGACGCGGTCCGCCAGGCATTCGAAGCCGCCCGCCGGGCAATCATCCGTTGCGGCGCAAGAGGCTTTCCGCTGCCGGCCGAGAAATACGGCGAGTGGGCGGAGATCGAGATGGTCTTCAACCCTGAGAAGATGAGGATCAAATGACACGAACCAACACGGTTTCGCCCTATGTCACGGAACTTTGCCCCGATCGCGCGACTATCCCCTTCGACAGGGCAGAAACCCGCCGATATTGAATAACAAGAGCCCAAGGGGCTTCATGACAGACGAATTGCGAGGAATGAGAGCGGCATGAAAAAACTGACACACCTCCTGGCCGGCTTGGCGCTGGCCCTCGGGATCGCGCCTGCCATCGCCCAGGACGGCCCGCTGCGCATCGAGATCACCGAAGGCGTGATCGAGCCGCTGCCCTTCGCCATTCCGGTGTTCATCGCCGAGAACGCGGCGGCGCAGGAATACGCCGCGCAGCTGAGCCAGGTCGTGGCCGCCGATCTTCAGGGCACCGGCCTGTTCCGCCAAATCCCGCGCGATGCCTTCATTTCCAACGTCACCAATTTCGACGCGCCGGTGCAATATGCCGACTGGAAGGCGATCAATGCCCAGGCGCTCATCACCGGTGCTGTGTCTGTTGCCGAAGGGGGCCGGGTCAACGTCAAGTTCCGACTCTTCGACGTATTCTCCGAGGCGCCGCTGGGCGACGGCCTCCAGCTCGGCGGCACGACCACGAGCTGGCGCCGGATCGCCCACAAGGTTGCCGACCAGGTCTACAGCCGGATCACCGGCGAGGGCGGCTACTTCGACAGCCGCGTTGTCTACGTGCACGAGGACGGCCCCAAGAACGCCCGCCAGAAGCGCCTCGCGGTGATGGATTACGATGGGGCGAACGTCCAGTATCTGACGGACAGCGCCTCGATCGTCCTGGCGCCGCGGTTTTCGCCTGATGGCAACCGGGTGATCTACACCAGCTACGAGACCGGATTTCCGAAGATCTACATCATGGATGTCGGCACCGTGCAGCGCCGCATCCTCGATGATCAGCCAGGTACCATGACCTTCGCGCCGCGCTTTGCGCCCGACGGTCAGACGGTGGTCTTCTCGCTCGAGCGCGGTGGCAATACCGACATCTACCGCCTCGTGCCCGGTGGCGCGGCGCAGGCGTTGACCAATGCGCCGTCGATCGAAACGGCCCCGAGCTACGCGCCCGATGGAAGCCAGATCGTGTTCGAGTCCGACCGGTCGGGCACGCAGCAGCTCTACAAGATGCCCGCCGGCGGCGGTGAGCCTACCCGGATCAGCTTCGGCGAGGGCCGTTACGGCACGCCGGTTTGGTCTCCGCGCGGCGACCTGATCGCCTTCACCAAGCAGCACCAGGGCCGCTTCCACATCGGCGTGATGCGGACAGATGGCTCCGAGGAGCGGCTGCTGACGGCGAGCTTCCTCGACGAAGGCCCGACCTGGAGCCCCAACGGCCGTGTCATCATGTTCACCCGGTCGGGCAGCGGGGCAGGGGGAGAAAGCGCGCTCTACTCGGTCGATATTTCGGGCCGCAACCTAAAGCGTGTGCCGACGCCCGGTGCCGCATCCGACCCGGCCTGGTCACCGCTCCTGCCCTGACGGTAGGTACCGGAGGCCTGTAACACAGGTGTTTCCCAACCCCCGCGCGGGGTGGTATAGACGACAACAAGGAAAGCGCCCGCCACAGGGCGCACCATGAGAGAGAGGCAGTCGAGATGAACAAGATCCTCGTGAAATCCGGGCTGATCGCCCTGGCGCTGGCCGTGACGGCCTGCACCGACCCGGGCCGTTTCGGTGCTGGCGGGGCAGGTGGCGACGGCACAGTGGGCGCCGACGCCTACGACCCGAACAACGCTGCCAACAACCCGAACTCGCCCGAGTATTTCTCGCAGCGGGTTGGCGACAGGGTGCTCTTCGCGGTGGACCAGTCCACCCTTTCGCCGCAGGCTCAGCAGACCCTGACTGCGCAGGCCCAGTGGCTGAACACCAACAGCTCCTATTCGGCGATCGTCGAGGGCCATGCCGACGAGCAGGGCACTCGTGAGTACAACCTCGCGCTCGGCGCTCGCCGCGCCAACGCGGTGCAGGAGTATCTGATTTCGCAAGGGGTTGCGGGTTCGAGGCTCAGAACCGTGAGCTATGGCAAGGAGCGCCCGATCGAGGTCTGTTCGACCGAGGCCTGCTACTCCCAGAACCGTCGTTCGGTGACGGTGCTCTCGGCGGGCGCGGGGTTCTGATCCGATGATCCGGAGGGCACTCTTCGCCTCGCTCGTCGCCTTGGCGGGTGTGCCCGCCGTGGCGCAGGATGCCCAGACACTGGCGGACATCCGTCAGGAGCTGGCAACCGTCTACGTCTCGATGCAAGAACTGAAGCGCGAATTGTCCACCACGCAGGGGGCCGCAGCTGGCCAGGTGGCGGGTTCGGTGCTCGACCGGGTGAACGCGATCGAGACCCAGCTTCAGGCGCTGACCTCGCGTACCGAGGAGATGCAGAACCGGATCGACCGGATCGTGCTCGATGGTACCAATCGCATTGGTGACCTCGAGTTCCGTGTCTGCGAGATCGAGCCTGGCTGCGACTTCGGCGAAATCGGCGACACGCTGCCGATCGGTGGCACGGCGCCCGCCGCGGGCGGTGGTGGCCAGGCTGCGGTGATCACACCCGACACCGGCAACGGCGGCACCCCAGCCGCGCCCTCTACCGGCCCCTCGATGGCCGTGGCCGAGCAGGCCGACTTCGATCGGGCGAAGGCGGCGCTCGATTCCGGTAGCTTTCAAAGCGCCGTCGACCTCTTTGCGTCCTTTACCCAATCCTACCCGGGTGGCCCGCTGACCAGCGCGGCACATTTCTGGCGCGGCGAAGCACTCTACGAGCTGTCCATGGTTCCTGAAGCGGCACGGGCCTATCTTGAGAGCTATTCCTCGGACCCCCAGGGGCCGATGGCGGCGGACGCACTGTACAAGCTGGGCACCTCCTTGGCCGACCTCGGGCAGAACAACGAAGCCTGTACCACGCTCGGCGAAGTGCAGATCCGGTTCCCCGACAGCGACGTGGCCTTCGACGCAGGCGCCGTTCGCCGCACCATCGGGTGCAGTTGAGCCTCGTCGCAGCTGTTTCCGACGTCTACCGTCACATTCTCGGCGCCAGGTCTCCCGAGCGTCTGGGTATCGCGCTTTCGGGTGGCAGCGACAGTACCGCACTCTTGCTTCTGACCCGTGCGGCGCTCCCCGATGTGCGGCTCTACTCAGCGACAGTCGATCACCGGCTCCGAGAGGGTTCCACGGCCGAGGCCGAGGCGGCGGGGCAACTTTGCTCGTCGCTCGGCATTCCCCATGAAATCCTCCCCTGGGAGGGCTGGGCCGGGCGTGGCAACTTGCAGGACGCCGCGCGCTCGGCCCGGCGTGCATTGCTTTCCGACTGGTCCGCACGGCACGGGTTGGAGCATGTCTCGCTGGGTCACACGCAGGACGACCAGGCGGAAACCGTGCTCCTTCGCCTTGCCAGAGGGTCCGGAGTCGACGGGCTCGCGGCGATGGTCCCGGCGTCTTCTTCGCACGGTGTTACCTGGCTCAGGCCCCTTCTGGCGCTTTCGCGCGATGCCTTGCGTGAGTATCTGCGTGCGGAAGGACAGGGCTGGGCAGATGACCCCTCCAACGACGACTCCCGGTTCGACCGGGTCAAAGCACGGCAGATGTACAACACGCTGGCACCGCTCGGGCTCACATCCGAACGCCTCGCGCGCACCGCGGAGCAGATGTCCTTGGCGCGAGCGGCACTGAACCACTACGCTGCCGGTCTTCTCTCCCAGCACGCCAAGATCGTTCACGGCGATATCCTGCTCAGCTTTCCTGAGGACACACCACAAGAAACCGTGCTGCGCGCCTTTGCACATTGTCTGGGCTGGACGGCCTCGACGGCCTATCGGCCGCGATATGATGCCCTCACAGCGGCCCTCGCTGCGCCGCGGCCCGTGACCCTTCATGGCTGCCGGATCACGCCCGAAAACGGCGCACTCCGGATCACACGGGAATATGCCGCCGTGGCAGATATGGCGACACCGCCCGCAGCCCTCTGGGACGGCCGCTGGCGTCTTTACGGACCTCCTCCGGCACCCGGTGCACACGTTGCCGCGCTTGGAGAAGTCGGTCTCGCCGAATGCCCGGACTGGCGGGCAGCGGGGCTTCCGCGGGCCTCTCTCCTGGCCACGCCCGCTTTGTGGCTGGGTGACCGGCTCCTGTCCGCCCCCGTGGCCGGACGGTCGGAAGGCTACGCCGCGCGGCTTTGTCACGGGTTGGAACACCTTGTTTCCAGCCTCTCCCCGGATTGAACCTGCCGGGAAAAACCCTATGTTATGCCGGGTGCCGCGCGGCCTCAGCCTGCGGTGCGGCAACAGATCATCTTGGGAGGTGTCTGCCCCATGGGCAATGCACGCAACATCGCTTTCTGGGTCGTCCTCTTCGTCCTGATCCTCGCGCTCTTCAATCTCTTCTCCGGCGACAACACCACGATGTCGTCGCGCAACCTGAGCTATTCCGATTTCATCGAAGCGGTGGAGTCGGGCAGCGTGAGCGAAGCGACGATCGACGGCGAGGAGATGCGCGTCCGCACCAACGACGACACCACCTACACCACGATCATCCCGCCGGGCGTCGATCCGACCGAGGTTCTGATCGAGAACAACGTCGAGGTCACAGCGAAGGCCCAGCAGCAGAACGGTCTTCTGGCCTATATCGGCACGCTGTTGCCCTTCATCATCCTCATAGGGATCTGGATCTTCCTGATGAACAGGATGCAGGGCGGCGGTCGCGGCGGGGCGATGGGCTTTGGCAAGTCGAAGGCCAAGCTGCTGACCGAGAAGCATGGCCGCGTGACATTCGATGACGTGGCGGGCATCGACGAGGCCAAGGAAGAACTCGAAGAGATCGTCGAATTCCTGCGCAACCCGCAGAAGTTCTCCCGTCTCGGCGGCAAGATCCCCAAGGGCGCGCTGCTGGTCGGCCCTCCGGGTACCGGTAAAACGCTCTTGGCCCGCGCGATCGCGGGCGAAGCCGGCGTGCCGTTCTTCACCATCTCGGGCTCCGACTTCGTGGAAATGTTCGTGGGCGTCGGCGCCAGCCGCGTGCGCGACATGTTCGAGCAGGCCAAGAAGAACGCGC
>CAYVQK010000091.1:0-14519 GCA_964454145.1 uncultured Oceanicola sp. | reverse complement strand
TCCATCACATGGGTTTCGAGGAAGGGGATCACCGCGCCGGGCTGCAGCGTGACGACGGTGACATGCATGTCGTGCCGCAGATCCGCCGGGTCGACAAAGCGCGTGGTGGCCCAGGCCCCGTCGGTCTCGGGCATCGCTGCGGGGGTAATGTCGTTTTCGTTCAGGAAGAGCGGTTCCGGCGCTTCCAGCCCCGGCGCCGGCTCCCAGGCCTTGCGCACCCAGTGAAACCGGGCGACGGCGCCGCTCCGGTTGCGCAGGGTCCAGCCCGACGAGGGCGGCAGGTAGGCGTAGCCGCCGGGCGCGAGCACATGCGCGGTGCCGTCGAGCGACACCTCCACGCTGCCCTCCACCACGAAGAGCACGCCCTCCGCCTCCGGATCGCTCTCGGGATGATCCGACCCGCCGCCGGGCTGAACTTCCATGATGTACTGCGAGAAGGTCTCGGCAAAGCCCGACATCGGCCGGGCGATGACCCAGAGCCGGGTGCCCGTCCAGCCCGGAAGAAAACTGGTGACGATGTCGCGCATCGTGCCCTTCGGCAGCACGGCATAGGAATCGGTGAAGATCGCGCGATCGGTGAGCAGCTCGGTCTGTCCGGGCAGCCCCCCGGTCGGCGCGAAATAGGAGCGGGTCATGCGGCTTCCTGTCTTGATTGGTGGTCCCGCGAAGTATGTGGCCAGCCCGCGCCCGCGGCCATCGGGTGGTTTCGGACAGGAGTATTCCGTTATTTTTGATAGTGGAGGGTCGCAGGAGCCGAGCCGGGTCGTCCTGCCGCCCGTTGCGCGCGCGACAGGGAGAGAAGGCGCGCCCCCCGGAGAGGCCTGCCGCCGCCGTCAGTCGGCCATCCAGCCCTGATCGACCCAGCCCGACACGTCGCCCGGCCACTCCAGCACCACGCCGCCCGGCCCCTTCAGCACGCCGCTGTCGAAGAGGAACCGCGCCATGCCCGCAAAGCGCTCGGCGTCGATCGTGCCCACCGGCACCTCCCCTGCCCGGATGTAGTCCCCCTCGGCCAGCGCCGCCATCGAGCCGCGCACCAGCTCGGGGTTCTGGAACTCCCCAGCCCCGATCAGGATCTCCGCGGCCTCCGCCGGGTGATCGGCGGCCCAGGCATAGCCTTGCTGCGTGGCGTCCATGAAGGCGGCCACCAGCTCGGGGCGCTGTGCCAGCATTTCCGAAGTGGTGCCGATGTAGCCGTTCTGCTGATCCGGCACGCCGTAATCGGCATAGGTGAAGTGCTTCTGGTCGCGGCCCAGCAACTCGCCGTTCACGCCCTCCCAGGTGGCCACCTCGAGCGTGAAGTCCACCGCCCCGCTGGCCAGGGCCTCGTAAGCCCCGGTGCCCATGGTTACGGTGTCATACTCCGCCGTGCCGCCATCGGCCTCGATCATGGTCGAGATCAGCGCATCCTCCCAGGCCGAGCCGAAGCCCGCGTAGGTCTTGCCCTCGAGGTCGGCGGGGCGGGTGATGGCCTCGTTGCTGGCGTTGTAGACAAGCCGCCCGTTCTCCCGCTGCATCGTCGCCCAGAGCGCCACGATATCGGCCCCGGCGGCCTTCGCGCTCATGAAGCCGAGCGAGGTCATGTAGGCGAACTCCGCCGCCCCCGCCGCCAGCACGGCAGTGGAGGCGCTGTCGGAGTAGGGCAGCAGTTCCACCTCCAGCCCGGCCTCCTGGTAGAAGCCCTTCTCCTGCGCCACGACAAGGCCGATGTGGTTGGTGTTCAGAGTCCAGTCGAGCGCGATGCTGACGCTCTCCTGCGCCTGCGCCGCAACGGGCAGCGTGAGGCAGGTGGCAAGGATGGGAAGCAGTTTCATGGTGTGTCCTCCAGAAGCAGGGATTTGAGCAGCGCCCGGGTCTCGGCCAGCCCGGCCTCGGTGCGGGCGCTGCGGGGGGTGGAAAGGGGAATGTCGGCCACGATCCGTCCGGGCCGAGCCGACATCACGAGGATCCGGTCGGCCATCTGCGTGGCCTCGTAGAGATCGTGGGTGACCATCAGCACCCCGCGCGGGCGCTCGGCCAGCCGGGCGCAGAGCCAGTGCTGCATCTTGAGCCGGGTCACCGCGTCGAGCGCCGAGAAGGGCTCGTCGAGCAGCAGGAACCGGCTGTCCTGCACCATCGTCCGCAGAAAGGCCGCGCGCTGGCGCATGCCGCCCGAGAGCTGGTCGGGAAAGTGGTCTTCCAGCCCCGCAAGGCCGAACTCCGCCAAGAGCGGCAGCACCCTCGCCCGCGCCGCACCACGTGGCATCCCGGCGATTTCCAGCCCCAGCCCGCCATTCTCGGCCACCGTAAGCCAGGGAAAGAGCGTGTCCTGCTGCGGCTGGTAGGCGAGCGCCGGGTTGGGCGCGGCCAGCGGCGCGCCGTCGAGCCGCGCCGTTCCGGTGGCGGCGAGTTCCAACGGCAGCACCCCCGCGAGCCACTTGATCACCGAGGTCTTGCCGCAGCCCGATGGCCCGATCAGGCAGGTCATCCCGCCTTCCGCGAGTTCAAACCCGAGCTTCTCCACCAACACGGTCTCGCCCGCCCGGATCGAAAGCCCCTCAACCCGCAGCATCGACAGCCCTCCGGTAGCGCCGCCCGGTCGCCCGGTCGATCAGCTGGAGCGTGCCGAGGAGCAGCAGCGTCAGCGTGGCCGAAAGCACCACGGCCGCCAGCACGAGGTCGGCGCGGAAGTTGTTCTTGGCGGTCAGGATGTAGATCCCCAGCCCCTGCCGCGCGCCCGCGTATTCGGCGAAGATCGTGGCGACGATGGCATAGGTGGCCGAGATCCTGAGGCCGTTGAAGAAGTGCGGCCGCGCCACCGGCAGCGCCGCGCGGCGAAAAACGGCCCAGCGCCCCGCCCCCATCGAGACAAGTTGATCGCGGAAGGCCATCGGCAGCCGGGCGTATCCCGCCAGCAGGCTCACCAGCATGGGGAAGAAGGTGACGAGGATCACCAGCAGCACCTTGGGCAGCAGTCCGAACCCGAACCACAGCACCATCAGCGGCGCCAGTGCGACGATGGGCACCGTCTGGCTGGCGACCAGCAAGGGGAAGAGCCCGCGCCGCAGCCAGGGGCTGAACTGCAGCGCCACCGAAGTGACGAAGGCAAAGCCGACCGAGAGCGAGAAGCCCAGCGCCGCCACGCCCAGCGTCGCGCCCGCATGTCCCGCCAGCGCGCCTCGGTTCACCCAGAGGCCGCGGGCCACGTCGCTCGGCGCGGGCAGCACCAGCGGCGACACGTCGGCCCATGCACAGTAGCCCTGCCAAAGCGCCAGGAAGGCGGTTGCAAGGCAAAGGCTCGGAAAGGCTCGGGTGATCTTCGGCATGGGGCCTCCTCGCGCACCGCCCGGGGGGCGGCGCAGCGGCAGGGGTCAGCGCAGGCTGGGGCTGTTGGCGGAGGCGGTCAGGTCGAGGGTCACATGCCCCTCGGCCGGTCCGAAGCGCAGGAAGGCCTGCCGCACCGTCTCGAACACCGCGCCCGCGTCACCGCGCAGCCGGGTGCAGAAGTTCTTCGACTTCAGGAAGGTGCCCGACTGCTTGAGAAAGTCGATGCAGCCGTAGATCTCGTCCATGTGCCTGTCCTGCCCCAGCACGTAGAGCGAGAACTGCACGTCGATCCCCACGCCGCTCTCGGGCGCTTCCCGAACCGCCTCCAGCGCCAGCGCCTTGCGCTCCTCCAGCCCCAGCGATTGGGCGGTCACCAGCGCCTCGCAATGGCACGAGGGGTCATCCGGCTCCCCCGGGCAGCCGCGCGACAGGGTGACATGCATGGTCACATGCTCGGGCCGCTGCGCCGCGCGGGCGAATAGATCGCGGATCGCGTCGAGCAGCGGCTCCGGCGCGCCGACCATGAGCGTCGACATGTCGTCGGTCTCGATCCGCAGGCTTTCCCTGTAGGGGGTGAGGGCTTCGAGCCCGGTCATGATGACCCCGACGAAATCGGACGTCATCGGATACAGCGACACTTGCGCGCCAATGAACATGGTTTCCTCGCTCCGCTGGCATTACCCAGATCAGCTTTGAAGGGTTCACGCAGCCTTGCGCATCTCAGCCCCGTCCGGAGCACCCCTGGTTGATGTGCGGACCCTCGTGGACCCTGCCCGGAATGTCAAGTGCAGGTCACGGAAGCCGCAAAAGGAGCCTCCGGCGCATGTTAGCGCCCGACATCCCGAGCTGACCGTCGGGTTGAACTTGCCCTTGGGTCACACAACCCCTAGAACCCCGGCACCGCTCACCCTGCGCACCGCTCCGCGCAGTCTCCGCCCTCTCCGGCGGACCGACCAGACCTGAGGAACCCCAGCCTGTGCTCGACCAGATCGCGCTCCGCGCCGAACTCGCCGATCATTACGATCTCGCCCCCTCCCCCGACATCGCCGCCGAAACCGCCGGCCTCTACGCCCGGATGGAGCGGGTGATGTCGCCGCCGGATTGGGCGATCCATGCGCCCTACGTCGCGGCGATCAACCGGCTGAAGAAGGAGCGCGACGCGGTGATCCTCGCGCACAACTACATGACGCCCGAGATCTACCACGGCATCGCCGACGTGGTGGGCGACAGCCTGCAACTCGCCGTCGAGGCGACGAAGGTGGAGGCCCAGGTGATCGTCCAATGCGGCGTTCATTTCATGGCCGAAACCTCCAAGATCCTGAACCCCGCCAAGACCGTGCTGATGCCCGACATGGAGGCCGGCTGCTCGCTGGCCGAGAGCATCACCGCCGCAGGCATTGCCGAGATGCGGGCGAAGTACCCCGGCGCGCCGGTAGTCAGCTACGTGAACACCACCGCCGAGGTGAAGGCCGCCTCCGACATCTGCTGCACCTCGTCGAACGCCGCCCAGATCGTCGCCGCGCAGGAGAGCGACACCGTCATCATGACGCCCGACAAGTATCTCGCCCAGAACGTCGCCCGCCAGGTGCCGCAGAAGCGCATCGTCTGGTGGGACGGCGCCTGCATCGTGCACGAGCAATACACCGCCCGCGACCTTCGGGAGTTCCGCGACTGGAACCCGGGCACCCGGATCATCGCTCACCCCGAATGCCCGCCCGACGTGGTGGCCGAGGCCGATTTCTCCGGCTCCACCAGCGGCATCATCGACTACGTCACCCGCGAACGCCCGGAAAAGGCGATGCTGGTGACCGAGTGCTCGATGGCCTCCAACATCTCCGACGCCCTGCCCGACGTCGACTTCGTCGGCCCCTGCAACATGTGCCCCTACATGAAGAAGATCACCCTGGAGAAGGTGCTGTGGTCGCTCCACAGCATGGAAGGCGCGGTCGAGGTCGAGGCCGAGGTGGCCGCGAAAGCGCGCGTGGCGGTGCAACGGATGATCGACCTCTCCGCCCGGTTGGCCGGCTGAGGTGGTCGACCCGATCAACACGGCCCGCGTCCTCATCGTCGGGGCGGGGCTGGCGGCGCAATATGCCGCGCTCAAGCTCGCCCCGCGCCCGGTGCTGGTGATCTCGCCCGAGCCGCTGGGCCACGGCGCCTCCTCGGCCTGGGCCCAGGGCGGCGTGGCGGCGGCGATGGACCCGGCCGACACGGCCGAAGCCCATGCGCGCGATACCCTCCTCGCCGGGGCCGGAACGGTCGATGCCGCAGTGGCCGAGGCCGTCACCCGCGAGGCGCGCGATCACATCCTCGACCTGACCGGCCTCGGCACCCCCTTCGACCGCACGCAGGAGGGCGCCTACGTGCTCTCCCGCGAGGCCGCCCACAGCTTTGCCCGCGTCGTCCGGGTGCGGGGTGACCAGGCCGGGGCAGAGATCATGCGCGCGCTCACTGCGCAGCTCCGCGAGGCCGCGCATGTGCAGGTGCTCGAAGGGGTGATGGCCACCGACCTCGAGGTCTCGGGCGAGCGCGTCACCGGGGTGGCCGTGGCGCGCTGCCACGACGGCGGCCAGAGCGAGAGCGTGGTGCTGCGCGGCCCCGCGGTGCTGCTGGCCGGCGGGGGCTCGGGCGGCCTCTTCGCGCTCACCACCAACCCGCCGCGCATCCGCGGCCAGGTGATGGGCATGGCGGCCCGCGCCGGGGCGCGGATCGCCGATGCGGAGTTCGTCCAGTTCCACCCCACCGCCATCGCCTGCGGGCTCGACCCGGCGCCGCTGGCGACCGAGGCGCTGCGCGGCGAGGGCGCAGTGCTGGTGAACCGCCTTGGCGCGCGCTTCATGGTCGATACTCACCCGGACGCCGAGCTGGCCCCGCGCGATATCGTCGCCCGCGCCGTCTACGCCCAGACCCAGGCCGGGCTGGCGCCTGCGCTCGACACGCGCCAGGCGCTCGGCGCAGCGATCCTCACCGACTTCCCCGCCGTCGCCGCTGCCTGCCTCCAAGCGGGCCTCGACCCGGTTGCGCAGCCCATCCCGGTCGCCGCCGCCGCGCATTACCACATGGGCGGCGTCGCAACCGACGTTTCGGGCCGAAGCAGCCTCCCCGGCCTCTGGGCTTGCGGCGAGGTCGCCTCGACCGGCCTCCACGGCGCCAACCGGCTGGCCTCGAACGGGTTGCTCGAAGCGCTCGTCTACGGCCGCCGCTGCGCCCTCTCGATCGACGCGGCCCTGCCCGCACCCGGTGTGGCACAGGACGTGCAACTGCCCGATCTCGCCCCGGCGGAACCGCCCGACACCGCGCTGGTCGCCGCGCTGAGGCAGGCGATGACCGAGGGCGCCGGCGTCATCCGCAACACCGAGGGCCTGACCCGGACCCTTGCCGAAATCGCCCGGATCGAGGCCGCCCAGCCCGCCTGCACGCCGCTCCTGAACATGACCGCCACCGCCACCCTCATCGCCGCCGCTGCGCTGGCGCGCCGCGAGAGCCGGGGCGCGCACTTCCGGTCGGACCACCCCGAAACCTCCGAGACCGGCCAGCGCTCTTTCCTCACCCTCGCCGAGGCCCTCGCCATCCGCGCCGCCGCCGTAGCGCAAAAGGAACCCGCATGACCCACGCCCCCCTGCCAGACCTGATCCTCGACCCCCTGGTTCGTGCCGCGCTGATGGAAGACCTCGGCACCTATGGCGACATCACCACCCGCACCGTGATCCCCTCCGGCACCCGCTACGCCGCCCGGCTCAACGCTCGGTCGCCCGGGGTGGTCTCCGGCCTCCAGGTCGCCGCGCTCGCCTTCCGGCTCATCGACCCCGCGCTGAAGATCACCGCCCACAAAGCCGACGGTGATGCCATCGCGCCGGGTGACCTGCTGATGGAAATCGAGGGCGATGCAGCGTCGATCCTCTCCGCCGAGCGGGTCGCGCTCAACTTCGCCGGGCGCATGTCGGGCATCGCCACGCTAACCGCCGGCTTCGTTGCCGAAACGCGCGGCACCGCAACCCGCATCACCTGCACCCGCAAGACAACCCCCGGCCTGCGCCTCGTCGAAAAGCAGGCCGTGCTCCATGGAGGCGGCTTCAACCACCGCTTCAGCCTCTCCGACGCGATCCTGATCAAGGACAACCACATCGCCGCTGCCGGTGGTATCCGCCCGGTGTTGCAGGCGGTGAAGGCCCGCGCCTCCCACATGGTCCGCTGCGAGATCGAGGTGGACCAGCTCGAGCAGCTTTCCGAAGTGCTGGAGGAGGGCGGTGCGGATGTTGTCCTGCTCGACAACATGGACACGCCGACCCTCGCCAAGGCGGTCGAAATGGCAGCCCGTCGGGTTGTGCTGGAAGCCTCCGGTAACATGCGGCTGGAGCGCATCGCCGAGGTGGCGGCGACCGGGGTGGATTACATCTCGTCGGGCGCATTGACCCATTCCGCCCCGGTTCTGGACCTCGGGCTGGACTTTTGAGCCGAAACAATATTACCAGACCACGCCGAACAGGAACATAAAGTTGCGACACCACTGCCCGGCCAGCCGTCGCACCGGAGGAGCACAATGAGCCAGTCCGCCCCGCAGAAATCCCTCACCGCGTCGGATATCCGCGCCCGCAAGGGAGGCGCTCCGCTGGTCTGCCTCACCGCCTACACCACACCCGTCGCCCGGCTCGCCGATGCCGAATGCGACCTCGTGCTGGTGGGCGACAGCGTCGGCATGGTGCTGCACGGCCTGCCCTCCACGCTGGAGGTGACGATGGAGATGATGATCCTCCACGGCCGCGCCGTGGCGCGCGGCCTCTCCCGCGCGCTGATGGTCGTCGACATGCCCTTCGGCAGCTATGAGGAGGGCCCGGATCAGGCCTTCCGCAATGCCGCCCGGCTGATGTCTGAGACCGGCGCCGGCGCGGTGAAGCTAGAAGGCGGCCAGCACATGGCCGAGACGATCCGCTTCCTCGCAGACAGGGGCATCCCGGTCATGGCCCACATCGGGCTCACCCCACAGGCGGTGAACGCGCTCGGCGGCTACAAGGTGCAGGGCCGCGGCGCCGATGCCGACCGGATCGAGGCCGACGCCCGGGCCGTGACCGAGGCCGGCGCCTTCTCCGTGGTGCTCGAGAAAGTGCCTGCCGCGTTGGCCGACCGGATCACGGAGGCGCTCGACATTCCCACCGTCGGCATCGGCGCCTCGGCGGGCTGCGACGGGCAGATCCTCGTCATCGACGACATGCTCGGCCTCTTCGACGCCTTCAAGCCGAAGTTCGTGAAGCGCTATGCCCATCTCGCGGGCGATGCCGCCGCGGCGATCCGGGCCTATGCCGAGGAGGTGCGCGCTCGCAGCTTTCCGGCCCCCGAACACGTCTTTCTCGAGGAGGCGAACACCAAATGAAGATCATCCGCACCAAGGCAGAGTTGCGCGCGCTGACCGAAGGCTGGCGGCGCGCGGGCGAAAGCATCGGCGTGGTGCCGACCATGGGCGCCCTCCATTCCGGCCACCTGAGCCTTGTCGAGGCGGCCTGCGCGGCCACCGACCGGGTGATCGTCACGCTCTTCGTGAACCCCCGGCAGTTCAACAGCCCGGAGGATCTCGCCAAGTATCCCCGCACCGAGGAGAGCGACGCCGAGAAGCTCGCGCCCTTCGATGTCGACGTGCTCTACGTGCCCGACGGCGCGCAGATGTACCCCGAGGGCTTCGCCACCACCATCTCGGTCTCCGGCGTCAGCGAGGGGCTCTGCGGCGCAACCCGGCCGGGCCATTTCGACGGGGTCGCCACCGTCGTCGCCAAGCTCCTTCTGCAAACCGATGCCGACCAGGCCTTCTTCGGCGAGAAGGACTATCAGCAGCTTCAGGTGGTGCGGCGTCTGGCCGAAGACCTGGACCTCAAGACGCGGATCATCGGCTGCCCCACCATCCGGGAGGAAGACGGGCTGGCGCTGTCGTCCCGCAACCTCCGGCTCGGCGCCGAAGCCCGGTCCACCGCCCCGGTGATCCGCGAGGCGCTCCACGCGGCGGCACAGGCGATACAGACAGGCACCCCGGTGGACGGCGCGCTCACCGCGGCCCGCACCCGGCTCACCGAGGCGGGCCTCGCCGAAATCGACTACCTCGAACTCAGGTCGGACCCGGCCCTCGCCCCGCTGCGCACCGCAGACCGGCCCGCCCGCCTCTTCGTCGCCGCCTGGCTCGACGGCGTCCGCCTGATCGACAACATCCCGCTCACCTTTGCGGGCCACCCCGCCGCGGCGCTCGAACCCACGGCCTGAAGGTTCCCTACCAGCCCGGCTCCGTGCCGAAGGCGCAGATCCGCTCGAGTTCGTCGTAAGCGCCCGGCGCCGCGCCGAGCACGGGGGCGGGCAGGGTCAAGCCCGCGCCGTCCGGAAACGGAAGAACGCGCCCGCCCGCTTCCAGGATGAGCGCATAGCCGGCCATGCAGTCCCAGGCGCTCATCCGAGGCTCGGCGTAGCCTACAAGCCGGCCGGCGGCGACCCAGGCGAGCATCAGCGCACCGGAGCCGTAGCGAACCCAAGATGAGCCCGCATCCATCAGCTCGGTCAGCATCTGCCCGACCCTGTCGCTCGCCACCCGGTCATTGGCGCCGATCCCGAGCAGCCCCGAACGCAGGTCGCCCTCGCCCGTGCGGATCAGCCCTCCGTTCAGCCTGGCCCCTTGCCCGCGCGCCGCAACGAAGAGCTCGCCCAGGACGGGCACATAGATCACGCCCAGCGCCGGGCCGTCGGCATCGCAGCCGCCGATCGAGATGCACCAGCCCGGCAGTCCGGCAAGATAGGGCGCCGTACCGTCGATCGGGTCGATCACCCAGGTGAAGCCCGAGCCGCCCTCGGTGAACCCGTGTTCCTCCCCCAGCAGCGCGTCATCCGGGAAGGCCGCCCCGAGGGCCGCGCGGATCAGCGTCTCCACCTCCCGGTCGGCCTCGGAGACCAGATCGGCGGGGTGGCGCTTCGTCTCGATCACCAGCCGGTCGCGGGCATGAAAATACTTCAACGCCAGCGCCCCGGCCTCCTGCGCCACCTCGGCGGCGCGATTCAGCCGCTGCGCGGAGGTGTCGGTCTGGGTCATTCGGCCTCCGGGATCAGGGCAACGCCGCGCGGGCGCACTTCGAGGGTCACAGGGGTGCCCGCAGGCAGCGGCGTGTCGCTTTCGTCATCCACCACGAAGATGCGCCCCAGCGGCCCGTCGATCTCGTATTCCACGTGGTCGCCGAGATAGGCCGACGTCGAGACCTTGCCGGCGATGCCCTCGCCCTCGGTCTTCACCCGCAGCGCGTTGGAGCGCAGCGACAGCCGCGCCGCGCCCGGCGCCAGGCCCCGCGCCGGAAGCGGCACCGTCACGCCGCCCAGCTCGACCTGCGCCACATCCTCCGCAACCGACAGCACCCGCCCCTCCACCACGTTCGCCTCCCCGATGAAATCGGCGATGAACTCCGAGGCCGGCGACTCGTAGAGCTCGCGGGGCGTGCCCATCTGGGCGATCCTGCCCTCCTTCATCACCACGATCCGGTCGGAGACGGCCAGCGCCTCCTCCTGGTCATGCGTCACGTAGACGGCGGTGAAGCCGAGCCGTTGCTGCAGCTCGCGGATATCTGTGCGCACCTTTCGCCGCAGCCGGGCATCGAGGTTGGAGAGCGGCTCGTCGAGCAGCAGCACCTGCGGCTCCAGCACCAGCGCCCGGGCCACCGCCACCCGCTGTTGCTGCCCGCCCGAAAGCTCCGCCGGCAGGCGTTGGGCCAGCCCCTCCAGCCCCACCAGCTCCAGCGCCTCCTCCGCTCGCCGCCGCGCCTCGGCGGGTTTCATCCCACCCGACTCCAGCCCGTAAGACACGTTCTGCCCCACCCGCATGTGCGGAAACAACGCGTAGCTCTGGAACACCATCGACACGTCGCGCCGGTTGGCGGGCAGGCGCGTCACATCGGTCCCGCCGATCAGGATCTGACCATCGCTCGGGCTTTCGAGCCCGGCCAGCATCCGGAGCGTGGTTGTCTTGCCGCAGCCCGAGGGCCCCAGCAGCGTGACAAGCTCGCCGGGCGCGATATCGAGCGTCAGGTCGGGGATCGCCGTGAAGGCGCCGAACTTCTTGCGCACGCCACGAAAGGCCACCGCGCCTCGGGTCTGGGTCATGATGCGGCCTCCGTCGGCTGTGAAAGGGGCGCGGGCCTGTCCTCCCCGCGGCGGATGCGGCGCTCGCCGACCAGCAGCTGGAAGCCGCCGATGATCGTGATCATCACCAGGATCAGCACCGAGGAATAGGCGATGGCGATGCCGTATTCGCCGTTCTCCACGAGGCCGACGATGTAGGCCGTGGCCATGTTGTACTTGGCGCTGACGAGAAAGATCACCGCAGAGATCGAGGTGATCGCCCGCACGAAGCTGTAAACCAGCGCCGCAAGGATCGCCGGCCGCATAAGCGGCAGGATCACCTTGCGCATGGTGCGCGCCGATCCGGCTCCGAGCGACAGAGAGGCCTCGTCGAGCGAGCCGTCGAGCTGCGCCATGGCCGCCACCCCGCCGCGCACGCCCACCGGCATGTTGCGGAAGACGAAGCAGGCGATGAGGATCGCCGCCGTGCCGGTCATCTGCAGCGGCGGCAGGTTGAAGGCCATGATATAGCTGATGCCGATCACCGTGCCCGGGATCGCGAAACTCATCATCAGAGCGAACTCGAAGGTCGAGCGCCCCGGAAACCGCTGCCGCACGATCAGCCAGGCGGTCAGCAGCCCGACGGCAGCGGTGAGCGGCGCCGCGATCAGGGCGATCTCCATCGTGGTCCAGAAGCTGTCCCAGGCCACGCCGAGCCAGGCGATCCCGCCGTCCCAGCCCACGCCGAAGGCGCGGATGTAGTGCTCGAAGGTCAGCGAGTGGTCGAGCCCCCAGGTCTTCACGAACCCGCCGAAGAGGATCATCGCGTAAACAACGATGGTGAAGGCGGCCCAGGCCATGGCGATGGTGATGACCGGCCAGGCCACCCGTCGCGGAAGGCGAATGTGCCGCCCGCCATCGCCCTTGCCGGTGACGGTGGCAAAGTTGCGCCCCGAGAGCCACAGCCGCTGCGCGAGGAAGGCCGAAAGGGTGAAGCCCAGCAGCACGGTGGCCAGAACGGCGGCCCGCGAGGGGTCGTTCTGCGCGCCGACGACCGCAAAGAAGATCTCGGTCGAGAGCACGCCACCCGAGCCGCCCAGCACCAGCGGGTTGCCGAAATCGGCCATCGACTCGATGAAGCCGATCAGGAAGGCATTGGCCAGGCCCGGCGCCATCAGCGGCAGCGAGACCTTGCGGAAGGTCCGCCATCGGTCGGAACGCAGGGTCTGGCTCGCCTCCTCCATCGAGGGGCTGATGCCATCCACGACGCCGATCAGCACCAGGAACGAGATCGGGGTGAAGCTGAGCATCTGCGCGATCCAGATGCCTGTGAGCCCATAGAGCCACCGCCCCAGCTCCCAGCCCGTCGCCGCCTCGATCGCCTGCGTGAGCGTGCCCGAGCGGCCCAGCAGCATGGTCAGCGCGAGGCCCACCACGAAGGGCGGGGTGATGATCGGCAGAACGGTGAGCAGCCGCAGCGATTTCTTGTAGGGAAAGCCGGTACGCGTGGCGACGAGGGCGAAGACGAGACCAAGGAAGGTGGAACCGGTCGCGGTGCAGATCGCCAGAAAGAAGGTGCGCCACGCCACCCCGCAATTGCCGCCCCAGAGGCAGGCGAGCGACCAGATCTTCGGGTCACCGATGTTGCGGCGCACGCCCTCGGTGGTGAAGGAGCCATCGAAGGACTGGAACGCGCCGGTGAACATCGACACCAGCGGATAGAAGACGAAGACCGCGACGAGGCCGATCAGCAGGGTGATCGCGCCCAGCACGAAACCGTCCCCCTTCAGTGCCCCCTTCTCTGCCGCCCCGAAGGCCATGAGCAGCATGAAGACGATGGCCAGCACGACGGCCCCGGCCCCGAAGGCGGGCTGGCCCGCAACCTTGCCGAAAGTGGCCTCCAGCAGGCCCCAGTTCCAGCCGCGCAGCCCGATCGAGAGACCTTCGACAAGCATCCAGGCGATGCCCGCCGCCCCGATCGCCACAAGCGCCCTGCCCCTCCGCTCGGGCGCGCGTGTGAGCCGCAGCGCCACGGCAAGGCCCAGCAGGGCAAGCAGCGGCCAGAGCTGCCAGCGGCCCGTGGCGGCCTGCATCAGCCCCGGCCAGAGCGTCTCGGAGCCTAAGACATCCGCCAGCCAGTCGAAGGTGAAGAACCCCGAGCGCACGCGATACCAGGGCAGCGCCACGAGCGCGACGATCGCGGCCGCCAGGATCACGTCGAGCCTGCGGTTGTCTCTTTCGGTCATCGGGCCATCCGTCCGTCAGGGCGAGCGGTCGGGAGCGGCGCAGTCACCGCTCCCGGGTTCATCGCGTGCCGGGCGCACTCACTGCAGCGGCAGCGAGCCGATCTCCTGGTCCCAGCGCGACAGCAGGGCCTGGCGGCGCTCGGCGCTGCCATACTCGGCAAAGTCGTAGTCGATCAGTTTGATGGTCGACAGGTCGGGCGCTTCCTCGGGCGGCGTGGCGCTTGCGTTCGACGGGATCTGGTAGGAGCCGGCCTCGGGCATCATGTTCTGCACCTCGGCGGTCAGAACCCAGTCGTAGAACACCTTCGCGGGCTCCGGGTTCGCCGCGCCCTCGACCATCGACATCGAGCCGATCTCGTAGCCGGTGCCCTCGCAGGGCGCGACCACGGCGACGGGGAAGCCCTCGACGGCCTGCGCCACCGCATCATGCTGGAACACGATGCCGAGGCCCGTCTCTCCGCGCGCCGCCGCCTTCACCGGGGCGCTGCCCGACTTAGTGTATTGCGACACGTTGGCGTGCATCTTCTTCAGGAAGTCGAAGGCCTCGTCCTCGCCCATCAGCTGCACCAGTGTGGCGAGCGTGGTGTAGGCGGTGCCCGAGGAGTTCGGATCGGCGATCTGGATCTCGCCCTTCAGCCCCGGATCGAGCAGGTCGGCCCAGCACTGCGGCGCCTTGATGCCCTTCTGCTCGAAGAGCTCGGTGTTGTAGCCCCAGCCGAGCGCACCGGAGTAGACACCCACGGTGCGGTAGCCCGAGACCTCGGCCTGGCCCTTGGCCCAGTCCTGCAGCTCATCGAGCATCGGGGACTGGTATTCCGCCGTCAGCCCGTCGCTGGCGGCCTGCAGGTGCGGGTCGCCGGTGCCGCCCCACCACAGGTCGGTCTGCGGGTTGCG
>CAYVQK010000090.1:9797-14568 GCA_964454145.1 uncultured Oceanicola sp. | reverse complement strand
CGGCCCGAGCAGCTCACCCTGCGCGGCTTCCTCTCGGCCTTCATCGCCTTCCGCGAGGAGGTGGTCGCCCGTCGCACCGCCTACGAGCTGAACAAGGCGCGCGAGCGCAGCCACATCCTCTGCGGCCTGGCCGTGGCCGTCTCGAACGTCGACGAGGTGGTGCGCACCGTCCGCCAATCCGTCGACGCCGCCGAGGCCCGCGAAAAGCTGATGACCCGCCGCTGGCCGGCCGAGGAGATTGCCCCCTTCATCCGCCTGATCGACGATCCGTCGCACACGATGAACGACGACGGCACCTACAACCTGTCCGAGGCGCAGGCCCGCGCCATTCTCGAGCTGCGGCTCCAGCGGCTCACCCAGCTCGGGGTCAAGGAAGTCACCGACGAGCTCGAGGAGCTGGCCGGCAAGATCAAGGAATATCTCGAGATCCTCCGCTCCCGCGAGCGGATCATGGAGATCATCGCCAACGAGATGCGCGCCGTGCGCGACGAGTTCGCCGTGCCCCGCCGCACCGAGATCGTCGAGTGGTCCGGCGACATGGACGATGAAGACCTGATCGAACGTGAAGAGATGGTCGTGACCGTCACCCAGTCGGGCTACATCAAGCGCACCCCGCTGGCCGATTTCCGCGCCCAGAAGCGCGGCGGCAAGGGCCTGTCGGGCGGCGACCTGAAGGAAGAGGACGTGGTCACCACGCTCTTCGTCGCGAACACCCACACCCAGCTTCTGTTCTTCACCACCGAGGGCATGGTCTACAAGCTCAAGACCTGGCGCCTGCCGTTGGGCGGGCGCACCTCGCGCGGCAAGGCCATCGTCAACATCCTGCCGATCCCGCAGGGCGTCTCCGTCGCGGCCATCATGCCCGTCGACCGCCCCGAGGAAGAGTGGAACGACCTCCAGATCGTCTTCGCCACCGATGCCGGCACCGTCCGCCGCAACCGGCTATCCGACTTCACCAACGTCATGCGCAACGGCAAGATCGCGATGAAGTTCGAAGACGAGAACGCGGGCATGAGCCTCATCAACGCCCGCATCTGCTCCGAGGATGACGACGTGATGCTGGTCACCGACGCCGGCCGCGCCATCCGCTTCCCCTCCACCGACGTCCGCGTGTTCAACTCGCGCAACTCGGTCGGCGTGCGCGGCATCCGCCTGTCGAACGGCGACAAGGTGGTGTCGATGTCGGTCATCCGCCATTTCGAGGCCACCTCCGAGGAGCGCGTCGCCTACCTCAAGCAGCGCCGTCTCATGGCCGGTGTCACAGAGGAAGAGCCCGTCGACGACGAGGAAGAGGAAATCGTGGCCGAGGGCCAGCTGAGCCAGGAACGCTACGCCGAGATGTCGGCCGCCGAAGACCTGATCCTCACGATCACCTCGGGCGGCACCGGCAAGATCTCCTCCTCGCACGACTACCCGATCCGCGGCCGCGGTGGTTTGGGCGTCACCGCCTGGACCAAGGGCATGCCCACCGGCCCCATCGTCGCCTGCTTCCCGGTCGAGATGTCCGACCAGGTCATGCTCGCCACCTCCACCGGCCAATCCATTCGCTGCCCGGTCGATGGCATCTCCTTCCGCTCGCGCTCTGCCGGCGGGGTGAAGGTGTTCAACACCGGCAAGGGCGAAGAGGTCGTCTCGGTGGCCTGGATCGCCGAGCAGGATGAGGAAGACACCGAAGGCGGCGAACCGGGGCCCACCCCCGAAAGCGGTGACGCCCCATGATGCCCGAGGCCGGGGTTCAGCTGGTCGCGGCCTTCGTGCCGCTTCTGCTGGTTCTCGGCTTCATCGGTGTCATCCTCTTCGTCACCGGGCAGCGAGCCGCGCGCCAGCAGCGGCTCCTGGAAAGGCTGTTGGAGGAGACCGCGCGCCAGACCGCCCTGCTGCGCCGGATCGAAGAGCGCCTGGACAAAGCCCCCCGCGGCTGAGGTGCGGTGCAATATCCCAATCGCCGGCACCATCTCGCCGCTTGTCGCTAGGTAAACCTGTATCTCTGTTGTGTTTTACCGCAACACATCATCTGGTTGTGCAGGTGTGTGCCTATTCTCCCCATTGTGGGTAGCTCCGGGTTTTTGCAAAGCCGCAACGTGCACTCCTGACATGGCGCTCGTGTCCGAGCGTCCAACGCCGAGTAGGACCACCTTAGATGCCCTCCTGGGACGATCTGAAATTTGCGCTCGCGCTCTCCCGTTACGGCCGCATGAATGCCGCGGCACAGGGCCTCGGGATCAACGTGGCCACCATGTCGCGCCGGATCGAACGGCTGGCCGAGGCGCTGGGTCAGCCGCCCTTCGTGAAGAAGGCGGACGGATGGGAGCCGAGCCCGGTCATCGCCGGCCTGCTGCAGATAGCCGAAGACGTCGAGCAGCGGCTGGAAACCGAGCTCAACAGCATCCGGGCCGGCACGGCGGGCCAGAGCACCCGGCTCTCAATCGGCTGCCCGCCCAGCATCTCGCTCTTCATGCTCTATCCCAACCTCGCCAATCGCGACAAAAGCCTGGCCAACGTCAGCTACACCTTCACCCAACGGGTGATGGAAGACGGCATGGGCGAGAACGACCTGGTGATCCAGTACAAGCGCCCCGAGTCGGGCCGCGTGATCACCCAGAAGATCGCCACCCTAAGCGCCAGCATCTACCGCCGAAAGGGCGCGCCGGAGGGTGCGGGCTGGGTCTCTCTCAGCGAGCACTACGACCCGACGCCCCTAAACCAGGGCGCCCACGCCTTCTTCCCCACACCGCCCTCGGTGCGGGTGCAATCCATGAACGAGCTCTACGAGTTGCTCGGCGCCACCGACCTGGCCGGCCCCCTGCTCGACATCATCGCCCGCAACAACCCCAAGCTCGAACAAGTGTCGGGCGGACAGCAGTTCTGCGAGGTCGACATGTGGCTGATCTACCATGCCTCCCGCAAGGGTGACCCCGTCGTCGACGGCACGATTGCATGGGTCAAGGACAGTTTCGTTCGAGTGCAGAATGCAAACGACATGATTTTCAATTTGAAAACGGCCTGACCACGGTTTCAGCCCGAAGAGCAGTAAACTAAGGCGTGCCGCAATGGAGTGCCTTCGGATATCCATGCCGATTGCATATTTTGCCTTTGCTGTTTTGCAAAATTTTCTATTTGAACGCACATGAGTTGCGCCCATGCTCAACCTTAACGGTGATGGAAAATCATCAGCTGAGGCAGAGCAACACATGACGATCACTCCCCTGGTGCAGTGCGCCTTCCGTCTGTCCTTCGCCTTCCTCCTGGCGAACCAGGCGCTCTCCACGCTCGTCGTGCCCTCGATCGCGGCCGAGGCCTCCACGGGAACCAACGCGTTCCGGGGCCCGATCGAGCCGGCACTATTCATCGCGATGAACGCGCTTCTGGTTGTCGTCGCGATCTGGGTCGCCTTCGGCATCCGCACCCGTCTCGTCACCGCCATCGGCCTGACGCTCTACACGGGTTACACCCTCGCAAACGGTGGCATCGAGGCCGACAATCTCGGCATCGGCATCTTCGTGGCCTTCGGCCTTGCCCTTCCGCTTCTGGTGGCGGGCGGCGGTGCCTACTCGATGTACCGCAAAGGATGGTCCGGCTTGACTGACCTCTAGCAACCGCACTGGTCGAACGGACTACACTCGGGGCGTCGCGTGTGTTTGCGGCGCCCCTTTTTTCTTTTTCCGCAGGGCTTAACCCGGCCGTAACCCGGCAGGTGCACTCTGCTCCCGCACCACCGGGAGCGCGCCATTGGTCCTCTATCATTGCATGATCGAACTGAAGCAGGGCAGCCGCGCGCTGGCCTTTGCAACCGCCACCGAGGCCTGGATGAGCTGGCTGCGGGAGCGCGGTCACATCTCCTCCCACCGGCTGCTCCGCCGCAAGATGGCCCTCGCCTCGGGCCGCCACACCGATTTCATGCTCGAGATCGAGATGGAGGGCCTCCCGTCGCTCGATCGGGCCTTTTCGGCGCTGACGGAGAAGGACGACGCAGCCGAGCGCCTCTATGAGCAGATGCGCCAGATGGTCCAGCAGGTCGATGTGGGCCTTTACCGCCCCTACCCCGACCCGGCACAGCGTGAAACCGTCGCCCTGATCTGACAACGGGCCGATCTGCCCGCTGCGACGGTTAACCAAATCCTTCGAATTCTGTTCAATTTTGGCGTTCATTGCGGCAAAAGCGGGGCAGAACGACGGAGCTGGTGGCAAGGGGCTCTGTCTGCCGTCCAAAGGATCAGATCATGAAAACCCGCATCACCGCGGCGGTCGTCGCCGTGGCCACCCTTCTGCTGCCCGCCGCCGCCCTCGAGGCCCAGAGCTCGGCCATCGGCTTCTCCGGCGCCGAGCTCACGCTCGGCCACCTCTCCGGCGAAACATCGCTCGCCACGCTCGACGCCAGCGCCGACTTCGCCATCACCGCCCAGCACGGGCTCCAACTCGATCTCGGCGTGGTGGACTACGGCGAGGTCTGGTTCGGCAACATCGCCGCACACCTCTACCTCCAGCCGAACCAGCGCGCGAAATACGGTCTGTTCCTCGCCTACTCCGACGCCAATGATACCGAGGCCAGCACCACGGAGGCCGGGGTCGAGGGCATCTGGACCCTCACCGCAAGCACCACCCTCACCGCCCGTGCCGGCATGGGCCGGGCCGATCCGTCGGAGGTCGATTACATCTTCGCCGCAATCGGCGGCAGCCAGGCGCTTACGGAGCAGTTGGCGCTCACTGGCAACCTCGCCGTGGTCGATGCCGACGAAGCTGCTGCCGCGCTCACCGCCACCACGCTCGACAT
>CAYVQK010000090.1:0-9697 GCA_964454145.1 uncultured Oceanicola sp. | reverse complement strand
CTCCATATCATCGGCGCCGGCATGGCCGGCTCCGAGGCCGCCTGGCAGGCCGTCTCCGCCGGCATCCCCGTGGTGCTCCACGAGATGCGCCCCCACGTCGGCACCTTCGCCCACCAGACCGGCAATTTCGCCGAGATGGTCTGCTCCAATTCCTTCCGCTCCGATGACGACGAGCAGAACGCCGTGGGCCTCCTCCACTGGGAGATGCGCGCCGCCCAGGGTCTGGTCATCTCCTCCGCCGACCGCCACGCGCTGCCCGCCGGGTCTGCCCTCGGAATCGACCGCGAACCCTTCGCCGAGTGGATCACCGCTCAACTCAAGAACCACCCGCTTGTCACTGTTTCTGAAGGCGAAATCACCTCTCTTCCCAAGTCCGAGGATGGCCTCGCCATCATCGCCACCGGCCCGCTTACCTCCGGCGCTTTGGCCGAGGCCATCGCCGCCGAGACCGGCGCCGAGGCGCTCGACTTCTTCGATGCCATCGCTCCCATCGTCCACGCAGACACCGTGAACATGGATGTCGCCTGGATGCAGTCGCGCTACGACAAAGGCGAGACCGAGGAAGAGCGCACCGCCTACATGAACTGCCCGATGACCAAGCCGCAGTACGAGGCCTTCATCGACGCACTTCTCGAAGCCGAGAAGACCGAGTTCCACGAGGGCGAAACCGCTAAGTACTTCGACGGCTGCCTCCCCATCGAGGTCATGGCCGAGCGCGGCCGCGAAACCCTCCGCCACGGCCCGATGAAGCCCATTGGTCTGACCAACACCCACAAGCCCGAAGAAAAGCCCTATGCCGTCGTCCAGCTCCGGCGCGACAACAAGCTCGGCACGCTCTACAACATCGTCGGCTTCCAGACCAAGATGAAATACGGGTCGCAAACTTCTGTTTTCCGGATGATTCCGGGACTTGAGGAGGCCCAGTTCGCCCGCCTCGGCGGCATCCACCGCAACACCTTCCTCAACTCACCCACACTGCTCGATGCCGAGATGCGGCTCAAATCGCAGCCCCACATCCGCTTCGCCGGCCAGATCACCGGGGTCGAGGGCTATGTCGAGAGCACCGCCATGGGCCTGCTGGCCGGTCGGCTCGCCGTCGCCGAACTTCGCGGCGAAACGCTTCCACCGGTGCCCGAGACCACCGCCATGGGCGCGCTCGTCACTCACATCACCGGCGGCGCCGACGCCAAGACCTTCCAGCCGATGAACGTGAACTTCGGGCTGTTCCCGCCGGTCGAGGCCAAGGGTGGCCGCCGCGGTCGCAAGGACCGGTACAAGGCCTATACCGACCGGGCCAAGGAAGATTGGCAATCTTGGTTGAAGTCCACTGCGCAACCCGTTGAACCGGCGTGACATTCACCACCCGCTTCGCCCCATCTCCCACCGGCCCGCTGCACCTGGGTCATGCCTATTCGGCCATGCTCGCGCATGACATGGCCCGCCGCGAAGGCGGCCGTTTCCTGCTCCGGATCGACGATCTCGACCAGTCCCGCTCGCGCCCCGAGTGGGAAGCCCAACTGAAGGGCGACCTCGCCTGGCTCGGCCTCACCTGGCCCGAACCCTGCCGCCGCCAGTCCGATCACCTCGCCGACTACCGCGCCGCGCTCGACCAGCTCACCGCGCAGGGCTTCACCTACCCGTGCCAATGCTCCCGGCGCGACATCGCCGCCGCCGCCGCCGCCCCGCAGGAAGGCGCGCCCCACTTCGGCCCCGACGGCCTGATCTACCCCGGCACCTGCCGCAACCGCCCCATGTCCGAGGCCCAACCGGGCGACGCGATCCGCCTGAACATCGGAAAGGCCCTCGGCCACGGCCCGCTCCCCGGCTTCACCGAAACCGGCCCCGCCCATGCCGGCCAGCACCTTCTCACCGCCGACTACCTCCTCACCGGCATTGGCGACCCCGTGCTCGCCCGCCCCCACATGGGCGCAAGCTACCACCTCTCCGTCGTCGTCGACGACGCGGCGCAGCGCGTCACCCATGTCATCCGCGGCCAAGACCTCTTCACCGCAACCTTCCTCCACCGCTTCCTGCAAATGCTGCTCGGCCTGCCCACGCCCGAGTATCACCATCACCGGCTCATCCGCGACGAGGCCGGCAAGCGCCTCGCCAAGCGCGACGACGCCCGCGCCATCGCCCGCTACCGCGACGATGGGATTACCCCAGACGAAATCCGTTCGATGATAGGCCTTTAGGCCCAGATCCTCACGCGATCGGCTCCGAGATCACAACCTCTTCGCCCTCCCGCACCGCGGTATAGAAGCAGCTCCGCCGGTTGGTGTGGCAGGCCGGCCCTTCCTGCTCCACGAGCACCAACAGGCAGTCCCGGTCGCAATCCACCCGCAGCTCCACCAGCCTTTGCACGTGCCCCGAAGTCTCGCCCTTCACCCAGAGGCTCGCCCGCGACCGCGACCAGTAGGTCACCCGCCCGGTCTCTAGCGTCTTCGCCACGGCCTCGGCGTTCATCCAGGCCATCATCAGCACGTCGCCGCTCTCCGCATCCTGCGCCACGGCCGTAATCAGCACCTTCGCGTCATAGACCAATGTCTCGGTGTCAAACGACATGCCCGCTCCTTTGCAATTCCGGCCCTCACGGCTATCTATGGGGTGCATGCAGCGGAGGCCAGTCCATGAACGCCGAAAACGACCTGATAAAGCTCTACTCCGGCCGGATTCTGGAGCTGGCGGCTGAGATTCCGCTGACGGATCGTCTAGAGGCGCCCCAGGCCAGCGTGAAGAGGCGCTCGCCCCTCTGCGGCTCAACCGTGACCGTCGATCTGGTGATGAAGGACGGTCGGGTCGCCGACTTCGGACAGGACGTTAAGGCTTGTGCTCTCGGCCAGGCCTCGGCCGCCGTGCTCGGTGCCCAGGTGATCGGCCGCACCGCCGAGGAAATCACCCGCGCCCGCGACCAGCTGAAGGCCATGCTCACCCAGAACGGCCCTGTGCCCGAAGCTCCCTTCGACGGCTACGAGGTGCTGCTTCCGGCGCGTGACTACCGCAACCGTCACGCCTCGATCATGCTGGCCCTCGAGGCCACCGCCGAGGCCATGCAACAGGCCGAAGCCGCCGCCTGACCTGCGCCTGAGGCGCTCGCCATGGCGTGGCCGCCCCTCTGGCAGCAACATGTGGGTGCAACCCACCCTCCAAACGGCAGACCACGCCCCCCAAGACCAAAAAAACCGCCGCACACCCGTGAGGGCGGCGGCGGTGAGTGGAAACGGAGACAGAAACCGGGCGCCGGGCCGGGGAAGCCCGTAAAGAGGCGCTCGGGACAGGCAGTGAGCGCGGCGCATCCCGAGTTGGGGACAGGAGGATGCGGCGCGCCCGGTCTCTGAACCGCAGGCAAGCCGGGTGACAAGAGGCAAATGTCACCCCGCAGAGAAACTCTACAGAATCGACGGCAGGTGCAGCCCTCCGACCAGAATGACCATCAGGGCAACTGCGCCAATGGCGTCCTGCGCGAGGGGCGAGATCCGGTGGCTGAGCTTGGCGATCATGGGCGGTGATCCTCTGGGCGTTTCGTTGCACCTTTGTTCTCATATCCCGCACCACCTGTCCAGAACTTTTTGAGAACATTCGTGAACAAATCGGCATTTTCGCGTTAACCTTTTGGCTAACCGGAACAATTCACCCCACCGACAACAGCCTGATCGCCCTGTCCTGCTCCGTCAGCCAGAGCAACATCTTCACCGCCTCGCCGCGTGCGCTCTCAAGCCCTGGGTCCTTCTCCAACAATGCCCGCGCATCGCTCTGGGCCACCTGGGCAAGCCCCACCATCCGCTCCATGTCGGCGATGCGGAACTTCGGCAGCCCCGATTGCGCGGTGCCCAGCACATCGCCCGCGCCGCGCATCTCCAGATCCACCTCGGCGATCCGAAACCCGTCCTCCGTCTCCCGCAGCGTCGTCAGCCGCTGCCGCGCCGTCTCTCCCAGCGGGGGGGTGTAAAGCAGGATGCAGGTGCTCTCCGCCGCCCCGCGCCCCACGCGCCCCCTCAGCTGATGCAGCTGCGCCAGGCCGAAGCGCTCCGCCTGCTCGATCACCATGATCGAAGCGTTGGGCACATCCACGCCCACCTCGATCACCGTGGTCGCCACCAGCACGCCGGTCTCGCCGGCCAGGAACTTTGCCATCGCGGCATCCTTGTCGGCCGGCTGCATCTGGCCATGCACCAGCCCAACCGCACCCTCGCCCAGCACCGCCCGCAGCCGCTTGAACCGCTCCTCCGCCGCCGTCGCCTCGCTCACCTCGCTCTCGCCCACCAAGGGGCAGACCCAGTAGCACTGCCGCCCCTCGGCCACGGCCGCGCGCAGCCGCTCCACCACGCTCTCCAGCCGCTCGGCGCTCACCATCGCCGTCACCACCGGCGTCCGCCCGGGCGGCTTCTCGTCGAGCACCGAGATTTCCATGTCGCCATACTGCGTCAGCGACAGCGAGCGCGGGATCGGCGTGGCCGACATCACCAGCACGTCCACCGCCTCGCCCTTGGCGCCCAGCCGGGCCCGCTCGTTCACGCCAAACCGGTGCTGCTCGTCGATCACCGTCAGCCGCAGGTCGTCAAACTCCACCGCATCCTGAAACAGCGCATGAGTGCCCACCACGATCTGCGCCGACCCATCGGCGATCGCCGCCAGCTTCGCCTCCCGCTCGGCCCCCTTGTCGCGGCCGGTCAGAATCTCCACCCGCACACCCGCCGCCTCGGCCAGCGGCGTGAGAGAGGCCATGTGCTGCCGCGCCAGAATTTCAGTAGGCGCCATCATCACCCCCTGGCCGCCAGCCTCCACAGCGATCAGCAGCGCCATCAGCGCCACCAGCGTCTTGCCGGCGCCCACGTCGCCTTGCAGCAGTCGGTTCATCCGCCGGTCGCTCGCCATGTCTCCCGCGATCTCCGAGACCGCCCGCAACTGCGCCCCTGTCGGCGAATAAGGAAGCGATGCCAATACCTTGTCCTGCAAAGTTCGCGTGCCGACCGAGGAGATCCCCGGCTTGGCCCGGCTGGTCGACCGCGCCAGCGCCAGCGTCAGCTGATGGGCAAAAAGCTCGTCATAGGCCAGCCTGCGCCGCGCCGGGGCGGTGTCGGAGACCTCGGCCGCCGTCTTGGGCAGATGCGCCGCCTCCATCGCCTCTCGCCACCCCGGCCAGCCCTCCCGCTTCAGCAATTCCGCGTCGATCCACTCCGCCAATTCCGGCGCCCGGGCCAGTGCCGCCTCTGCCGCCTTGCCCATCACCCGCTGAGTCACCCCGGCGGTCAGCGGGTAGATCGGCTCGTGCTCGGGGATCTCCCCCGCCTCCTCCACCCGCAGGATATGATCGGGATGCACCATCTGCGCCATCCCGTCGAAATGTTCGAGCTTGCCCGAGATCACCCGCCGCTGGCCAGTGGGCAGCTGTTTCTCGATCCATTTCGACCCGCCCCGGAAGAACACCAGCGTGATCGTCGTCTCGGCGTCCTCCACCTCCACCCGGTAAGGCCCGCCGGGGCGCGACGAGCCGCGATGGCGGCCCACCGTAACCTCCACCGTCACCACCGTGCCCGGCAGAGCGCCTTGCACCGTACGGCGGCGCCGCCGGTCCACCATGCCATGCGGCAGGGTGAAGAGCAGGTCGCGGGGGCGGGTGATGGCCATGTGCTCCAGCGCCTGCGCCGTCTTCTCCCCGATCCCCGGAAGGGTCTCGATCCCCGCGAACAGCGGGAAGAGCCGTGCAGGCCGGGTGCTCATGCGTCCCCGATCAGGGCGAGCCAGGCGTCTTCGTCGATGGTCTCCACGCCCAACTCCGCCGCCTTCTTCGCCTTGCTGCCCGCCCCGGGGCCTGCCACGAGAATATCGGTCTTGGCCGAGACCGAGCCCGAAACCTTGGCCCCCAGCGCCTCGGCCCGCGCCTTCGCCTCGGCCCGGGTCATCTTCTCGAGCGTCCCGGTGAACACCACCGTCTTGCCCGCCACAGGGCTCCCTGTCGCGCGCGCCTCGGGGGCCTGCGGGGTGAGATGCGGCAACAGCCGGTCCATCGCCGCCCGCTCGTCCGGGTTGGCGAAGGCATCCGAAAGCGAGAGCGCCAGCGTCGGGCCGATGCCGTCGGTGCCGATCAGGTCGGCCCAGGCTTCCGCCGCCTCCTGAGGCACATCGGCCTCCACGCTGGCCCGTGCCTCCGCCAATCTCGCCCGGCGCCCTTCCGAGGCGGCTGCGGCCCGCTCCGCCTCCGCCGCCTCATCCGCCTTCCGATGCGCCAGCGCCGCCGGCCGTGCCACATCGAGCGCCTGCGCCATCGCGTCCCAGCTGCCGTAATGCCGTGCCAGATCCTGCGCCGCCACCTCGCCGACATGCCGTATGCCGAGCCCGAAGATCAGCCGCGCCAGCGCGATTTCCCGCCTGTCGTCAATGGCTTGAAACAGGTTCCTCGCGCTCGTCTCGCCCCAGCCGTCGCGGTTGGCGAGCTTGGTCATGTTCTCCCTGTCCCGCTGCGCAAGGGTGAATATGTCCGCCGGTTCCTTAACCGGCAACTGGTCGTCGCCGTAGAAGGCCTCCACCTGCTTCGCCCCCAGCCCTTCGATGTCGAAGGCCGCGCGGGAGACGAAATGCTTAAGCTTCTCCACCGCCTGCGCCGGGCAGATCAGCCCGCCCGTGCAGCGTCGAACCGCATCGCCCTCCTCGCGGATCGCTGGCGAGCCACACTCGGGGCATGTCTCGGGAAACACATAGGGCCTCGCATCCGCGGGCCGCTTCGACAGGTCCACATCCGCCACCTTCGGAATAACGTCGCCCGCGCGATAGACCTGCACCCAGTCGCCGGGCCGGATATCCTTGCCGCCGCGGATCTCGCCCCCCTTGGCATCCCGCCCGGCGATGTAATCCTCGTTGTGCAGCGTCGCGTTCGACACCACCACGCCACCCACCGTCACCGGTTCCAGCCGCGCCACCGGGCTCAGGGCCCCGGTCCGCCCCACCTGGATCTCGATCTCGCGCAGCCAGGTCCAGGCCAGCTCGGCGGGGAACTTGTGGGCAATCGCCCACCTGGGCGTGGTCGAGCGAAACCCGAGCCGCGCCTGCAGCGCGAGGTCGTTGACCTTGTAGACGACCCCGTCGATGTCATAGCCCAGCGTCGCCCGCTGCTGCTCGATCTTCGCGTAATGCGCCAGAAGCGCCTCTGGCCCGTCGCAGCGCGCCGTGAGCGGATTGGTCGAAAACCCGAACTTTTCCAGCCGCGCGATTGCCTCGTATTGCGTTTCCGCCAGAGGCTCGCTCACCTCACCCCAGGCGTAGGCGAAAAAACGCAAGGGCCGGGCACGGGTGATCTCGGCATCGAGCTGCCGGAGCGAGCCGGCCGCGGCGTTGCGCGGGTTGGCAAACAGCTTGCCCCCCGCCTCTTCCTGCCGCGCGTTCAGCGCCGCGAAGTCCTCGTGGCTCATGTAGACCTCGCCGCGCACCTCCAGCACCTCGGGTGCGTCTTGCAGATCTTCCGGTATGTCCGCGATGGTCCGCGCATTCGCCGTCACATTCTCGCCGGTCTCGCCGTCGCCCCGCGTGGCTGCCTGAACCAGTTTGCCACCCTCGTAGCGCAGGCTCAGCGAAAGCCCGTCGATCTTCGGCTCGGCGGTATATTGCAGCCCCTCCTCGCGGCCCAGGTAGCTGCGCACCGAACGGTCGAACTCGGCCACGTCCTCGGCCTCGAAGGCATTGCCGAGCGACAGCATCCGCACCGCATGCCGTACCTTCGAGAAGGTCTCCGAGGGCGCCGCGCCGACCTGTTCCGTGGCAGAATCGCTGCGCTTCAACTCCGGAAAGGCGGCCTCTATCGCCTCGTTCCGCCGCTTCAGCGCGTCGTACTGGGCGTCGTCCATCACCGGCGCATCGGCCTGATGATAGGCCGCATTCGCCTGATCCAGCAGGGCGGCGAGCCTGGCCAGCTCCGCCTCGGCCTCGGCAGGGCTCATCGCTCCGATGTCATCCGTCTCGCCGGATCTGATGTCAGACATCTCCGTCCTCCCCGCAGGCTGCCCCTGATTGATAGGAGGCCGCCCCGGGGAGGTCCAGAGAGGGGATGCGAGTGGTGGTCTTCATCCTGCCGCCCGCCGACAGGGCAGCCTTCCCGGGCGTGCAGGCGCCCGGGGCCTTGCGTCCGATCAGGCCCCCACGGCCAACCGGCTGTTGCCGCTGTCTTCCACCGGCTCCGGATCGCGCAGCACGTAGCCCCTGCCCCAGACGGTCTCGATGTGGTTGTCGCCGCCCGTCGCCGTGGCCAGCTTCTTGCGCAGCTTGCAGATGAAGACGTCGATGATCTTCAGCTCCGGCTCGTCCATGCCACCGTAGAGATGGTTCAGAAACATCTCCTTGGTCAGCGTCGTGCCCTTGCGCAGGCTCAGAAGCTCCAGCATCTGGTATTCCTTGCCGGTCAGATGCACCGGACGGGTGTCCACCTCCACGGTCTTTGCGTCGAGGTTCACCACGATCTTGCCGGTCTTGATGATCGACTGCGCATGCCCTTTCGAGCGGCGAATGATCGCATGGATGCGCGCCACCAGCTCCTCGCGGTGGAACGGCTTGGTAAGGTAGTCGTCGGCGCCGAACCCGAAGCCCTTGATCTTGTTCTCTGTGTCATCCGCGCCCGAGAGGATCAGGATCGGCGTGTCGATCCGGGCGAGCCTAAGCTGGCGCAACACCTCGTGGCCGGTCATGTCGGGCAGGTTCAGGTCCAGCAGGATCAGGTCGTAGTCGTAGAGCTTGGCCAGATCGATCCCTTCTTCGCCGAGATCCGTGGAGTACACGTTCAGGTTGGCATGCGTCAGCATCATCTCGATGCTTTTGGAGGTGGTGGGATCATCTTCAACCAAGAGTATACGCATCGGAATGCTCCGTTTAACTACCGTTCATCTATGACCATGCAACACAATGGTTAATTGCCGGTTACCATTGGTAAACAGTGTCGATGCACAACTATGTGTTGTCATATCGCTATTTTGGGGGAGTGTTATGTGAAGTCCGCACTCGCGCCGCTGCGGCCGCGGCGTGCGCCGGCGATCAGCGGAATTTCTGCAGGCTCGTCGCCTTCAGCGCCTGCTCGCCATGCTCGGCAACGGCCCTCGCCCAGCTTTCGTATTCTTCTTCGGAAATGTCATAGGTCTCCATGCATTCTTGCAAGGAAATCAGGCTGTTCTGCACGGCGCGCACCACTGCGGCCTTGCGGCTCGCCACCCAGCGGCGGGTGTCTCGCGGCGGCAGGTCGGCCCGGGTCATCACCGTGCCATCTGGCAGCGTCACCGCGCGGGGGCCATCTATGCGCTTGAGGAACATGCCTGTCTCGTCATTCGCCTGAACGGATGCACCATAGGTGCGCGGGGCTTAACGCGGGATGAACCCACCCTTGAGAGTGCTTAGGATTTTCCTATATTGCCGCTTTCTCGACTCAGGGCTCCACTCCATGCCGCTCGACGCGCTCAACTCCCTCGGCATCGCCAAGCCGCCTTCCGAAACCCGCGTGGTCGTTGCCATGTCGGGCGGGGTGGATTCCTCCGTCGTCGCCGCCGAGCTGAAGTCCCAGGGCTACGACGTGGTCGGCGTCACCCTCCAGCTTTATGATCACGGCGCGGCGCTGGCCAAGAAGGGCGCCTGCTGCGCCGGGGTCGACATCCACGATGCCCGTCGCGTGGCCGAGACAATGGGTTTCCCCCACTACGTGCTCGACTACGAGAACATCTTCCGC
>CAYVQK010000089.1:0-14736 GCA_964454145.1 uncultured Oceanicola sp. | reverse complement strand
GGCTCCAGCGTCTTGCGGATGAACTCGCGGGTGCCCAGCACCACGCCGCCCAGCACGCGCCCCTGCCCGTCGATGTGCTTGGTGGCCGAGTAGACGATCACATCCGCCCCCAGCTCCAGCGACCGCTGGAAGATCGGGGTGGCGAAGACGTTGTCCACCACCACCAGCGCGCCCACCGCATGGGCCAGGTCGCTGACGCCGCGAATGTCGATCACCTCGAGCGTCGGGTTCGACAGCGCCTCGAAGAACACCAGCTTCGTGTCGGGCCGGATCGCCGCCTTCCAGGCCGCCAGGTCGGTGCCGTCCACGAACTCGACCTCAACGCCGTAGCGGGTCAGCACCTCGCTCAGCATGTATTCGCACGACCCGAACAGCGCCCGGCTGCTCACCACGTGGTCGCCCGCCTTCAGCGGCGCCACCAGAGCCGCATTCACCGCCGCCATGCCGCTCGCAGTCGCAAAGGCATCCTCGGCGCCTTCCAGCAGCGCGATCCGCTCCTCGAACATCCGCACCGTCGGGTTGCCGTAGCGGGCATAGATGAACTCGTCCTCGCCCAGCGCCTCGAACCGCCCCTCGGCCTGCGCCGCGCTGTCGTAGACAAAGCCCTGCGTGAGAAAGATGGCCTCGCTCACCTCGCCATACTGCGAGCGCCGCGTGCCGCCGTGAACCAGCTTGGTCCGGGTCTTGTGGTCAGACATCGTTGGCCTCCTTCGCCAAACAAAAAAGCCCTCACCGCTGCCAAGCGACGAGGACTCTCCCCTGCCTGACCTCTTTAGCGGAAGTGTTTAGAGTGGCCCGCAATCCGGTGAACAAATCGCCACTTGTGAGGGTGGATTACGCCTGCAGGCCGCCTGCGTCAAGAGTGCAGGAACACCCGCCTGCCCCGACTCCCTCACGCAGCCGTGACGCCCGCACACCGCCGATCGGTGCTACCCCGAAGTCGCATCCGCCCACCGGGAGGCCCCTGCCATGAAATCCCTCTTCGCCACCCTGCTGGCCGCCTCCGCACTCGTCACCACCGCAGCATTCGCAGAAGAGCGACGCTCCGACTGCACGGCGCACAACCGCCCTGCGAGCTGCTTCACCATGCACGGCGGCAGCACCGGCGCAGGGCAACGCGACCTGCATGAGGGCCGGCCGGGCTGGACGCACTCCCGTGGCGATCCCCGCTGGCACGACCGCCGCGACCGCGGCCGCGGCGCCTACAGGGTCGAACGCGGCCACGGGCTGACCTACGCCCAGCTCCGCCGCCTCCCTCGTGCGCCCTACGGCACACACTACCGGGTGATCGACGGCTACCTCGTCCATGTCGACGACCGCACCCTGCGCATCGTCGCCACCCTCGGCCGGCTCGACGCGATCTTCCGCTAGAGCACTGCCACACTCATACCGGCGGATCCGCGGGCACCCCGCCCTCATGCCCCCCGGTCTCCGCCACAGGCGGCGTCTCCGGCTCGACCGCCCCCTCCCGCGCCAGCCAGCGCGCGCCGAGGAAACAGGCCATCGCCCAGGCCGCGCCGGCGAGCCAGCCTGCCAGCACGTCGGTCGGCCAGTGGACGCCGAGATACACCCGGCTCACCCCCACCAGTACCGTCATCAGCACCGCCAGCGCGAGGATATACGCCTTCAGCGCCCGCGTCGGCATCACGCGGGCGACCAGCACGCCCAGGGTCAGGTAGGTGACGGCGGCCATCATCGAGTGGCCCGAGGGGAAGGAAGACGTGATCACCTCCACGCCATGCGGCACCAGGTCGGGCCGTGGGCGGTCGAACAACAGCTTGGCACCGTGCGAAATCGCGATGCCGCCCCCCACCGAGGCCAGCAGGTACACCACCGTGCCCCAGCTCCGCCGCATGGCGAAGAAGCCCGCGACGGCGAAGGTGAAGAGCGAGAGCACCAGCGCGCCGCCCAGCGCCGTGAGGTCGCGCCCCATCACCTCCACCCAGCCCGGGCCGATCGGGTCGCTCAGGTCTCCCGGCGTGCGGAACATGAGCAGGAGCGCCTCGTCGAGCGTCGTCGTGTCGCCCTCCAGCACCTCCTCGGTGAGCCCGGCAAAGGCCCAGACACCGCCCACCACCAGCGCCAGAACCGCCAGGGTGCGCAGCTCGACGTTGCTCTTCAGCCAGAGGAGGGCGCGGCGGCGGGTGCTCATGTCATATGCCATAGCTCTGCAACGCCGCTGCCGCCACTCCGTTCCCCGCGCCTCGCGCCACTGTCACGCGGATGTAACCGGCGCTTAATGCCCCCGTCGTAGTTTCAGGGCACTGAACCCACAGGATGTTGTGGGGAGTGCACCCGATGCCCCTGACCCATGCCAATGCCGACGGCAGCCGCCTGGCCGACCCCGCCGGCACCGTCGCCCGCCTGCGCTCCGCGCTGGCCGAGGCCGGCCCCGACGCGCCCATCGCGGTGCTGGTCCATGGCCTGTCCTACGCGCCGCGCGATCCCGCCCGCTGCCCGCACCGCCTGCTCTACGGGCCGACCTGCCCCGAGGCCTGGGGCCTGCGGCTGGGCTGCGACACACCCGAGGCGCCGGTGGCGCTCGGCTTCGGCTGGGAGAGCCGCGGATCGGTCTGGCGGGCCTATCACCGGGCCCCTGAGGCCGGGCAGGCCCTCGCGGAACTTCTCGATCTCGCCGCCGCCCTCGCGCCCTCCCGCCGCATCACCCTCATCGCCCACTCGCTGGGCGCCCGCGTCGCCCTCCAGGCCCTGCGTTCCCTCGCCCCCGGCACCGCGCACCGCGCCATCCTGCTCGCCGCCTGCGAGTTCCGCACCCCTGCGGCCCGCGCCCTCGACTGCGCCGCGGGCGACGCGCTCGACGTGCTCAACGTCACCGCCCGGCAGAACCGCGCCTTCGACCTGCTGATGGAATACGGCTTCGCCCCCGCCCGGCGGCCGCAGGCGACGCTGGCCCGCGGCATGGCAGGCCGCGCCCGCTGGTGCGATCTCGACCTCTCCTGCCCCGCCGCGCGCGCCGCTCTCTCCCGCCTCGGCCACCCGGTGGCGGCCCCCGAGTCCCGGGTCTGCCACGGCGCCACCTACCTCGCGCCCGGCGCCTTCCCGCTCTACCGCGCCGCCCTGTCGGATGCCTCCCTTCTGCCCCGCCTGCGCGCCGCCCTGCCCGCGCCGGAGGCCCGCCCCCTCACCGCAAATCTCGCCCGTCTCGCCGCTTTGGCCTTGCCTCGGGGGCATCGCACGCCATCCTGAGGGCGGACCGCAGCAGGAGAGCCCCATGCCCCCGATCGACCTCTACTACTGGCCCACGCCCAACGGCTGGAAGATTTCCATCGCCCTCGAGGAGATGGGCCTGCCCTACGAGACCCACCTGGTGAACATCGGCAAGGGCGAGCAGTTCGAGCCCGATTTCCTCAAGATCGCCCCCAACAACCGCATGCCCGCCATCGTCGACCCGGAGGGCCCCGACGGCGAGCCGGTCTCGGTCTTCGAGAGCGGCGCCATCCTGATGTATCTCGCCCGCAAGACCGGCCGCTTCTACGGCGAGACCGAGCGCGAGCGCATCGCGGTGGAGGAATGGCTGATGTGGCAGATGGGCGGCCTGGGCCCGATGGCCGGCCAGGCCCACCACTTCCTCAAGTACGCCCCCTCGATGGAGCCCCCCAACGACCTCCCCTACGCCAAGGACCGCTACCGGGGCGAGGTGAACCGCCTCCACGGCGTCCTCGACCGCCGCCTGGCGCAGAACGAATACGTCGCCGGCCAGAGCTACACCATCGCCGACATGGCAATCTGGCCATGGGCCATCCTCTGGGAAGGCCAGCAGCAGGACATCTCCGACAAACCCCACTTCTCCCGCTGGCTCGACCTCGTGGGCAGCCGCCCCGCGGTCCAGAAGGGCAAGGCCCTGGCAGAGGAGAAGCGCGCCAACCTGCAGGGCAACAAGGCGGCACAGAAGGTGCTCTTCGGAAAGCGGGACTGAGCGGCAGGGCCTGTCCCCGGTCACCGACGGCCCCGCGCGCGGCTGGTCCGGGATCGAGTACTTGCAGCAAGAAAATGCACAAGTTGGGTGAGGAGAAATTGGTTCAAATCGTGCATTTTCTTGCGTCAAATATCTCCCGCCGGAGGCCTCAAACCTCTTTGGCGCGCCCATAGCCGCCCGGGCCCCGGTCAGCCGGTGACCACCTCCCAGATCAGCTTCAGCGACACCACCCCCAGCGCCACCTCCACCAGCAGGTAGAACACCTTCTCCGGCAGCATCCGCGCCACCCGTGAGCCGCTCCAGGCGCCCGCCAGGGCGAAGGGCGCCAGCCAGACGGCCTCGTGCAGGCTCGCCCCGGTGATCTGCCCCGCCATCACGTAGGGCGGCACCTTCAGCAGGTTCACCACCGAGAAGAAGATGGTGGCGGTGCCGAGATAGACCATCTTGTCCAGCTTCTGCGGCAGCACATAGGCCTGAAACGGCGGGCCGCCGGCGTGGGAGATGTAGCTGGTGAACCCCGTCAGCGTAGCCCAGAACACCCCGCGCGGCACGTCGGCCTCGCGCGGCGGCGGGGCGCTGCGGGCGAGGCGTCCCCGGACCGAGCCGGCCAGGTAATAGATCCCGATGCCCGCCACCAGCAGCTTGATCGCATCCCCCGGCACCACCGTGACCGCAAAGAAGGCTACCACGATGCCTGCGATCGCGCCGGGCAGCATGATCTTCAGGATCCGCTTCGAGAAGGCCTTGCGGAACAGGTAGACGGCATACCAGTCGGCCACGATGTAGAGCGGCAGCAGAAGCCCCGCCGCCATCGCCGGGTCCATGAAGAGCGACATCAGCGGCACCGAGAGCATCGCCAGCATCGGCACGCCGCCCTTCGACAGCCCCATCATGAAGGCCGCCACCGCGGCCACGATCCAGAAGTCCATCAAACGCCCCGCGCGCCCTTGCCTACCGGGCCTACGGGCTACTTCCCGGCCTTTTCCTCGCCCGTGCCATGCGCCTCGATCAGCCTGTACTGCGCGATCATGAACACGAAGAGCGCCGCCGGCAGGCCGAAGGTCTTCACCGTCACCCAGACACCGCTGGAGAGCGCGAAGGCGATCACCGCATTGGCCACTGCCAGCACCGCGAAGAAGATCACGAAGCGCTTCGTCAGGATCATCCAGCCCTCATGCGTCATAGGCAGCAGGCCTTCCATCAGCCGGGCAAGGTAGCTTTGCCCGCGCAGCAACCCGATCCCGAGGATGCCCGCGAAGAGCGCATAGAGGATCGTCGGCTTCAGCTTCAGGAACAGGTCGTTGTCCAGAACCACCGTCAGCCCGCCCATGAAGACCACGAGCACCAGCGTCATCACCTGCATCCGGCTCAAGGCGCCGGTCAGCGCCCAGAGCGCGCCCATGCAGATCACCATGGCGATCACGAACCAGAAGGTGATGAAGGTGAAGGTCTTCACCTCATGGCCGAAGAGCATGTAGCTCTCCCCCTTCAGAAGGAAGAAGGCCACGAAGAAGCCCAGCACCGGCCCGAACTCCAGCGCCGTCTTCACCCAGCCGGGCACCTGTTTCTCCGCCATTCGCTCGCTCCGTCTCTAACCTGCCATCTCAACTATCACCGCCCCCGCCGCGATCAACCCCATCAGGGCCAAACGTCGCGGCCCGACGCGCTCTCCGAGCAGCAGCCACCCGATCAGCGCGGCGAAGACGGTGGAGGTCTCGCGCAACACGGCTGCCTCGCCCACCTTGTCGAGCCGCGTCGCCAGCATCACCGCCCCGAAGGAGAAGAAGGCGATCACGCCGCCCACCATCCCCCGCGCGAACAGTGGCCCCAGCGTCGGCGGGTTGTCCATCCGCCGGTATCGCCAGAGCGCCACCCAGGGCGCAAACCCCAGCCCGTCGATCATGAAGAACCACGCCAGAAAGGTGAACGGGTCCGCCGTCGCCCGGATGCCATAGGCGTCATAGGTGGTGTAGAGCGCCACGAACATGCCCGTCAGCACCGCCAGCCCCAGCGCCGCCACCATCGTGTCGCGCTGCAACGTGATGGTGCGCAGGTTGTAGGCCGCAAGCCCGTAGATCCCCGCCAGAAGCACCGCGACCCCCGCCCATTGCCCCGCCGTGAACCGCTCGCCAAACACGATCCCCGCCCCGATCACCGCAAACAGCGGCCCGGTGCCCCGCACCACCGGGTAGACCACGGTGTAGGCCCCGCGCGTGTAGGTCATCCCCTGCGCGATCTTGTAGGCCACGTGGATCACATAGGCCCCCGCGAAGATCGCCCACATGTGCGGCTCGGGCCAGGGCACCACGAAGAGCGCGAAGGGCGCGGCCATCAGCCCGTAACACAGGTCGATCGCCCCGCGAGACATCCACGGATCATGCCGCCCCTTCTGCAGCGCCCCGAAGACCGCGTGCAGAAAGGCCGCCATCAGCGCCAGTGCCAGCGCGGCAACATGCCCGGCCTCGGTGCCTTCCAGGGAGGTGATCCACGAACTCATGCGCAGGGCATATATTCGCCCCCGGGGATGGTCCAGAGCCCACCTCGCACCAGCCCCGCCGGCACTCCCGGAGGTCGGGTCTTGTCCCGACATGCCATCGCCACACGCCGCTGCGCGATCCGTAGGGTGGGCAGTCTGCCCACGACCCCCCGAACCCGCCTACCGCCCAGCCCCCAGCCGCTTCTCCAGCCGTCGCAGCGCCAGCGAAAGCGTCACCGTCATCACCAGATAGAGCAGCGCCACCACGTTGTAGGTCTCGAAATACCTGAAATTCCCCGCCGAGGTCACCTTCCCGAGCTGTGTGATATCCGTCACCCCCAGCACCGACACCAGGCTCGAATCCTTGATCATCGCGATGAAGTCGTTGCCCAGCGGCGGCAGGATCGTCCGCAGCGCCTGCGGCATCTGGATCAGCCGGAACCGCTGCCAGGGGCTCAGCCCCAGTGCCTCCGCCGCCTCGATCTGCCCCTCGTCGACCGAAAGGAGCCCGGCCCGGAAGACCTCCGCGATGAAGGCCGAGTAACCGATGGAGAGCGCGATGATCGCCCGCCACAAGAGCGAGAAATCCCGAGTCCGCACCGGCTCCAGCCCCAGCCCGCCCAGCACCCAGTTGGCCGCCAGCACCAGCGCGGGCGCCAGCACGAAGGCCACGTAGAGCAACAGCACCAGCATCGGCACGCCGCGCACCACCTCGGTGTAGAGCCGCGCCGCCTGCCGGGCCACCACCCAGCGCGAAAGCGAGGCCACCGCCACCCCGAGCCCGATCAGCGTGGCCAGGGTGAAGCCCACGAGCGTGACGAAGATGGTGATCCCGATGCCCTTCGACAGCGTCGCCAGCACATCGCGATAGAGCCCGTCCGCCGCGACACGCGCAAACAGCACCGCCCCCGTGGCGGCGAGGATCACCAGCCACCACGGAAAGTCCTTCTCCCCGGGCCGTGCCCTCAAGTCATTCGCCGAGCTTGGTGTCGAGGAACCACTTCTTGTTCAGCGCCTCCAGCGTGCCATCCGCGGCCATCGAGGCAATCGCGGCGTTCATCGGCGCCACGAGGTCTGAGCCCTTCGGGAAGATGAAGCCGAAGTCCTCCGTCCCCAGCTTCTCGCCCACGATCTTCAGCGCCCCGTCCGAGGCCGCCACATAACCCTCCCCCGCGGTGCCATCGGTCAGCACGAGGTCCACGTCGCCCGCGCGCAAGGCCTGCACCCCCGCCCCGAAGGTCTCGAAGAGCTTCACCCGCGGGTTCGCCTCGTCGCCATCCAGCACGTCGTAGACAGCCACGTAGAACGGGGTCGTGCCGGGCTGCGCGGCCACCAGCAGGTCGTCATCCGCGGCAAAGCCCGCCGCATCGGCAAACCGCTCCTCGTCGCCCCGCACCAGCATCACCATCTCGCTGCGCATGTAGGCATCGGAAAAATCCACCATCTCCTTGCGGTCGTCGCGGATGGTGATCCCGGTCATCCCCATGTCGTACTGCCCCTCCGAGACGGCGGGGATCATCGCATCCCAACTGATGTTCTCGTAGGTCACTGTCACGTTGATCCGCTCGGCGATCTCCGCCATCGCGTCATATTCCCAGCCCACCGCCTCGCCGTCCTTCATGTATTGCAGCGGCGGATAGGCGTTCTCGGTGACAACGGTGATCTCGCGGCCCTGAAGGTCGGGCAGATCCTGCGCCACGGCGGGCAGCACGAAGAGCGAGGCGAAGACGGCGGCGGCAGCGTATTTCATCGGGCAGACTCCTTTCTGGAAGCGTCCCCGCCACGTTACCCCATTGCGCAGCCCCCGCAATGACCGGAACCGCGCTGCCCCGCCCCGGGTTGAAGCGCCAGAGGGGGGCTCTTCATGGAACAGATCGTCACCGAACTCAAAGGCACCTTCGCTGCCGTGCCGCCGCTCACCTCCTTCGTGCGCCTGGTGGCCGCGGCGGTGCTGGGCGGGCTCATCGGGCTCGAGCGCGAATGGCGCCACAAGCCCGCGGGCCTGCGCACCCATATCCTCGTCTCGCTCGCCGCCTGCCTCTTCATCGTGGTGAGCCAGCAACTCTCCGAACTGCCCTTCGGCCCGGAGGAGAACATGCGCGTCGACCCCCTCCGCCTCGTCGAGGCGGTGACGGCGGGCGTCGCCTTCCTCGCCGCAGGCATCATCTTCACCAAGGGCGACAAGGTGAAGAACACCACCACCGGCGCGTCGATGTGGCTCGCCGGCGGCATAGGCCTCGCCTGCGGTGCCGGCCAGATGCCGCTCGCCGCCATGGCCACCGCCATCACCATCGTGGTGCTCTGGCTCCTGAAGCGCGTCGTGCATCTGGGCGATGACACTTCTTGAACCGCCCGCCCGAATGCCTATCTGTCCCTCACGCGGGACGGCCCGCGCCCTCCACACATCCTGGGACGACCCGGCAACACGGGAGATCGCCATGCCCTGGCTCTCACTCCTTTGCGCCGGCCTGCTTGAAATCATCTGGGCCTATTCGATGAAACGCTCGGCGGGGTTCACCCTGCTCGGGCCCAGCCTCGTCACCCTCGCCGCCATGGTCGCGAGCTTCGCGCTCCTCGGCTTCGCCATGCGCAGCCTGCCGCTCGGCACCGCCTACGCGATCTGGACAGGCCTCGGCGCCGTCGGCGCCTTCGCCCTCGGCGTGCTCGCCCTCGGTGAACCGGCCACGCCGATGCGCCTCACCGCCATCACCCTGATCGTCTCCGGCATCGCGCTGATGCGGCTCGCGCCGTAGACCGGCCCACCGCAGACGGTGCCCTCACCCGGCCCCCGTGAGCGCCTCGGCGAACTCGCGGGGGTCGAAGGCGTCGAGATCGTCGATCTGTTCGCCCACCCCGATCGCATGGATGGGTAGCCCGAACCTGTCGGCCAGCGCCACCAGCACACCGCCCTTCGCGGTGCCGTCGAGCTTGGTCATCACCAGCCCGGATACGTCGGCCATCTTCTGGAAGGTCTCCACCTGCGAAAGCGCGTTCTGCCCCGTGGTCGCATCGAGCACCAGCAGCGTGTTGTGCGGCGCGTCCGGATCCTTCTTCTTGATCACGCGGACGATCTTCGAAAGCTCCTCCATCAGGTCGGCCCGGTTCTGCAACCGCCCGGCCGTGTCGATCATCAACAGGTCCGCGCCCTCCGCCTGCGCCTTCGTCATCGCATCGAAGGCCAGCGAGGCCGGGTCGCTGCCCTCGGGCGCCGTCATCACCGGCACGCCCGCCCGCTGCCCCCAGACCTGCAACTGCTCCACCGCGGCCGCCCGGAAGGTATCGCCCGCCGCGATCACCACCTTCTTGCCCGCGGCCCGGAACTGCGAGGCCAGCTTGCCGATCGTCGTGGTCTTGCCCGACCCGTTCACCCCCACCACCAGCACCACCTGAGGCCGCGTGGGATAAAGCGGCATCGGCCGCGCCACAGGCTCCATGATCCGGGTGATCTCGTCGGCCAGGAACTGCTTGATCTCGGCGGTCGAGACCTTCCGGCCATAGCGCCCCTCGGCCATGTTCGCAGTCACCCGCAGCGCGGTGTCCACCCCCATGTCGGCGGCAATCAGCAGCTCCTCGAGGCTCTCCAGCATGTCATCGTCGAGCACCCGCCGCATCACGGGGCCCTCGCCCCGCCCCAGCATCCGCCCGATGAACCCCGGCCGCTTCGCCGGCTCGGCCTCCATCCGCGGCGCCGGCGGCACCGGCATCGGCGGCAGGTCGGGCTCGGGCTGCGGCACCTCGGGCTCCGGCAGATCGGGCTCGGGGATCTCGGGCTCCGGCACGGGCGCCGGCGGGATCTCGGGCTCGGGGGCCGGCGGCAGGTCAGGCTCCGGTGCGGGTGGCACCTCGGGCTCCGGCGCCGGCGGTATCTCCGGCTCCGGCGCCGGCGGCAGGTCCGGCTCGGGCATCGGCGGCAGGTCCGGCTCCGGCGCCCCCGGCACCGGCTCGGAGGAAGAGCCTTCCTCCGCCCCCACGCCCTCGGTCACCAGCACCCCGGCCTCGACGGCCTGCACCTCCTCGACCGCCTCCTCCGCGCCGCCATCGGCAACGATCGCCTCGAGCCCCTCGTCCAGCTTCGAGCTGGACTTGAAGAGCTTGTCCTTGAGCTTCCTGAAAAACGCCATGCGCGCCCCGCTGTTTCCTCACCTACCGACCTAATCCCTCCCAACGCCGGATGGAAGGGCCCGCGCCCGCAAGCCTCGCACGCCCAGCTCCCATTTTCTTGCTGAAAATACTCGATCCCGCGCCCGCCACACCCGCACCGCCCGGAGCAGGGCACGGCTTCCTCCGCGGTCCGCCCCACCCGCGCCACATCGCCCCCTTCCTTCTGCCAGACCCCGCGCCTATCCTCCGCCCAACCGGAGACACCCATGCCCCCCGCCGCCCTCTTCGCCGCTGCCACCCTTACCCCCGTCGCCCTGCTCGCAGCGGGCGGGGAGCTGGGCGGCGGCTGGCTCGTGGCCGCCGTGGCCTATCTCACCGTCTTCTCCGCCCTGATCGACCAGCTCCTGCGCCGCCTCGGCGCAGCGCCCACCCCCACCGCCGCGCCCGGCCGCTGGGCCGATGCCCTCTCCGCCCTGCTCGGCGCTGCCCATTTCGCGCTCCTCGCGCTCGGCATCGCCGCCGTCGCAGGCGCCACCGGCCTCGCGCCCTGGGAGCGCGCCGTGGCCTTCCTCGGTTTCGGCCTCTTCTTCGGCCAGGTCTCCAACCCCAACGCCCACGAGCTGATCCACCGGGCCCAGCGCCCGCTGCACCTCCTCGGCCGCTGGATCTACATCTCGCTGCTCTTCGGCCACCACACGTCGGCCCACCCCAAGGTGCACCACCGCTTCGTCGCCACGCCGGACGACCCCAACTCCGCCCGGCTGAACGAGGGCTACTACCGCTTCGCGCTGCGCGCCTGGGCCGGCAGCTTCACGGCCGGCTACCGCGCCGAACGCGAGATGCTGGCCCGGGCCGGCAGGCCCGCCTGGCACACACCCTACGTCAATTACATCGCAGGCACGCTGGCCCTGCTCGCCGCCTCCACGCTGGCCTTCGGCGCCGCCGGGCTCGCCGCCCACATCGGGCTCGGCGCCTATGCCACCGCGCAGCTCCTGCTCTCCGACTACGTCCAGCACTACGGCCTCACCCGCGCCCGCCGCGCCGATGGCCGCTACGAGCCGGTCTCGGACGCCCACAGCTGGAACGCACCCCATGTCTTCTCCTCGCTGATGATGCTCCACGCGCCGCGCCACTCCGACCACCACGCGCACCCGACCACGCCCTACCCCTCGCTCACCCTGCCCTCCGGCGCGCCGATGCTGCCCGGGCCACTGCCCGCCATGGCCACGCTGGCGCTGATGCCGCGGCTCTGGAAACGGGTGATGAACCCCCGCGTCGCCCGCGTGCACACCCGCTTGCCCGAAGCTGCGGCGCGGCCCCTGCCGCAGCCCGGGATCGCGCGGGCGTGACCGGCCCGGGCCTTCCCCCACGGAGGGCCATCTGCCATTCTGCCGCAAAACGACAGGCAACCCGGAGACCCCATGCGCTCGATCCTGCTTGCAGCCGCCCTCGCCGCAGCCACCCCCGCGCTCGCCGCCCAGCCGATGTCCGGCGACCAGTTCGACAGCTACACGCAGGGCCGCACGCTCTACTACAACAACCACGGCACCGCCTACGGCGTGGAGGAATACCTCCCCGGCAACCGCGTGCGGTGGTCGTTTCTCGACGGGCAATGCAAGGAGGGCTACTGGTACGAGGCCGAGCAGTTCATCTGCTTCGTCTACGAGGACCAGCCCGGAGCCCCGCAATGCTGGACTTTCTGGGACGAGCCCGGCGGCATGCGCGCGCTCTTCGAGAATGACCCCGCCGGCACCGAGCTCTACGAGGTCACCGACGCCGACGAGCCCATGCTCTGCCTCGGCCCCGACGTCGGCGCCTGAACGGGCGTTCAATTATCGACGACGGTTCATGCGTCCAGGGCGGAGCGGGGGCCCTGCCCCCGCACCCCCGGAGATATTTGAAGCAAGAAAATGAACAGGTGGGGGCTCAGGCAGCGCTCGGCTGATCCGGCCTGGCCATCTGCCGGGACAGGTCGGGACGTTTCCCCACCCTGCCCTCAGAACAGATCCCCCTGCTCCGGCGGCGGCTCCTTCGCCGCAGGCTTCCGCTTCACCGCCCCGCCGCCCGGCACCATCCGCCCGTCTGCGAACTGGATCTCCAGCGGCCCCACCGCCGCCTTCGCCCGCGCGGCGCTCGTCACCACCTCTTCGCCCTCGCGCACCACCGCGAAGCCGCGCTTCAGCGTCTCCTCATAGCCGAGCGAACCGAGCAGCCGCGACAGGCTCTCCAGCCGCTGCGCCCGCACCTGGTCGCCGCTACGACGGGCGGCATCGAGCCGGGCCGAAAGCACGCCCAGCCGCTCGCTCCCGCGCGCGATCCGGTCCGCCACCAGCGCAGGCCGCAGCCGCTGCGACCGCGCCTCCAGCCTCTCCCGCGCACGCGCCGCGCCGCGGGCCAGCTCAGGCCCAAGCCGCGCCCCCGCTCGCGCCACCCGGTCGCGCCTTTGCGCAATGCCCTGCCGCACAGCCCCGGGCCGGAGCCCCGCCGCCGCCTCGCCCAACGCGCCGCGCTTCTTCAGCACCGCAGTCCGAAGCGCCGCGGGCAACCGGTCGGCCCACTGGTCGAGCCGCTGCTGCGCCCCACCCAGCACCACCTCCGGCCGGGGCAAGGCGCGGCCGAGGTCTGTCAGCCGCTGCCGCCGTCCGCGCACCGCGTCGGACACCGCCCGCCTGAGCCGCCCGCCAAAGCCGTCCACGGCCGCCATCAGCTCCAGCCGCACCGGCACCGCCATTTCCGCGGCCGCCGTCGGCGTGGGCGCGCGCCGGTCGGCGGCATGGTCGATCAGCGTCGTATCCGTCTCGTGCCCCACCGCCGAGATCAGCGGGATCGCAGATCCGGCGGCGGCCCGCACCACCACCTCCTCGTTGAACCCCCAGAGATCCTCTATCGAGCCCCCGCCCCGCGCCACGATGATCAGGTCGGGCCGCGGCAACGCCCCCCCGGGGGTCAGCGCGTTGAACCCCTCGATCGCCCGGGCCACCTGCGGCGCGCACTCCTTGCCCTGCACGGCGACGGGCCAGACCAGCACCTTGCGCGGAAACCGGTCGCGCAGCCGATGGAGAATATCGCGGATCACCGCCCCCTGCGGGCTCGTGACCACCCCGATGATCTCCGGCAGAAACGGCAGCCTCCGCTTCCTCTCGGCGTCGAACAGCCCCTCCGCCGCCAGCGCCACCCGGCGCTTCTCCAGCATCGCCATCAGCGCGCCCACGCCCGCCACGGCCACCTCTGTCGCGTTCATCTGGTACTTAGACTGGCTCGGGAAGGTGGTCAGCTTGCCCTGCGCCACCACCTCCATCCCCTCCTCGGGGATGACGGAAAGCCCCTCCACCTGCCCCTTCCAGGTGGTGCAGGCCAGCACGCTCCGGTCATCCTTCAGGTCGAAGTACAGATGCCCCGACCGCGCCCGCACCACGCGCCCCACCTCGCCCTTCACCCGGACGAAGCCGAACTCGCCCTCCACCACGCGCTTCACCGCGCCCGACAGCTCGGACACGGTGAACTCGGGGGCATTCCCGCCCGGCTGCGGATCGTCGATCAGGTCCATGGGCCACCCCCGTACTGGTCTTGTGCTGCTCTCCCGCCAACCTTAGAACGCCCCCAACCCAAGTCCAAGGGAGCACACATGAACATCCTCATCCTCGGCAGCGGCGGGCGCGAACATGCGCTGGCCTGGGCGATCCTGCAGAACCCCAAGTGCGACCGGCTGATCGTCGCCCCCGGCAACGCCGGCATCGAGGCGATGTGCGAAACTGCCGCGCTCGACATCGAGGATGGCGGCGCCGTGGCCGAGTTCTGCCACGAGAACACGGTGGATTTCGTGGTGATCGGCCCCGAGGCCCCGCTGGCCGCAGGCGTGGCCGACAGGCTGCGCGAGGCGGGTATCCTCACCTTCGGGCCGTCGGCAGAGGCGGCGCGGCTCGAGGCCTCAAAGGGCTTCACCAAGGAAATCTGCGATGCCTGCGGGGCGCCCACCGCCGGTTACGCCCGCTTCACCGATGCTACCGCCGCGAAAGACTACATCCGCGCCCAAGGCGCGCCCATCGTGGTCAAGGCCGACGGCCTCGCGGCGGGCAAGGGCGTCATCGTCGCCATGACCGAGGCCGAGGCGCTCGACGCCATCGACGACATGTTCGGCGGCGAGTTCGGCGCCGCCGGGGCCGAGGTGGTGATCGAGGAGTTCATGGAGGGCGAGGAGGCCAGCTTCTTCATCCTCAGCGAC
>CAYVQK010000088.1:13129-14808 GCA_964454145.1 uncultured Oceanicola sp. | reverse complement strand
GCCATGAAGGCGCTGAAATCGCGGCTCTACCAGATGGAGCTCGACAAGCGGAACGAGGCGATCAACGCCGCGCATGAGAGCAAGGGCAGCGCGGGCTGGGGCAACCAGATCCGCTCCTACGTGCTGCAGCCCTACCAGATGGTGAAGGACCTGCGGACCAACCACGAGACCTCCGACACCTCGGGCGTGCTCGACGGCGACCTCGACGGCTTCATGGCCGCGACGCTGGCGATGGATGTCTCCGGCAAGAGCCGGAGCGAGGCCCAGGCCGAAAGCTGATGGCCCTCACCGACCTCTCCGCCGTCGCGCTCACCGGGCTCCTGCGGCGGCGCGAGGTGGGGCCGGTGGAAGTGATGCAGGCCACGCTGGCGCGCATCGCCGAGGTGAACCCGGCCGTGAATGCCGTCGTCTCGCTGAGGGACGAGGAGGCGCTGCTGGCCGAGGCCCGTGCGGCGGAGGAGGCCGGGCCCGGCGGCCCGCTCTGGGGCCTGCCGATGGCGGTGAAAGACCTCACCGCGGTGAAGGGCATCCGCAGCACCTGGGGCAGCCCGATCTTTGCCGATCACGTGCCGGAGGCGGATGACCTGCTGCCGGCGCGGCTGAGGGCTGCGGGCGCGATCCTCATCGGCAAGACCAATGTGCCCGAGTTCGGCCTGGGCTCGCACAGCTACAACCCGATCTTCGGTGTCACCCGCAACCCCTATGACCTCTCGCGCTCTGCGGGCGGCTCCTCGGGCGGGGCGGCGGTGGCACTGGCCACGCGCATGGTCGCCCTGGCCGATGGCTCCGACATGATGGGCTCGCTGCGCAACCCGGCGGCCTGGAACAATGTCTACGGGATGCGCCCGAGCCACGGGCTGGTGCCGGATGACCCGGTGGGCGAGATGATCCTGCATCCGCTGGCCACGCTGGGGCCGATGGCGCGCACGCCCGAGGATCTTGCGCTGCTGCTGGGTGTCATCGCGGGGCCGGATGCGCGTCAGCCGGGCGGTGCGGTGTTCGTGCCAGGTGGCGACGGACCCGCGGGCAAGCGGATCGGCTGGCTCGGCGACTGGGGCGGGGCCTGGCCGATGGAGCCGGGGCTGCTGGAGCGGGGCGCGGCGGCGGCGGCGGTGTTCGAGAGCCTTGGCGCGGTGGTGGAGCCGGTCGCGCCGCCCTATCCGGCCGAGCAGCTCTGGGAGAGCTGGGTGGCACTGCGGGCCTGGGCGGTGGCGGGCGGAAAGGGCGCCTGGCTCGACGATCCGGCGACGCGCGATCTGCTGAAGCCGGCGATGGTCTGGGAGATCGAGCGGGGCAGGGGGCTGTCGAACGCCGAGATCCTCGCGGCCAGCGCGCTGCGCTCGGAGTGGTATCGCGCGGCGGCGGAGATGTTTGCCCGCTACGACGCGGTGCTGCTGCCCTCCACCCAGCTCTGGCCCTTCCCGGCCGAGTGGGACTGGCCGAAGGAGGTGGCGGGCGTGGCGGCCGACACCTACCACCGCTGGATGGAATGCGTGATCCCGGCCTCGCTCATCGGCCTGCCGGTGGTGAACCTGCCTGCCGGCTTCGGGCCGGAGGGGCTGCCTGCCGGGGTGCAGCTCATGGGCCCGCGCGGGGCCGATGCCGCGCTGCTGGCTCTGGCGGAGGGGTATCATGCCGCGACGGACTGGCCGGGCGCGCGCGTGCCGGGGGTGGGGTAG
>CAYVQK010000088.1:0-13029 GCA_964454145.1 uncultured Oceanicola sp. | reverse complement strand
GGCCAAATACCCGACGGAAACCGCGCGGGCATGCCAGGAGGACACATGCTTGACGCCACATTTGCCGACGCCGCCCCGAAACCCGAGGTCGCCCGGCTGAGCTTTGCCGACCTGCGCGCGGCGCTTGCCGCAGGCTGGCGGGATTTCACCCGTGCGCCGCAGTTCGGGCTCTTCTTCGCGCTGGTCTACGCGCTCGGCGGCTTCGCCATGGTGAAGCTCTCGCTCGGCCACGTCGCCACGGTGCTGATCCTGTCGCTCGGCTTCCCGCTCATCGCCCCCTTCGCCGCCGTGGGGCTCTACGTCGTTTCCCGCCGCCTCGCGCGGGGCGAGCGGCTGACCTTCCTGGGGCGCAACGGCGTGCTCTTGCGGGTCTGGCGCGAGCGGGCGCGGCAGATCCCCTGGATCGGGGCGATCATCGTCATCTACTTCCTGTTCTACACCTTCTTCGCCCACATGCTCTTCGCCGTGTTCCTCGGGCCCCGGGCGCTGGTGAACATCTCCGCCGGGCTCGACGCGCTGATGACGCCGCAGGGTTTGCGGCTGATCGCGGTGCAGGTGCTCTTCGGTGCGGCGGTGGCGCTGCTGCTTTACGCGCTCACCGTGGTCTCCATCCCCTTCGCGCTCGACCGGGAGGTGGATTTCATCACCGCGATGCTGACGAGCCTCGAGGTGGTGAGGGAGAACAAGCTGGTGATGCTGGCCTGGGCCGCGCTGCTGGCGGGGCTCCTCTTCGCGGCGATGCTGCCGTGGTTCCTCGGCCTGCTCGTGGCGCTGCCGGTGCTGGGCCACGCCACCTGGCACCTCTACACCCGGGCGCTCATCCACCCGCCGGGCTCTGTGGCAAGCCCAGGAGCGCCAGCAGAAGGGTGAGGGTGACGAAGCTGACGAGCGTCTGCAGCAGCAGTACGGCGGCGGGGGTTGTGACCTCGCCGTAGCGGCGGGCCAGCACCGGGTAGATCGACATGGCGGGCAGCGCCGTCATCACCAGGAGCGCCGGGCCGAGGGCGGAGGGCTCCGGGCTGAGGCCCGTGGCGGCGAGCGCGGCGAGGAGGGCGAAGGCCAGCGCGGGCATCACCAGCAGCTTGGCGAGGGTGATCGTCCAGGCCAGGGCGCCGAGGTCGCGCAGGGTGAGGGCGGCGAGGCCGCCGCCGATCACGATGAGCGAGACGGCGGCGGAGGAATTGGCGAGGATGTTCACCGGCCCGGTCACCACTTGCGGCAGGGGCAGGCCGAGGGCAGCCACCGCGAGCCCGGCGAAGAGCGCCAGGATGACCGGCGAGGTGGCGAGGCGGCGGGCGATGAGCGGGGCGATGCCGGTGCCGCTGCCGCCCGCGCGGGCCTTCTCGGCCTCGGCCAGGGCCAGGACGAGCGGGATCATCACCAGGTTCTCGAAGCTCATGTTCAGCGCCAGCGCGTGCTCGGCCATGTCGGGCAGGGCGAGCCCCAGCATCGGGTAGCCGACGAAGCCCGAGTTGGCGCAGCTGATCCCCATGGCGCCGAAGGTGGCGGCCATGGGCGAGCAGCGGAACAGGCGGCGCAGGGCCCAGTAGCCGCCGCCGAACATCGCGAGCGAGGTGACGAGCAGCACCAGAAGGTAGGCCGCGTCGAAGGTCTCGCCCACGGGCCGCGACGAGACCGCGCGGAAGATCAGCGCGGGCAGGGCGCAGGTGACGACGTAGCCGCCCAGAACGTCGAGCGCGGGCGTGGCGAAGACGCCGCGCTTCACCAGCCCCCAGCCCAGGGCGATGAGCGCGAAGATGGTGCCGGAGATGGAGAGGACTTCGGTCATGGGCCGAGGTATGGGCCGCGCGGAAGGCGACCGCAAGCTGCTTCACCTGTTCATTTTCTTGCCGGAAATACTCGATCCCGCCGGCGCCAACGGCGCGACGCCGGAGACGGGCGCGGCACCGCGCAACCCGCGCGCCCCGCCGAGGGCAGCGAGGCAACAGGCAGGCACCGAGCGCAGCGAGGCCCCCGAGACGCAAAAAGGGCGCCCGGAGGGCGCCCTTTCGAAACCGGGTCAGGCTTGCGTCAGCCCTGGGCCTTGGAAGGCTCCGGGGTCGGCAGCGGCTTGGGGGCCGAGGTGTTGCCGGAGGCGAGCGGGTCGTCCTGGCGTTGCACCGAGCCTTCGAAGTGGGCGCCGCTCTCGATCGCGATGGTCTTGTGGATGATGTCGCCCTCGACGCGGGCGGTGGAGGTGAGGCGCACCTTCAGGCCGCGGACGCGGCCGACGACGCGGCCGTTCACCACGACGTCATCGGCGATGCACTCGCCGCGCACGGTGGCGCCTTCGCCGACGGTGAGCAGGTGGGCGCGGATGTCGCCTTCCACGGTGCCCTCGATCTGGATGTCGCCGGTGGTCTTGATGTTGCCGACGATGGTCAGGTCGGACGACAGGGTCGACGCCGGCGGCTTGGCCTTGGGCGTGGCGGGGGCGGCGGAAGAGGGCGCGCCCGAGGGCGGGGTGGTGGCCTGCTTCGCGCTGCTCGCGCTGTCGGCTGCGGGTTTGCCGGCCTCGGCGCCAGCGCCGGAGCCAGGCTCGTTGATCCTGGATTTAGAAAACATCTTGTCCTGCCTTGATGTAGGTCATCGGGTTTACCGGCTTGCCGCCGACCCGGACTTCGTAATGGAGGTGGACGCCGGTGGACCGTCCGGTGCTTCCCATATCACCGATGCGGTCCCCGCGCGAGACCCTTTGACCCACTTTCACGCGAACGGCACTCATGTGCGCATAGCGTGTCTCGATGCCGAACTCGTGCTGGATCTTCACGAGGTTTCCGTAGCCCGACTGGCGGCCCGCGTGGATCACCACGCCGTCGCCGGTGGCATAGATCGGGGTGCCGTAGGCGGCGGCGAAATCGGTGCCGTTGTGCATCCGGCCCCAGCGCGGCCCGAAGCCGGAGGTGAAGCGGAAGGCCGACTTCACCGGGATCGAGAACGGCGCCTTCTGCGCCGCGATCCGGTAGTAGTCCATCCGCTCCAGGCCCTTGAGGATGTTGTTGGCGCGGTTCTGCCCCATGTCGAGCGGCATGCCCTTGGTGGAGAAGGTCAGCGGAGTCAGCGGGCCGCCCTGGCCCGAGTAGCCGCGCTTCACGGTGTTGATGAGCTGGTCCGGCGGCAGGCCGGCATCGCGGAACATCTTGTCGAGCGGCGCGACGGAGACGGTGAGCGCCTCTTCGAGCTGGGTAAAGATCTGGTCGTTGCGGTCGAGCAGCAGTTCGCGCTCGAAGGCCAGGGCCTGGGCCTCCTCGCGGGCGGCGGCGGCGGTGTCGGCCATCGCGTCCCGCTCGCGCGCGGTGCTCTCGAGGGCGGCGGTGAGGAAGTCGACGGTGCCTTCGACGTCGGACAGGCGGCCATCGGTGGTCTTGGCGGAGCCGGTGGCGCCCTCGAGGGTGGCGATCGCCTCGGCCTGGCCGGCGAGCGCCTCGTCGCGCTCCTTCATGGTGCGGCGCAGGGTGGACTGGACCACGCCGAGCCCGGTTTCCAGCTCGCGGCGGCGGTCTTCGGAGGCCAGGAGCTGCGACTGCATCACCGAGATCTGCTGGAGCGCGGCGTTGAAGCGCTCCTGGGCGGCGGCGGCCTCTTCGGCGCGCGCGTCGCGCTGGGAGGAGAGCGCGTTCAGCCGCGTCTCGTAACTCTTCTGCTCGCGTGCGGCCTGCTCGCGGAACGAGCCCGATCCGATCGAGTCCATCAGCAGCACGGCGGTGGCGATGATCGCCCATCCCACCACGAGGGCCGACCCGGTGAGCGCGATCAGCTGCGTCTCGGGTTTCAGCCGGATGAACCGGGTTTCGGTGTCCGAGCGCAGAAAGAGCCGCTGCTCGGGCAAATGGCGCTCAAGGGCGCTGTGCAGGCGATGCAAGACGCGTGCTTTCAATGATCCGTTCCTGTTCCCCGTACCCCAATGTCCTCCGCCGGGCTCCCAGCTGCCCGATCGAATTGCAGACCTGTTACCGCAACCCCTTGCGGTATGGCAAGTTTGGCACAGTCCACGAGAAGGTTAACGCCGTGTGATGGGCGCTGATTCGGCGGTTTCTTGCCGATTTGTTGTCATGTGAACAACAACATGCGGCGGGCTGCCGCAGGCGGGCGGGCGCGGCTCACTCCACCAGCGGCCAGTAGAAATCGGGCGGCATCCCGGCCTCGGCGCGCTTTTCCTCGTTGAAGGGCGGCTTGGGCCCGCCAGGGAAGTAGCGGCGCACCAGCGCGTGGAAGGCCTCCTTCGGGTCGAGGCCATCGCGGCCGCAGAGCCAGTTGAACCACTTGGCGCCATAGGCGACGTGGGAGACCTCCTCGGCGTAGATCGTTTTCAGCGCGGCCACGGCGGAGGCGAGGCCCGCGGTTTCGAACAGCGCGATCATGCCCGGGGTCACGTCGAGCCCGCGGGCCTCGAGCACCATGGGCACCACCGCGAGCCGGGCGGGCAGGTCGTGGGCGGTGTCGGCGGCGGCGCGCCACATGCCGGCATGGGCGTCGAGGCTGCCGTAGGACATGCCGAGTTCGGCCAGGCAGTCGTCCATCAGCATGAAGTGCCGGCTCTCGTCATCGGCGGCGCGCACCCAGTCGTCGTAGAAGCCGAGCGGCATGGGCGTGGCGGTGAAGCGTGCGACGACATCCCAATGCAGGTCGATGGCATTGAGCTCGATGTGGGCGACGGCATGGAGGATGGCGCGGCGGCCGGCCTCGGTGCCGGGGCGGCGGCGGGGCACGTCGCGCGGATCGAGGAGCGCCGGTTTCTCGGGGCGGGCGGGGGCGTCGGGCGGCATGGTGTCGCCCAGCGGCAGGGGCGTGCCGGCGTCGCGGGAGGCGAGCCAGGTGGCGGCGTGGCGGCGCGAGAGCTCGGCCTTGCCGCGGCCTTCGGGGCAGGTGAGCACGTCGCAGGCGAGGGCGGAAAGGGTGGCGGTCATGGCGGCGTTGTAGGGGAGCCGGAGGCCGGACGGAAGCCGGGCAGCGGCGCCCTGCGGGTCGGCGCTGCACGGCTCGCGTTTTTTTCAGTTGAGCGCGACCCTCAGAGCCCCCTCACCGCCTCCAGCACCTCTTCCACGTGGCCCTTCACCTTCACCTTGCGCCACTCGCGCGCCACCTTGCCCTCGGCGTCGATCAGGAAGGTCGAGCGCTCGATGCCCATGCTGGTCTTGCCATACATGCTCTTCTCGACCCAGGTGCCGTAGGCCTCGCAGACCTTGCCGTCCTCGTCGGCCACCAGCGGGATCCCGAGGGAGTGCTTGGCGATGAACTTCTCGTGCTTGGCGACGGTGTCGCGGCTGACGCCGATCACCGTCGCGCCGGCCTCGAGGAAGTTGTTCAGCGCAGCGGTGAACTCGACCGCCTCGGTGGTGCAGCCCGGGGTGTCGTCGCGCGGGTAGAAATAGAGCACCACCGGGCTGCCGCGGTGGGCGGAAAGGGTGATCTCGCCGCCGCCGTCGCGGGGCAGGGTGAAGTCGGGGGCTGTCTGGCCGGTAAGGTCCATGAAACTGTCTCCTTCTCTAGGCGCTTCTCAAACCGCGCCGGTCCTGCGAATATGGGGCGCGAGAGCAGACAGGCCAGAGCGCCGGCACCGAAGGAAGACCGAGGCCGATGAGCCCGCCGAAGCAGAAGCCCCATGACGCGGCGCCCGAGGGGCGTGCGCGGTGGTTCGATGCCGCGGCGGAGGCCGAACGGCAGGCGGAGGCGGTGCGTCTTGGCCCGGCGGCGCCCGAAGCCTGCGGCCCGCCAAGGCCGCTCGGCGCGGCCGATCCGGGGGACGACGGCAGACTTCCGCCGCTTCTGCTGATCACGCCGGAACGGGTGGGGCTCGATGCCGCGCTGCCCGCCGAAAGCGCCGCCCCGGCGCTTGGCGCGGCGGAGGTGCCGGTGACGGGCGGCGAGGGTGTGGTGCAGGCGCTGCGCGCGGGCGGGGCGCTGGACCGGCCGGAGGAGACCGGGGAGGACAGCCACAGCGCGCCGGAGCGGCCGCGCCGCAGGATCCGGAAGCGCCGCCTGCTGGCCAAGCCGCTGATCTGGGCCTTCGACGTCGCGGTGCTCTGCGTGGTGCTGGTGATCCTCACCATCCTTCTCACCGCCGGGCGTGAGCTGCCCGCGCCCGACTGGCTGGCCGAGCGGGTGCAGGCGCGGCTCAACGAGGGGCTCGGCGGCGCGCAGGTGGAGATGGGCGGGCTCTACGTGGTGTTCCAGCGCACCGCGCTGCCGCAGGTCACCTTCCGCGAGGTCGACATCCGCGCGCCCGACGGCACCCATATCGCCCATGTGCCGGCCATGGGCGCGACGCTGGACCGCGGCGCGCTGCTGGAGGGCCGGGTTCAGCCGCGGACGATCAGCATCAGCGGCGCGGCGATGCGGGCCTCGCGCGACCGGGACGGACGGTTCGACCTGCGGCTGGGCAATGCCGACCTCAACTGGCAGGGCGCGGGCAGTCTCGCCGAGCTGCTCGACCGGATCGACACCATGCTGGCTCTGCCGAGCTTCGTGCCGATCGGCGAGATCCGCGCCGACGAGCTGGTGCTGGAGTTCTTCGACGCCCGCTCGGGGCGGGAATGGGTGCTCTACGACGGCGAGCTGGTGATCGCGCAGGACGAGGCGCAGGTTTCCGCCCGGCTCGCGCTGCAGCTCGCCGGCGAAAGCCTGCCGGAGGGCGCGGCAGAGCCGGCCGGGTTCGAGGTCGCTCCCGCCAGCGTGACGCTGAACTTCACCTCGCAGAAGGGCTCCACCGCCGCCGAGCTGGGCGCCAGCATCGACGGGGTGACGACGCAGGACGTGGCCACCCTGAGCCCCGCCACCGCCTTCCTGGGGCTGCTCGACGCGCCGCTCGCGGGGTCGATGCGGGCGCGGGTGGACGAGGCGGGCGCGCTGGCCGAGCTCGCCGGGCAGCTCGAGATCGGCGCGGGGGCGATCGAGCCCGGGCAGGGGCAGGCGCCGATCACGCTCGATGGCGGGCGCAGCTATTTCCGTTACATCCCCGAGGCCGCGCGGCTCGTCTTCGACGAACTCCAGCTCGCCGCGCCGGACGGGGCCTTCACCGCGACCGGTCAGGCCTACCTGGAGGGAATGGAGGCCACCGGCTGGCCCACGGACCTGGTGGGGCAACTCGCCTTCTCCGAGGTGCGGGTGGACCCCTCCGGCGTCTTCGCCGAGGGGCTCACCTTCGGCTCCGGCGCGCTCGACCTGAAGCTCTCGCTCGATCCGCTCAGGCTGCAGATCGGCCAGATGGTGCTGGAGGGCGATGGGGTGACCCTGCGCGCCCGCGGCAGCGCCCGGCCGGTGCCGGAGGGCTGGGAGGCGGGGATCGACCTCGAGGTGGACCGGATCGGCCATGAGCGGCTGCTGGCGCTCTGGCCGGTGGGGCTCGCCTCGAAGACCCGCGAGTGGATATCGGAGCGGGTGCAGGCGGGCGAGCTCTTCAACGTCGCCGGCGCGCTGCGTGCGCGGCCGGGAGAGGCGCGGCCGGTGGTCAGCCTCGTCTACGAGTTCCGCGATGCCGAGGTGTTGGTGCTGCCCAGCCTGCCGCCGGTGAAGGGGGGCACGGGATATTCTTCGATCTCGGAGGATGCCTACACCCTCTCGCTCGACGCGGGCCACATCGACGCGCCAGAGGGCGGGCGGATCGACGTGGCCGGCACGGTGCTGCGGGTGCCCGACGTGCACCAGGAGCCCGCCGACATGGAGATCCAGCTGGTGTCCTCCAGCAGCGCCACGGCGGTGCTGTCGATCCTCGACCAGGAGCCGTGGCGCTTTCTCTCCAAGGCGGAGCAGCCGGTGGACATCGCCGAGGGCCATGCCGCGCTCGACGGGGTGATCCGCTTTCCGCTGATCAAGGACGTGCCGCAGGAGCAGATCGACTTCCGCGTGGCGGGCGTGCTGAGCGATGTCCGCTCGGAGCAGGTTGTGCCCGGGCGCAGCCTTGCCGCCGACCGGCTGGAGCTGCGGGCCCATGGCGAGGAGATCGTCATCAGCGGGCCGGGCCGGATCGACGGGCTGCCCTTCACCGCGGCCTGGGTGCAGCCGATCGACCAGCCGGGGCCCCAGCCGAGCCGGGTGGAGGGGACCATCGAGCTGAGCCAGGCCTTCGTCGACCGCTTCAACATCGGCCTGCCCGACGGGATGGTCTCAGGGGCGGGTGCGGGGCAGTTCACCATCGACCTCGCCCGCGACCAGGCTCCGCGCTTCTCGCTGCGCTCCGACCTCAACCGCATGGGCCTCACGATCCGCGAGCTGGCCTGGAGCAAGGGCCGGGCGACCGCGGGCTCGCTGCAGGTGTCGGGCCAGCTCGGCGAGCCGCCGGCGATCGAGCGGCTGGCGCTCTCGGCGCCGGGGCTCTCGGCGGAGGGGCGGGTGACGCTGAACCCCGGCGGCGGGCTGCGCACGGCGGAATTCTCCCGCGTGAAGGCGGGCCAGTGGATCGACGCGCCGGTGACGCTCACCGGGCGCGGCAAGGGGGCCACCCCGGCGGTGACGGTGCGGGGCGGCTGGGTGGACATCCGCCGCACCTCCTTCGCCCAGGGCGGAGGCGGCGGCACGGCGGGGGCGCCGATGAGCCTCGCGCTCGACCGGCTCATCATCTCCGACGGCATCTCGCTCACCGGCTTCCGCGCCGACCTGACCACCCGGGGCGGGCTGAACGGCAGCTTCCGCGGCGCGGTGAACGGGGCGGCGCCGGTCTCGGGCACGCTGGCGCCGGTGCAGGGCAAGACGGCGGTGCGGATGGTGTCGGAGGACGCGGGCAGCGTGTTCCGCGCGGCCGGGCTGTTCAAGAAGGGCAAGGGCGGGGTGATGGAGCTGCTGCTGAGCCCGCGCGCGGAGCCGGGGCAGTACAACGGGCAGCTGAAGGTGCAGAACGTGCGGGTGCAGAGCGCGCCGGGCCTCGCGGCGCTGCTGAACGCGATCTCGGTGGTGGGGCTGCTGGAGCAGCTGAACGGCGCGGGCCTGCTGCTGACCAATACGCAGGTGGACTTCCGGCTCACGCCCAATGCGGTGGAGATCAGGCAAGGCTCGGCGGTGGGCCCCTCGGTGGGCATCTCGATGGCCGGGGTCTACGACATGGGGCGCGACTACATGTCGGTGCAGGGGGTGTTCTCGCCGATCTACGTGGTGAACGGGATCGGGCGGATCATCTCGAAGCGGGGCGAGGGATTCTTCGGGTTCAACTACAAGATGACCGGCCCGGCCTCGGGGCCGAAGGTGAGCGTGAACCCGCTGTCGGTGCTGACGCCGGGGATCTTCCGAGAGATCTTCCGCCAGCCGCCGCCGAAGCTGGCGAACTAGGCGGGCGGGGTGCCGGGCCGGACCGTGGCGCCGTGGGGGCGCTGCCCCCACACCCCCGGAGTATTTCACGCAAGAAAATGAACGGGCGCGGCGCGTTGACCTCGATGTGAGGGGGAAGGCCCGAGGTTGGGGCTTGTGCTGGGAGGGGGCTCGCAGGTAGGGCGCGGGGCATGAAGCTGGATGACTTTGACTTTGACCTGCCCGAAGAGCTGATCGCGGTGCGGCCTGCGCGGCCCCGCGTCTCGGCGCGGCTGCTGGTGGCGGGGCCGGACTGGACGGATGACCGCGGGGTGGCGGATATCGTGGACTACCTGCGGCCCGGCGACCGGCTGGTGCTGAACAACACCAAGGTGATCCCGGCGCGGCTCTCCGGCATCCGGCGGCGCGACAGCGCGCAGGGCCCGGTGGAGGCGCGGGTGGAGGTGACGCTGCTCGAGCCGGGGGCAGGCGGGGTCTGGCTGGCTCTGGCGCGGCCGGCGAAGAAGGTGAAGCCGGGCGAGGTGGTGGAGTTCGGCGCCGGGCTCTCGGCGGAGGTGCTGGAGCGGGACGGCGGCGAGGTGAGGCTGCGGTTCTCGGTGGAGGGCGCCGATTTCGACGCGGCGCTGGAGCAGGTCGGCGCGATGCCGCTGCCGCCCTACATCGCCGCGCGGCGGGCCGCCGACGCGGCCGACCGGGAGGATTATCAGACCGTCTTCGCGCGGCGCGCGGGCGCGGTGGCGGCGCCGACGGCGAGCCTGCACTTCGACGAGGCGCTGCTGGAGCGCATCCGCGCGATGGGCGTGGGGCTGACCGAGGTGACGCTGCACGTCGGCGCGGGCACCTTCCTGCCGGTGACGGTGGAGGACGTGACGACGCACCGGATGCATGCCGAGCGCGGCGAGGTGAGCGCAGAGGCGGCCGCCGAGATCAACGCCACCAAGGCGGCGGGCGGGCGGATCATCCCGGTGGGCACCACCGCGCTGCGGCTGATCGAGAGCGCGGCGCTGGAGCCGGGCGTGATCGCGCCGTGGGAGGGGGAGACGGATATCTTCATCTATCCCGGCTTCACCTTCCGCCTGACCGACGCGCTGATGACCAACTTCCACCTGCCGAAATCGACGCTGATGATGCTGGTCTCTGCGCTCATGGGCCAGGATCGTGTTAGGGATATTTACCGCCATGCCATAGAGCGGCGTTACAGGTTCTTCTCCTATGGGGATGCCTCGCTGCTCCTGCCCGGCGCGGATCGCCCGGCGATGTCGCTGGCAGGCGGTTGACCCCGGGGCCCGTCGGGCCAACTGGGGACGGACTACGGAAAGGCCGATTGCGATGATCAAGGTAATTACGAGCACCTGGGCGCTGCTGCTGGGCGTGATGATGCTCATGGTGGGCAACGGCGTGCAGGGCACGCTGCTGGGCATCCGGGGCGCGCTGGAGGGCTTCTCGACCTGGGAGATGTCCTTTGTCATGTCGGCCTACTTCCTCGGCTTCCTCGGCGGCTCGCGGATGGCGCCCGAGATGATCCGGCGGGTGGGGCATGTGCGGGTCTTCGCGGCGCTGGGCTCCTTCATCTCGGCCGTGCTGGTGCTCTACCCCACGGTGACGGAGCCCTGGGCCTGGGTGCTGGGGCGGGTGATCATCGGCTTCTGCTTCTCGGGGGTCTACGTGACGGCGGAGAGCTGGCTGAACAGCTCGGTCAGTTCCGACATCCGGGGCAAGGCGCTGTCGGTCTACATGATCGTGCAGATGGTGGGCATCGTGGCGGCGCAGGGGCTCCTGCTCACCGCCGACCCCTCGGGCTTCGTGCTCTTCGTCATCCCCTCGGTGCTGGTGTCGATCTCCTTCGCGCCGATCCTGCTGAGCGTGCAGCCGACGCCGGCCTTCGACACGACGAAGCCGCTGTCGCTGATCGCGCTCTACCGGATCTCGCCGCTGGGCTGCGTGGGCACCTTCCTGGTGGGGGGCATCTACTCGGCGCTCTTCGGCATGGCGGCGGTCTTCGGCGCGCAGGCAGGGCTCTCGGTGGCGCAGATCTCGGCTTTCGTCGCCTCGATCTACATCGGCGGGCTGGTGCTGCAATACCCGGTGGGCTGGATCAGCGACCGGATGGACCGGCGGATGCTCATCGCGCTGCTCGCGGTGGCGGGCGGGGCGGGGGCGCTCTTCGGCCTCGTCTTCGGCGGGCTGTTCTGGGCGATCCTGGTGGCGGGCCTCGCCATCGGCGGCATGACCAATCCGCTCTACGCACTGCTCATCGCCTATACCAACGACTTTCTCGAGCCTGACGACATGGCCGGCGCGAGCGGGGGCCTGATGTTCATCAACGGGCTCGGCGCCATTGCCGGCCCGCTGGTCACCGGCTGGCTGATGAGCGTGGCCGGGCCGCTCGGCTTCTTCCTCTACATCGCGGTGCTGATGGCGGCGGTGGCGGGCTATGCCTTCTGGCGGATGACCCGGCGGCCCGGCGTGGCGGTTGAGGACACCGGCCACTATGCGCCGGTGCTGCCCTCGGCCACCCCGGTGGCGGCGGGCATGGCACAGGAGGTCTTCATCGAAAACCGCGAGGAGGAGGCCGCCGAGGGCCGGTCCTGACAGTTGTGATGCGGGCCCGCCCGTGCAACTCTGGCAGCGGGAGGTACACGCATGGTTGACGCCGACGAGATCGTCCGGTTCTGGACAGAGGACTGCGGTCCGGAGGACTGGTACAAGCAGGACGAGGCGCTGGACGGCGAGATCCGCCGGCGGTTCCTGGAGAGCTGGGAGGCCATTGCGGGCGGCTTCCGGCCCGACTGGGGCTGGGGCATGCGGGCCAACCTGGCGCGGATCATCCTTGCCGACCAGTTTCCGCGCAACATGTTCCGGGGCGATGCGCGCAGCTTCCAGACCGACGGGCTGGCCCGGGAGTGGGCCAAGTGGGCGGTGCAGATGAAGCTCGACCTGCGGGTGAAGGGGCCGGCGCAGCAGTTCTTCTACCTGCCGATGATGCATTCTGAGGTGCTGGCCGACCAGGACCAGTCGGTGCGGCTGTTCCTGTCGCGGATGCCGGGCAGCGACAACCTGCGCCACGCGCGCGCCCACCGGCAGGTGATCCGCGATTTCGGGCGCTTTCCCTATCGCAACGAGGTGCTGGGGCGGACATCGAGCGCGGAGGAACTGGCCTACCTTGAGGCGGGTGGCTACCGCTGGTCGCTCAACCATGTCGACGACGAAGATGGGGGTGGCTGGGTGGCTGTCGCTTAACGTGTTGGAAAGAAGATGTTTTCTGCCTCGCTGGAGCTGCGGCAATGCGGTGCGGGGCAGGGGCTATCGCCGGGTGGCGAAAATAGTTTAATACCAAACTAGTTTTGGAACGGGAGAGAATCATGGCCTCGCAGAACTTCGACCTGATCGTCATCGGCGCCGGTCCCGGCGGCTACGTGGCCGCGATCCGCGCCGCCCAACTGGGCCTGAGCGTGGTCTGCGTGGAGCGCGAGAACCTCGGCGGCATCTGCCTGAACTGGGGCTGCATCCCGACGAAGGCGCTGCTCAGGAGTTCGGAGGTGTTTCACCTGATGCACCGGGCCAAGGACTTCGGTCTCTCGGTGGAGAAGGCGAGCTACGACCTCGACGCCGTGGTGAAGCGCTCGCGCGGCGTGGCCGCGCAGATGGAGGGCGGCATCAAGCACCTGTTCAAGAAGAACAAGGTGACCTCGATGATGGGCGAGGCAAAGATCACCGGGAAGGGCAAGGTCTCGGTCAAGACCGACAAGGGCACCGAGGAGCTGACCGCGAAGAACATCGTGGTGGCCACCG
>CAYVQK010000087.1:10742-14819 GCA_964454145.1 uncultured Oceanicola sp. | reverse complement strand
TCAGTCGTCGAAGACGACCTTGCCCTCCTTCGCCATCTCCTCGAGGTCGAGGATCACCTTCTTGCCGGCCTTCACCTCGGCTTCCAGCGCATCCTCGGCGGCCTTCACCTCGGCCAGCTTGGCGGCGACCTCGTCGATGCGGGCGAAGGGCACGACGACCACGCCGTTCTCGTCGGCGACGATGATGTCGCCGCTCATCACCTGCGTTCCGCCCACCACGGCGCCGTGGCCGACGCTGCCGGGGCCCTTGCCGTAGGGCGAGTTGGGGTTGAGGCCCGTGCACCAGCAGGGCAGGCCGGTGGCGAGCACGCCTTCGCGGTCGCGCATCGGGCCGTCGGTGACGAAGCCTGCGGCGCCGGCGTTCTTCATCATGCCCGAAATCTGGTCGCCCGCGCCGGAGCCGCCCTGCCAGCCGTCGACCGACGACACCACCACGTCGCCCGGCTGGATCAGGTTCAGGGCGGCGAGGGTGGCGAGGATCTCCTCGGGGCCGTTCTGGGCCACCAGCGCGGGGCCGCAGATGGCGGGTTGGCCGAGGTCGAGCGGGGCGATGGCGGTGGCGAGCGCGCCCTTGCCGTTCATCGCGTCGCAGATGAAGCCGGTGGGCATGCCCTTGAAGGCGGCGACCTGCTCGGCCGTGGGGCGCGGGAAGGTGCGGCGGACGCGGAGGATGGGGGGTTCTTCGATCATGTCAGGCTCCGGTGATGAATTGCAGAAGGTAAAGCGAGCCCATCCCCGCCACGATCGCGGGCACCACGCCGAAGCGGATGCCGGCCGCGAAGGCGGCGGCGGCGGCGAGGAGGCGGATCGGGTCGGTCTGGCCGCCGGTGGCGTCGGGCCAGAGGAGGAGGGGCGTGAAGAGGGCGGGGAAGACGGCGGCGCCGACGTACTTGAGGTGCAGCAGCGCCCAGTCGGGCAGTTGCCTGCCGCCCAGAAGTCCGAGGAAGGAGAAGCGGATCAGGAAGGTGCCGAGGCCGAGGGCGGCGGTGAGGGTCCAGAAGGCGGTGTCGGAGATCATGCCGGCTGCCTCCGCTTGAGGAAGAGCTCGGTCTGCGCGCCGGCGAGGATGCCGCAGAGGGCGGCGGCGAAGATGCCGAGCGACCAGGGCAGGCCGGAGAAGGCGATGGAGCCCGCGCAGGCGACCCCGGCGGCCGCGAGGTGCGGGGCGGAACGCAGCAGCGGCGCGACGAGCGCGATGAAGCAGACGGGCACGGCGAAATCGAGCGACCAGGAGGCCGGGATCGCCTCGCGCAGGAGGGCGCCGGCCAGGGTGGAGCCGTACCAGAAGGGGCAGATCAGCGCCATGCAGCCGAAATAGTAGGCGAGCTTGGCGGGCTTCGGCATGTCGGGCTCGTCTTCGTAGGTGCGCACCGCGACGGCGAAGGCCTGGTCGACCATCAGGTAGGCGGCGAGCGCGCGCAGGCCGAGGGGCGCGTGGCCGATGTGGGGGACGAGGGCGGCGGAGTACATGGCCATCCGGAGGTTGACCGCGAGGGCCGCCAGCAGGGCGATGAAGACCGGGGCCTGGTCCTGCAGGAGCGCCAGGGCGGTGAACTGCGAGGCGCCGGCGATGACGATGGCCGACATGGCGAAGGTTTGCAGCACGTCGAGCCCCGCATCGCGGGCGACCACGCCGAACATCATCGAATAGGGCACCACGATGAGGATGAAGGGGGCGCAGTCGAGGTAGCCGCGCCAGAAGGCTCTGCGCGGGGTCATTTCCGGAGCGCGAGGTGGAGCTTCAGCCAGGTCACCGCCGAGACCGAGGTGAGGCAACGGGCCTTCTCGCGCTCGACGTCCTGTGGCTGGTGGTCGCCGAGCATGGTGATTTCCGCGTCGCGGTCGCAGTTCAGCAGGGCGCCCAGCATGTCGTAGCGGGCGTTCACCGTGACGAAGCCGGTATCGACGGGCATGTTCAGCCCGGCGAGGCGTTGGCGTTCGGCGGAGATGCCCTGGTCGAAGGTCTGGCGGGCGGTTTCGTAGCAGAGCATGGCGACGGCGGGGGTCTCGTATTCGACCGCGTCGCAGGGGGCGAGGGCGGGCTCGAGGCAGGCGGCGGCTCCGGTGGCGTCAGGTGCCGCACGGGCGCAGGTGCCGAGGGCCGCGAGGTCGGGTTCGGCGGGTTGCGCGGCGACGGGTGACGCGGCAAGCGCCAGCGCGAGCATGGCTGCCCGTATGGTCATGAGTTCCTCCCCGGGCGGATATTGCCCTTGCATTTGGTATACCAAACGGTGAGTTTGTCGCAAGCAGGTCGCGGGCCCGGGGAGGCGCCCGCGCGGCAAAGGGAGGCCAGCCATGAGCGATACGCGAGCCAACAAGCGATTCCGCAGCCAGGAGTGGTTCGACAACCCCAACAACCCGGGGATGACCGCGCTTTACATCGAGCGCTACCAGAACCAGGCGTTCACCCGGGAGGAGATCCAGGCCGGGCGGCCGATCATCGGGATCGCCAACTCGGGCTCCGACCTGGCGCCCTGCAACAAGATCCACGTCTTCCTGATGGACCGGATCAAGGCGGGCATCCGCGATGGCGGCGGAATTCCGATGGAGTTTCCGGTGCACCCGATCCAGGAGACCGGCAAGCGGCCCACCGCCGCGCTGGACCGGAACCTGACCTATCTCGGGTTGGTCGAGGTGCTGCACGGCTACCCGATCGACGGGGTGGTGTTGACCACCGGCTGCGACAAGACCACGCCCGCGATGCTGATGGGCGCCGCGACGATGGATATTCCGGCGATTGCGCTGAACGGCGGGCCGATGCTGGATGGCTGGTGGCGCGGCAAGCGGGCGGGGTCGGGCACGATCATCTGGGAGTCGCGGCGCCTGCTGGCCGAGGGCAAGATCGACTACGACGAGTACATGGGGCGGGTCTGTGCGTCGGCGCCGAGCCTCGGGCATTGCAACTCGATGGGCACTGCGAGCACGATGAACGCCATGGCCGAGGCGCTGGGGATGTCGCTCACCGGCAACAGCGCGATCCCCGCGCCGTTCCGCGAGCGGATGGCGATGGCCTACGAGACCGGCAAGCGGATCGTGCAGATGGTGATGGACGACCTGAAGCCGTCGGACATCCTGACGCGCGAGGCCTTCGAGAATGCGATCGTGGTCTGCACCGCGATCGGGGGCAGCACCAATGCGCCGCCGCATCTGCAGGCGATTGCGCGCCATGCGGGCGTGGAACTGGACGTGAAGGACTGGGAGACCGTGGGCTTCGACGCGCCGCTCCTGGTGAACATGCAGCCGGCGGGCGAATACCTGGCGGAGAGCTTCTTCCGCGCCGGGGGCGTGCCTGCGGTGATGGGCGAGTTGATGAAGGTCGGGCGCATCCATGAGAACGTGATGACCGCGACGGGCAACACCATGGGGGTGAACCTTGCGGGGGTGGAGAGCAGCGACACGGAAGTGATCAAGACCTGCGCCGCGCCGATGCGCGAGCAGGCGGGGTTCAAGGTGCTGTCGGGCAACCTGTTCGATAGCGCGCTGATGAAGACCTCGGTGATTTCGGCCGATTTCCAGAAGCGGTTCCTCAGCGAGCCGGGCAAGGAAGGGGTGCTGGAGGCACGGGCGATCGTGTTCGAGGGGCCGGAGGATTATCACGACCGGATCAACGACCCGGATCTGAAGATCGACGAGCATTGCATCCTCTTCGTCCGGGGCGTGGGTTGCGTGGGCTATCCGGGCTCGGCGGAGGTGGTGAACATGCAGCCGCCGGACGCGCTGTTGAAGCAGGGCATCAACCACCTGCCGACGGTGGGTGACGGGCGGCAGAGCGGGACCAGCGAGAGCCCGTCGATCCTGAACGCCTCGCCGGAAGCGGTGGTGGGCGGCGGGTTGGCCTATCTCGAGACCGGCGACACGGTGCGGCTGGATCTCGGCGCGAGCCGGATGGACGCGCTGGTGGACGATGCCGAATGGGCTGCCCGCAAGGAGGCCTGGAGCCCGCCGAGCATCATCAGCCAGACGCCCTGGCAGGAGATCTACCGGACCCATGTGGGCCAGCTGGCGCAGGGCGGATGCCTCGAGCTGGCGACGGCCTACCAGCGGGTGCGCGAGGCGCTGCCGCGGGACAACCATTGA
>CAYVQK010000087.1:2336-10642 GCA_964454145.1 uncultured Oceanicola sp. | reverse complement strand
AGGTGGGCAGATTGCCCACCCTACAGGGGCGGCGCGGGCCGTTCGGACGGGAGGATAGCATGGCGAAGAGCATCATCATCACGGGCGGCGGCTCGGGCGTGGGACGGGCGACGGCGGAGGCCTTTTTTGACGCCGGATGGCGCGTGGGCCTGATCGGGCGGCGGAAGGATGCGCTGGAGGAGACGGCGGCGGGGCGCGAGGCGCTGGTGCTGGCCTGCGACGTGACCGACGAGGCGGCGGTGGAAGCGGCCTTCGCCGAGGCCGTTGGCGCCTGGGGCCGGGTGGATGCGGTGTTCAACAACGCGGGCGTGAGCTTGGGCGGCGCGCCGATCGACGAGATCTCGGTGGATGACTGGCGCAAGCTGATCGACATCAACGTGACCGGCTCGTTCATCGTGGCGCGCGCGGCCTTCGGGGTGATGCGCAAGCAGGAGCCGCAGGGCGGGCGGATCATCAACAACGGATCGGTCAGCGCCTATGTGCCGCGCTGGGGCTCGGCGCCCTACACGGCGAGCAAGCATGCGGTGACGGGCCTCACCCGGAGCATCTCGCTTGACGGTCGGCCCTTCGGCATCGCCTGCGGGCAGATCGACATCGGCAACGCGCTGACGCCGATGGCGGCCAAGATGCAGAAGGGCGTGCCGCAGGCGGACGGCACGATTGCCGTGGAGCCTGTGATGGACGTGAGCCACGTGGGCAGCTCGGTGGTCTACATGGCGGGGCTGCCGCTGGAGGCGAACGTGCAGTTCATGACCGTGATGGCGACGAACATGCCCTTTATCGGGCGGGGCTGACCGGAGGGCGGCGGGAGGTCAGAACCGGCTGCGGAGGCCGATGAAGACGCCGCTGCTGCGCTGGCCCGAGACGTTGCCGTGGTTTTCGGCGTGGATCGCGGAGAGCACCATGTCGGTGCCGCGGGCCAGGGAGAACTCGTACTCCACTCCGATGCGCGCCTCACGGTCGGCCGGGGCGAGGTCGATCTCGACGCTCTGAAAGCTGGCGATGCCGCTGCGGGTGGAGACGGGCAGGGTGACATCGGTGCTGCCACTGGCGACGGCGACGGGCAGTCCGACGTGGAAGGTGAGCCGGTCGTCGCGGCGGAACACGTCGCGCGACACCAGCCGCGCCGTCGCCGCGTTGAGCAGGGCCGTTTCCGAGGAGATCCCCGGCGTGGTTTCGTTGGCGAAGCCGGCGCCGAGGCTGGCGGACAGCTCGATGCGGCTGCGGGAGGAGACCTGCGTGCCGAGGCCCAGTTCGCCCGCGACGATGGTGTTGCCGCCGCCGGAGAACCAGCTTGGCAGCAGGTCGCCCTCGTCGCGCCCGAGGGTGACGCGCAGGGTGACATCGACCGCCTCTCCCTGGAAAGCCCGGCCGATGGACAGGCCGTAGCTGGCGGTGTCGTCAGCCTCGTCGGGCAGGGAGAGCTTGAGGGAGCGGTCCTCCCGGGTGAGCGAGAGGGTGCGGGGGGTGTCGAAGTAGGTCGTCTCGAAGGCCGCCTCCTGGCGCCAGTCGCGCTGCTGCCGCCGGGTGATGGAGACCGGCGCGCGGCGGGCGGCGAGGGTCTCGGCGGCGACCGTGAAGGGGGCGTCGAGCGCGTCGGAGACGGCGAGGTTGACGCCCGCAAGCGCGCGGGTGACGGCATCGCCGGTGGCGCTGCCTTCGGTCACGAGAGGCTGGTTCAGGGCGAGGCTGCTGCCGTCGGCCATGCTGGCCACCGGCGTGCCGATGGGCAGGAGCGCGGCCTGCACGTCGAGAAAGCCGTGGCCCCATTCGTTGCTGATGTCGTGGAAGTAGCCGTCGACCAGCTCGACCGACCCGTCGGCGGTGAAGCCGGTGAAGCTGTTGTCGGCGGAGGCGAGCAGGCGGATCCGCAGGTCGTGCGGCGCCATGTCGGGGAAGGCCTCGGCCAGGATCGCCAGGGCGCCCGCGACCATCGGCGCGGCGAAGGAGGTGCCGGTGCCGAGATCGTAGCTGGCGGGGCTGCTGGACGAGGCGCCGACCCAGGTGCCCTCAGCGGCGAGGCACCAGGCGGCGGCTTCGAGACAGGGTGCGGAGATGCGTTGGGCGCTGATGATGTCATCGCCGCTCATCTGGACGTCGCCATTGACGACGGCGAGCCAGCCCGACTCGAGCGCGGGGTCTATCAGGGGGAGGGCGGCCATCAGATCGGCGGTGGTTTCGGTGAAGTCGTTGCTGGCGGCGAAGATCACCACGCCGGTGCTGCTGTAGCTCTCCAGCGCAGCGAGGTAATCCTGCCCGGAGCTGCCGCCGAAGACGGCATTGTAGTTGCTCAGGGTCACCGGCGTATTGACGAAGCCCCAGGAATTGTTCAGGGCGACGGCGCCGAGCTCTTCCGCCAGGCGTGTGGCCGCGGCGCGGGTCGTGTTGCTGGTGTAGCTGCCGAAGGCGAGGTCGGCCCCGGGGGCCATGCCGATCATGCTGGCCGAGTTGCCGGCGGCCACCGAGGCCACGGCGGTGCCGTGATCGCCCACGCCACTGCCGGCGGCGGTCGAGACCGACTTGCCGGCAAAGGCCTCGTGGGCGGCGAGCAGGCCGTCGTCGACGATCCCGATGACCTGTCCGGCGCCGGTGAGCCCGGCGGCATGGGCCCAGTAGACGCCCGAACTCATCAGCGGGTAGGTGGAGTGGAGTGTATCGACGCCGGGGGTGTAGGAGCCGTTGTCGTCCTGGTCCTGGTACCAGTTGTTGCGCTGGCGGAGGTAGCGCGGATCCTCCTCGATCCGCTGGCGCGCGGCCTCGCGGAACGCCTCGAAACTCTCCACGAAGTAGCGGGCAAGGACCGGGCTGTCGGACGAGCCGGAGGCGCCGCTGCCGCCCGATCCTGCGGAGCTGCCTGCGCTGGCGTTGCCGGAGCCCGTGCCGGAGGTGCCTGTGTCGTCAGCGCCGCCGCTGCTGTTGCAGCCCATGAGGACCAGGGGCAACAGGGCGACAGCTGCCGCGCTCCAGAGGTTGGGACGCGTGGTGGAAACGGCTTCAGGGACGCCGCGCTGTGCGGCCCGGGTTGTGCGGTTCGTCATCGGCATTCGCCTTGCTGCTCGGGTTCGGGCCGGCTTGGGCCGGGTGCGGATGAGCGCCCGTTGTCTGCCGGTCTCCACGTTGTTGCGGACCACACCAGCACCTGATCTGGGCAATCATAAGGAGAAAATTGGACCCGGGATGCCCGCCCCCGGCAGGGGGCACGCCCCTGCGATCAGTACTTGGGGTGGGCGGCGTTCATCAGTTGGCGTTTGCGGATGGCACGCTCGCGCTGCCAGATGTAGAGGCCGGAGCCGATGATGATGAGGCCGCCGGCCAGCGTCCAGACGGTGGGCCAGGTGTCGAACACCAGGATGCCGGAGACCGCGGCGAGGAAGATCTGGGAGTAGACCATCGGCGCCAGGATCGAGGCATCGGCCCAGCGGTGGGCAGTGGTGGCGAGGATGTGGCCGAACATGCCGAAGAAGCCGATGGCGAAGAGCACGGCGATCTGGGTGGTGGTTTCGGGCCATTGCCAGACCGACCAGGCGAAGGGGGCGAGCACCACAGAGGCGAGGCCGGCCGACCAGACCTGCTGGGTGGCGTTGGTTTCGACGCCGGCGAGCATCCGGGTCATCACGAAGTAGAGCGAGGCCATGAACAGGGCCGCGAGCGAGAAGAGCATGGCGGGGTGCCACTCGGCGCCCCAGGGCTGGATCACCACCAGCACGCCGAGAAAGCCCGTGGCCACGGCGAGGAAGCGGCGGAGGCCCACGGTTTCCCCCAGGAGCGGGATGGCCAGAAGGGTCACCACGATGGGACCGGCGAACATGATCGTCGTCGTCACGGTGATCGGCAGGTACTTCAGCGCGAAGAAGTTGAGCACGGTGGAGCCGAAGAGGAAGCAGCTACGGAGGAACTGCTTGAGCGGAGCGCGGGAGCGGAAGCAGCCCATGCCCTCCTGCGGGATGTAGATGAGGCAGGCATAGGCGAAGTGGCCGAAGTAGCGGGCGAAGACCACCATCAGCACCGGCAGGCCGGAGAGCGTGAGCCATTTGGCGGAGGTGTCGATGCAGATGAAGAAGCACACTGCGAGCAGCATGGTGATGACGCCCGCAGCCGTGCGGTCTTCTCTTGGTAGCGGATCGCTCAAGGGGTTTGCCTCAGTTGGACATTCCGCCGTCGATGGCGATGCACTGCCCGGTCATGTAGCGACTTTCGTCGCTGGCGAGGTAGAGTGCAAGGTCTGCGATCTCCTGCGGCAGGCCGATGCGGCCCATGGGCTGGCGGGCGACGAAGGCCTTCATCGCGGCCTCGTAGTCGCCGGTCGCGCGCAGGCGCTCGTGCAGGGAGGGGCTGTCGACCGTGCCGGGGCAGATGGCGTTGCAGCGGATGGCGTCGGTGATGCAGTCGGCGGCGACCGACTTGGTGAGGCCCAGCACGGCGGCCTTGGAGGTGCCGTAGACGAAGCGGTTGGGCACGCCCATGATCGAGGAGGCTACGGAGGCGATGTTGACGATCGCCCCGCCGCCCTTGCCGCGCATGATCGGCAGAACTGCCTGGATGGCGTGCATCTGGGAGCGGACGTTGAGGTTGATGGCGAAGTCCAGATCGGCGTCGGTGGCCTGTTCGATGGTGCCGGCGTGGACGATGCCGGCGCAGTTGACGAGGATGTCGGGCGTGGCGGCCTGAATGGCGGTGGTGAGGGCGTTGCGGTCTGTCACGTCGAGCGCGAAGGTTTCGGCCTCGAGCCCGTCCAGCAGTTCGGCCTTCAGGTCGGTCGCCGTGACCGAGGCGCCCTCGCGGGCGAAGGTTTCGGCGATGGCCCGGCCGATGCCCTGGCCTGCGGCGGTGATGAAGGCTTTCTTGCCTGCGAGTCTCACTTCGGTTCCTCCTTGAGGTGTTGTGTCATCCAGTCGACCAGTTCGGGCACCATGATCTCGCCGTCGCCGGTGGACTTGGCTTCCTGCAGGGTGGCGTCGGCAGCGGTGGACATGCGGGAGAAGAGCCCGAGGTCGCCCGCCATCTGGCGGTAGTAGCCCACGTCCTTGGCACCGTTGGCGACGGAGAAGGCGAGGTCGATCCGGCCGTCAGTGGCATAGGTCTTGATGAAGTCCATCATGCCGGAGTGGTTGGGCCCGGCGGCCATGACATCGTAGAGCGCCTTGCGCTCGATACCGGCCACGTCGGCCAGGGCGAAGGCCTCCGACATCGCGGCGGCGGTGGTCATGGCGTAGAAGTTGTTGATGAGCTTGATGGTGTGGCCGTTGCCCGAGGCGCCGAGGTGGAAGACGTTTTCGCCCAGGGTGTCGAGCACGGGCTTTACCCGGTCGTAGGCGGCGCGGTCCCCGGCGGCCATGATGTTGAGCTTGCCCTCCTTCGCATGGGCCGGGGTGCGGCCGAGGGGGGCGTCGAGATAGGCCGCGCCGACGCCGGACAGCTTTTTGGCGATGGCCTTGGTGGAGGCGGGGAGCGAGGTGCCGAAGTCGATCACCACCTGGCCGTCCTTTGCGCCGGCGAGCACGCCGTCGGGGCCGAAGATGCGGGCCTCGACCTGTTCGGAGGTGCCCATGCAGAGCATCACGATATCGGAGGCCTCGGTGAGCGCCTTGGCGTTGGCTGCCTCGGTGCCGCCGCGCGACAGGGCCTCTTCCACGCCGGTGCGGTCACGGTTGCCCAGCACGACAACGGGGTGGCCCGCGGTCTGGAGGCATTCGACCATCGCACGGCCCATGAGCCCGAGGCCGATGAAGCCTATGGTTTCCTTCGACATTCTCACACTCCCGTATAGCTGCCCGGCACTTCGGCCGGTGTGACAGGCCGGCCCTCCTTGCCCGAGAGGGCGGCGGCCAGGGTCATTTCCATCGCGGCGATGCCGTCGGCCCCGGTGCAGAGGACAGTATCGGAGCCGCCCGCGACGACGGCGGCGAAGCGCTCGATCTGGGCGAGCAGCGGGTCGATCCTGTCGAACCCCGGGCCCGCGGTGCGGGCGAGGGGTTTGGACCATTCGATCTCGCCCGGGCCGGAGCGGCCCCAGCGGGTGAGCGAGGGGAAGGCGAGGGCGCCCTCGGTGCCGACGATGCGGATGTAATCCTCTCCCGATCCGGCGATGGCCGGGTTCTCGTGGCTGGCGGCCTCGAAGGACCAGGGCGAGGCACCGGCGTCGGAAATGAGAAAGGAGCCGAGGGCGCCGTTGGCGAAGCGGAAGGCGACGGCGGCGGTGTCCTCGATGACGAAGCCGCGGCGGGCGGAGGAGAGGAGCGCGGTGGCCTCGGTCATGTCGCCGACGAAGAAGCGCAGCAGGTCGATCTCGTGGGTGAGGTTGGTCAGCAGCGGGCCGGCACCGGGGGCGCGGCGCCAGTCGACGTCGTAGTAGGTGTCGTGCTTGCGGAGGGACCAGAGGCCCTGGATGCCGACCAGGTCGCCGATCTGCGAGAGGGCCTCGCGGGCGGCGATTGAGAAGGGGTGGCAGCGGCGGTGGTGGCCGGTGAAGAGAGGGAGGCCCTTTGCCTCGGCGTCGGCCACCAGCGTGCGGGCCTCGTCGAGCGTGGCGGCGGTGGGTTTTTCGACGAGCACGGCCCAGCCGCGGGAGAGGCAGGCTTGGGCGGAGGCGGCATGGTCGCCCGTGGGCGTGGCGATGACGGCGGCTCGGGTCTCGGGGGGCACGTCATCGAGGCTGGCGACCGTGGCGAGGCCCTGCGCGGCCAGTTCGGCGCGGCGGGGCGCATGGGGCTCGACCACGGCGGTGAGGCTGACGGCGGGCGAGAGTGTGGCGACCTCGATATGGCGCAGGCCGATGGAGCCTGCGCCGATGATGCAGAGCGGGAGCGGTGCGGTCACATGACCGCTCCGACCTGCCACGGCACGAATTCGTAATCGCCAAGGCCCTGCGCCTCGGACTTGGTCATCTCGCCCGAGGCCATGCGCAGCCACATCTCGTAGATCTCGCGGCCCACCTCCTCGACGGTGGCGCCCTCGGTGAGGATGCGGCCTGCGTTCACGTCCATGTCGTCGGTCTGCTTCTCGTAGAGGGCCGAGTTGGAGGCGACCTTCATGCAGGGGCTGGGCTTGGAGCCGAAGGCGGAGCCGCGGCCGGTGGTGAAGCAGACCAGGTTGGCGCCGCCCGCGATCATGCCGGTGACGGAGGCCGGGTCGTAACCGGGCGTGTCCATGAAGGTGAAACCCTTGGCGGTGACCGGCTCGGCGTATTTGTAGACGCCCATGAGCGGGGTGGTGCCGCCCTTGGAGGCCGCGCCGAGCGACTTTTCGAGGATCGTGGTCAGCCCGCCCTTCTTGTTGCCGGGGGAGGGGTTGTTGTCCATCGAGCCGCCGGCCTTGGCGGTGTAGTCCTCCCACCAGCGGATGAGGTCGATGAGCTTTTCGCCGGTGGCGCGGTCGACCGCGCGGGCGGTGAGCAGGTGCTCGGCGCCGTAGACCTCCGGGGTTTCGGCCAGCACGCCGGTGCCGCCCTGGGCCACCAGCAGGTCGCAGGCGTGGCCCACCGCCGGGTTGGCGGTGATGCCCGACCAGGCATCGGAGCCGCCGCACTCCAGCCCGACCATCAGCTCGGAGGCGGGGCAGGGCTCGCGGCGGGCCTTGTCGACCTCCGGCAGCATGGCCTCGATCTGGGCGATGCCGAGCTCGACCGTTTTGCGAAGGCCGCCGACATCCTGAATGTTCATGGTCTGGAACAGCGGGCCGGGGGTGAGGCCATAGGCCTCGAGCAGCCAGTCGATCTGCATGCCCTCGCAGCCGAGCCCGGCCATCAGCACGCCGCCGACGTTGGGGTTGCGGGCGTAGCCCCAGAGGGTGCGCTGGAGCAGCTCGAAGCCGGTGCCGTCGCCGCCCATGGCGCATCCCGTCCCGTGGACGAAGGCCACCACGCCATCGACGTTCGGATAGGCGGCGAGCCTCTCGGGTGTGAAGTGCTGGGCGATCTGACGGGCGGCTGTGGCGGAGCAGTTCACCGAGGTGAGCAGCGCGATGTAGTTGCGGGTGCCGACCCGGCCCGTGCTGCGGCGGTAGCCCATGAAGGTGTCGGGCGTGGTGACAGGCTCGACCGGGCGGAGGTTGGTGGAGAACTCGTAGTCGGTGTCGACGTTGCGGAACTCGAGGTTGTGGGTGTGGACGTGGGCGCCGGCGGGGATGTCCTCGGCCGCGTAGCCGATGATCTGAGCGTATTTGCGAACGGGCGCCCCCTTGGCGATGGCCTCGGTCGCCATCTTGTGGCCGCGCGGGATGAGCTGGCTGGCGCCCTCCTGGCCGACTTCGAGGGGTGTGATGGCGGTGACGACGTTGTCGGCGGGGGAAAGGCGGACGGTTTGGCTCAT
>CAYVQK010000087.1:0-2236 GCA_964454145.1 uncultured Oceanicola sp. | reverse complement strand
CTCAGGCGCAGACGGGGGCGGTACCGTCCCAGCGGTGGATCGGGATGTGGGGTTCGGGCGCGAGTCGCGCGCGGCAGTCTTCCCACATCTGCTTCCAGACGCGCCAGTCCTTCAGTTCGGTTTCGGGGTTTGCACGCGAGCGGGCGACGAAATCGGGGAAGTGGGCGCGGCCGGTGGGCTGGCCGGTGACGTTGTAGCGGATGTCGAAGGACCAGCGGAACATGTCGCTGACGTTGTCGAGCGAGGCGTGGGGCGTGAGCGGGTGGAAGAGCACCGCGCCGCCGGCCTTGACCGGGAGGGGGCGGGCCTTGCTCTCGTCGAGCAGGCCGGGGGCGATGGAGGTCTGCTTCTGCGGGCAGTGCGGATACATCTGCGGCTTGCCGGGCACGACCTGGAGGCAGCCGTTCTCTACCGTCGCGTCGGAGATGGCGAGCCAGACGGTGACGATCTGGGTGTCGTCGCCCTCGGCATGGGCCACGGCGCGATCCTGGTGCCAATCGGTCGCCATGATGTGGGCGGTCGTCTCCGAGCCGCGCAGGGTGCGCGAGGGGGGCTTGAGGCGGACGTGCTGAATGGGGTTCGAGGTGATCTCGGGGCCGATCAGGCATTCGACGAGGTCGAGCAGGCGGTCGCAGCGCAGCATGTCGAAGACGGCGGGGCCCTGGTGCATGGGCGTGTCGGCGAAGATTTCGCTGCCGGGCAGGGTGATGTCCATCGGCTGGAACCACTCGCAGCCGGCTTCGTAGCTCACCAGCAGCTTCTGGTAGAAGTCCATGTCGCCGGGGGGCGGCACGCGGCCCTCGGCGTGCCAGCGGGCATACATGGCATCGAGTAGGGCGGTGTATTCGGCCTTCACCGCCTCGAGCACGGGGGCGGGCAGGACGTTTTCGACGACGAGCACGCCTTCGGTGTTGAAGGTGTCGATCTGGGCTTGGGTGAGCATGGGCGTCTCCTCAGGCGCGGCAGGTTTCCAGCTTGTCCCAATCGAAGGCAACGCCGTGGCCCGGGGTCTCGGGCGCGGTGACGTGGCCTTCGCGGACGGTCAGCGGGGTTTCGATGTAGTCGTTCAGTCCGAAGCTGTGCATTTCAAGGTAGCTGCGGTTGGGGCAGGCGGCCAAGAGATGAACAGTTATGTCGTGGGCCCCGTGGCTGGTGACGGGCAGGTGGTGGGCTTCAGCGAGCGCGGCGATCTTCATGAAGCCGGTGACGCCGCCGCAGCCGGTGACGTCGGGCTCGGGGTAGGAGATGCCCTTGCTGTCGAAGAGCGTCTTGAACTCCCAGAGCGAGCGGAGGTTCTCGCCGGTGGCCAGCGGGATGCCGCCCTCTGAGAGGATGCGGGTATGCCCCGCGGGGTCGTCGGGCGGGATCGGCTCTTCGAACCAGGTCAGGTCGAACTCGCGGAAGGCGCGGGCGGCGCGAATGGCGCCATCGACGGTGAATTTCATGTTGGCGTCGGTCATCAGCGGCATGTCGGGGCCGAAGGCCTGGCGCATGGCCGACATGCGGGCGACGTCTTCGCGCAGGGCGTCGCGGCCGCATTTGATCTTGATGTGGCGGTGGCCGGCCTCGAAGTTGCGGTGGGTCTGCTCGACGAGTTCCTGCGGCGAGAGGTGGAGGTCGACCCCGCCCATGTAGCAGGGCACGCGGGCCTCAAAGCCGCCGAGCAGGCGCCAGAGCGGCAGGTTGGCACGCCGGGCCTTGAGATCCCAGAGCGCCATGTCGAGCGCGGAGAGCGCCATCATGGTGGGGCCGCCGCGGCCGCCGTAGTGGGTGGCCCAGAAGAGATCCTTCCAGATCGCCTCGATCAGGTCGGCATCGCGCCCGGCCACGCGGGGGGCCATCTCGCGGGAGAGCACATCGGCGATGGCGCCGCCGTTCACGCCGCAGGTGTAGGTGTAGCCCATCCCCTCGGCGCCATCGCTGTCGGTGACGCGGGCGGTGATGACCTCGAAATTCTCCATCGCGCCGTGCATCGAATCCTCGAGCACCTGCGGGAGAGGGATGATGTAGTGATCGGCCTGGAGGCGGCTGATGCTGGCCATGGAATTGAGAGCTCCTTGCGGCCGGGAGTTGGAGGCTGGGGCGGCGCGGGGCCGCCCCGGCGGATGTCAGGGCCTCAGAGGAAGACCGTCACGATCGGCGGCCAGATCAGCAGGACCGAGAGGGCCAGCAGCTTGAGGCAGATGAAGGGCAGGATTCCGCGGAAGATCGCCGTGAGGTTGATGTGCGTCTGGGC
>CAYVQK010000086.1:0-14992 GCA_964454145.1 uncultured Oceanicola sp. | reverse complement strand
GGCGGGGTGACGTGCGTGGGCCGGGGCCCACGGCACCCCACCCGCCATCCCTTTGCGTATTCTGAAGCGAGCGTGCCTCTGGCGGGCAAAGGAGTGGGGGCGCTGCCCCCACACCCCCGGAGTATTTGGAGCAAGAAAATGGGGATTTGTGGGGGGGGGGCCTGGCCGATGTCAGGCGAGGGTGCGGGCGAGGGCGGCAAATTGTTCGATGGTGAGGGTTTCGGCGCGGGCGGTGGGGGTGATGCCTGCCTCCTCCAGCTTGGCCTCGATGTCGGGGTGGAGGCCCTTGAGGGCGGCGCGGAGCATCTTGCGGCGCTGGTTGAAGGCCTTGGCGACGACGCGCTCCATCACGGCCGGATCGGCGGGGAAGGCAGGCGCGGGGCGCGGGGTGAGGTGGACCACGGCGGAGGAGACCTTGGGCGGCGGGGTGAAGGCCTCGGGCGGGAGCGACAGGGCGATGCGGGCCTCTGCCTTCCACTGTGCCAGTACGGCGAGGCGGCCGTAGGCCTTGGAGCCGGGCTGGGCGACGATGCGCTCGGCCACCTCGCGCTGGAACATCAGGGTGAGGCTTTGCCAGTAGGGCGGCCAGGTGGGCGGGGTGAGCCAGCGGATGAGGAGCTCGGTGCCGACGTTGTAGGGCAGGTTCGCCACGACGTGGATGGGGGCGGAGAGGTGGGCGAGCGGGTCGATCTCGAGCGCGTCGCCCTCGATCACCTCGAGGCGGCCGGGGTAGGCTGCGGCGATCTCGGCCAGGGCAGGGAGGCAGCGGGCGTCCTTTTCGATTGCCAGCACGCGGCGGGCGCCGTTGGCCAGCAGGCCGCGGGTGAGGCCACCGGGGCCGGGGCCGACCTCGAGCACGTCGGCCTGGCTGAGGTCGCCGGGGATGCGGGCGATGCGGGCGGTCAGGTTGAGGTCGAGCAGGAAGTTCTGACCGAGACTCTTCTTGGCGGCGAGGCCGTGGGTGGCGATCACCTCGCGGAGCGGCGGGAGGCCATCAATCTGGGCCATGGGCGCCCCGTGCTTGACGCGCGATGCTCATGTCGCGGGCCAGTTCGAGGGCGGCGCAGAGCGAAGCGGGGGTGGCCACGCCCTTGCCCGCGATGTCGTAGGCGGTGCCGTGATCGGGCGAGGTGCGGATGAAGGGGAGGCCGAGGGTGACATTGACGGCGCTGTCGAAGGCCAGCGTCTTGGCGGGGATCAGGGCCTGGTCGTGATACATGCAGATCGCCGCATCGTAGCGGGCGCGGGCTGCGGCGTGGAACATGGTGTCGGCGGGCAGGGGGCCCATGAGGGAGAGGCCGTCGCGGCGGAGGTCTTGGAGCGTGTCCTCGATCCAGTCGGCCTCTTCGGCGCCGATCTTGCCGCCTTCGCCGGCGTGGGGGTTGAGGCCCGAGACGGCGAGGCGGGGAGCGGGGAGGCCGAAGTCGGCGCGCAGGGCGGCGTCGGTGATGCGGATCGTGTCGGTCAGCAGGCCGGGGGTGAGTGCCTCGGGCACCTCGGCGAGCGGGATGTGGATGGTGACGGGCACCACGCGGAGGGCGGGGGAGGCGAGCATCATCACCGGGGTCGGGTGGCCGCCGGCGAGATGGGCGAGGAACTCGGTGTGGCCGGGGAAGGCGAAGCCCGCGCCCTCGATCAGGGCCAGCTTGGAGATGGGGCAGGTGGTGAGGGCGGCAGCGGCGCCGGAGCGGACCTCGTCGACGGCACGGGTGATGGCCGCGATGACGGCGGGGGCGTCGGCCGGGTCGGGGTGGCCGGGGCGGCTCTCGCCGGCGAAGTCGAGCTCGATCACGGGCAGGGCGCGGGCGGCGACCTGGGCGGCCTCGGCGGTGCTGGTGACGAGCTCCGTCGGCAGGTGGGCGGGCAGGTGGCGCCGGGAGCCGATGTAGGCGAAGGGCAGGCGCTCGCGGTAGCGCTGCCAGGCCTTCACGGCGATCTCGGGGCCGATGCCGGCCGGATCGCCGCAGGAGAGGGCGATGGGGCGGGGCGGGGCCTCGGGGCGCGCGGCGGAGGCGGCGCCCTCAGGGGTAGGTGATGATGGCATCGGCCTTCAGCTCGGCGAGGTAGCCGGCGGCATAGCCCGCGACGATCTGGTTGACGAGCCGTTCACGCACCGCGCTGCGCTCGACTTCGGGCACGCCCGGCACGGCGGTGGCCTCGGCCTCGGGGCTTTCGGCCTCGGCGCGGGCCTCGGCCTGGGCCTCGTCGCCCTCGGCGGTGCCGGCCGGGGCGGGGCTGGTGCCGAAGTCGGGCGTGGCATCGGCCAGGGTGGCGGCGGTGCGGCCGCAGAGCATGAGGAACACCAGCGCGTTGCCGGAGGTCAGGGCGGTGGAGCTTTCGCCCTTGTCGAGCTTGGCGAGCTCCAGCGCGATGTCGCCCGGCACGTCGGCGGGGGCGCGGGTCTCGCGGGTGAGGCGCTGGGGCGGGAGGCCCTGGGCGACCTTGTAGAGGTCGTTGCAGCTGTCGACGCGGTTGCGGATGCGCGCGGCCTCGGCCAGCGTCTCTTCGGTGCGGCCGCCGGGGATGAGGAAGCGGGCGTATTCCAGCGCGACGGTCTCGCCCTCGGCGGGCGCGTCGCTGTCGATCAGGCGGCGGAGCTGGAAGATGGCGATGGCGTTGGGGATCGGGAAGGGCTCGGTGACGCCGCCGGGCGCGAGACCGAGGAAGGCCTGGGCGATCGGCGCGGGCAGGTTGCCGATCGGGACCGGCTCGGGCACCCGGCCGCCGCGGGCCCGCGAGGGCGAGGCGGAGAAACGGCGGGCGTAGCTGGAGAAGGCGGCCTCGGACATCGGGCCGGCGGTGATCTCCTCGGCGCGCCGCTGGGCCTCGGCGGCGGCGGCGGGGGTGTTGGCGGGCAGGATGATCTCGGCGAAATCGACGCTCACCCCGCCGCCGCGGCGCGACGTGGCGGCGATGGCGTGTTCGATGTCGCTCTCGTTGATCTGGGCGGCGGCCTGCTGGGCGAAGCGCTGGCGCACGACCTCGCGCCACAGGAGGCCCGCGGCGACGAAGTCGCGGAAGCTCTCGCGGGCGACACCGGCGCCGGCAAGCGCCTGGAGGAACTCGTCGCGGGTCAGCTCGGCGCGGCCGGCGAACTCGGCCTCGCCCTCCTGGATCTGCTCCTCGGTCAGCTCGAGGTCGAGCCGCTCGGCGGCGATCATACGGAGGCGGTCGTCGATCAGGGCTTCGAGCGCCTGTTCATCGAGGTCGCCGGCGGTGCGGAAGAGCCGCAGCATGATGATCCGCTGCTGGATCTCGTAGTTGGTGATGCCCTTGCCGTTGACCATGACCACCGCCCTGAAAAGATCGGTGGAGGCGACCTGGGCGGCGACGGGCGTTGCGAGCAGCAGCAGCAGGGCCAGGCCGGCCCGCAGCAGTTGGGAGAGACGCGATGTGATCATGGATGCCTGCAAGCTGTTCTCGTCATTGTTGGTGACTTATCGCAAAGGTACGGGGGTTTGTCATCCCCGGTTGCGGCATTGGCGCGGCTCGGTCAAGCAGCCGTGACGGGCGGATCAGCCGCGGCAGCCGCGGGCCAGGTGGCGCTGGGAGGCGCGGCCGGCGCCGAAGCCGGTGAGCGAGACCTGGAGGCCGAAGTCGGTGGTGGGCTCGACGGCGGTGGAGGAGGTGAAGCGGCGGGAGACCGAGAGATCGACCTCGACGCATTCGTTGCGCCACTCGATTCCGAAGGTGGCCTCGGCAGCGCGGTCCTGCTCGACGTCGTAGCGCCAGTCGAGCGAGAGCAGCCAGTTGTCATCGACCTGCCAGGCGCTGTCGAGGGTGATCTCGTTCACGTCGAGCGGGCGGTTCTCGAGCGGGTTGGACTCCATCCAGATGTAGGAGCCTGCCAGCGCGAGCGTGTCGGAGGTCCAGGAGGCGCGCAGCTCGTTCTTGGCGAAGGAGAAATCGTCGTCGAAGAGGGCGCGGTTGGTGAGGGTCAGCCGGTTGGGGAACTGGAGTTGCACCGCCGCCAGCCAGTCGGACCTTTCGCCCTCGAGCCCCGGGTAGCCGGCGAACTGGCCGAGGTCGTCGGCGCGCAGGATCCGGCCGAGGGTGACGCCGACCATCCAGCCGTCGGCATCGAACCGCGTCCAGCGCAGGCCGAGGTTGGCGCGCAACCCGCGCTCGTAGACGTCGCCGCCGGGGAAGCGGTCGAGCGAGAAGAGGTTGCCCTCGTCCAGCTCCAGCAGGGTGCTCTCGTCGTTGGGCAGGGCGGTGTCGCTCTCGGCAGTCCAGGCGACCTGGACGATGGGCTCGAGGATGTGGGTGGCGAAGGCGGAACGGCGCAGGAAGGGCCAGCGCAGCTCGACGGCGGCCTGGGGCGTGACCTCGAAGACGCTCTCGGAATAGGCGGCGTCGTCGGTGACGCTGGTCCAGTCGAGGTTGAGGGCGCCGAGGGCGCCGATCATGATGCCGTTGTCGAGCAGCCAGTCGCGCCGCCAGTCGAGCCGGGCGGAGGCCCGCGTCACGTCGCGGCCATCGGTGATGAGGTCGGCGTCGGCGCTGTCGACGTCGAGCTCGGAGCGGCGGTAGTGATGGTGCAGGTCGAAGGTGAAGCCCGCCGAGCCGCCGATCAGCCCGGGGGTGAAGCGCTTCTCCCAGTGCAGGTCTGCGGTGATGGTGGGCTGGGTCTCGTTGCTTTCGCTGTCGCGGAGCGAACGGTAGGCGGTGACGTTGGCGCGGAAATTCTGGTCGCGCCGGGTGCGGGCGATCTCGACCTGGCTGTCGAGCCGGTCCTTGTCGGAGTAGTCGTAGTCGAGCAGGTAGCCGGTGTCGGAGACGGTCTCGATGTCGAAGGTGAGGGTGTAGCCGCGGCCGATGTCGAACTGGCCCTCGGTGAAGAGATAGGATCGCAGCTCGCCCTCGCGGATGTCGTCCTCGGAGACCGCGCCCTCGAAGCTCAGGGTGCCGGAGCGGAAGGCGCGGCGGAAGCGGTATTCGAGGGTGCGGGTGACATCGGTCGACAGGTAGGGTGTGAGGGTCAGGTCGGCGCTGCGGCCCAGGGTGATGAAATAGGGGATCTTCACCCCGAAGCCGAGGGAGTCGGTGGAGCGGAAGGTGGGCGCGAGGAAGCCGGTGGCGCGTTGCAGCGTGGGGTCGGGCAGGCGCAGGCGGGGCAGGTACATCACCGGGATGCCGGCGACCTCGAAGCGGGCGCCGTCGAAGTAGAGCTGCTGGGCCTGCTCGTCGTGGATGATGCGCTTGGCGCGGATCTGCCAGAGCGGCACCGGGCGCGAGGCGCAGACCTGGCAGGTGGAGGCGACGGTCTTGTAGAGCTGGGTGTAGCGGCCGTTGACGCGGTTGATCTCGGCGGCGGCGAGCTGGAGCTGCTGGTTCAGCACCATGCGGGCGGAGCGCAGGAGGCCGTTCTTCAGGTCGGTCGAGAGGGCGGCGTCGGAGGCGAGGATCACGGTGTCGGGGCCGTCGGTGAGCGCGATCGGGCCGTCGATCACCAGCATGTTGGTGGACTGGTCGTAGACGATACGGCTCGCGGTCATCCGGGTGGTGCCCTGGAGCACCTCGACGTTGCCGGTGGCGATGAGCCTGTCATTCCCGGCGATCTCGACGCGGTCGGCCAGAAGCACGGCCTCGTCGGTGCCCTGGGCCGCGGCAGCCGCGCCCAGCAGGGCGGCGAGGCCGAGCGTGGCGAGAAGGGAGGCGAGGCGGCGGATCATCCGTCCTCCAGGTGCAGCAGCAGGGCCAGCGAGGCGAGGATGCCGGCGACGGGTGGCGTCCAGGCGGCCATGGCCACGGGGATCTGGCCGTTCTCGCCGAGGATCTGGGCGAAATTGCGGATGAAGTAGAGCGCGAGGCCGAGCATGAGGGCGAGGAGCACCATCACCCCGGTCTTGCCGAAGCGGGTGTGGCGCATGGTGAAGCCCGCCCCCACCAGCACCATGGCCATCAGGAAGAGCGGCAGGGCCAGCTCCATCTGCATCCAGACCTTGTGCAGCCGGGCGGAGAAGCCCGCGCCCTCGAGGTTGGCGATGAAGGCGGGCAGTTCCCAGATCGGGATGGCCGAGGGGGTGCCGAAGCTGTCGCGGATCTGGTCGAGGGTGAGGGAGGAGGCGAGCTCCATCTCCACCGCCCGCGAGGAGGCGGCCTCGGGGTTGGGCACGCCGACGAGCGGCCAGACCTTGGCGTTCTCCAGCACCCAGCGGCCGGGTTCGAGGCGGGCCGAGGCGGCCTCGATGCGCTGGACCGGGCCCTGCACCTCGGCGCCCTCGGGCGCGAAGCTGAGGAAGGTGACGCCTTCGAAGGAGGTGCCCTCGAGGTTGGCGCGGGCGGCGCGGATCACCGTCTGGCCCTCGGGGCCGCCCTGGCGCAGCCAGAGGCCCTCGCCCGAGATCGAGAGCACCGAGCCGCCGCCCGCCTCCATGTCGGCGGCCTTCTGCTCGTAGCGGACCTGGGTGGCGGCGACGATGGGGTTCATCACCGCGATGCCGAGCGCGCCGAGGATGAGCGCCACCCCTACGGGGGCGGCCAGCGCGCGCATGGCGGAGCGCCCTGCGGCGCGGGTGACGACAAGCTCGGAGCTGCGGGCGAGGCCGAGGAAGAGCACCAGCGTGGCCAGCAGCACGATCAGCGGCAGGATCCGGTAGAGCGTTTGCGGCACCGAGAGCAGCGACAGTTCGAAGGCGCCGCCGAAGGAGATGCCCTCGTCGGAGAAGCGCCGCATCTGCTCGACGATGTCGAGCAGCGTCAGCAGGATGGCGAAGATCGCGAAGACGCCGAGGAGCGAGAGCGCGAACTTGCGGGCGAAGTAGAGGTGCAGCTTCATGGCGCCGCCTCCGCCTTGCGCCTGCGGGTGAACATGAAGGGCCGGTCGGCATACCACAGGAGCGCCGCGGTGATGGCGAGGCCGACCACCAGCGGCAGGTAGACCAGAGGCCAGAGCGCAGCGTCCTTGCGGGCCGCGCCGGCGGCCATGGTCTCGAGCACCTGGACCACGATCAGGAGGCCGACTGCGACCAGGATCTGCCGCCAGACCCCGAAGCGGGAGAAGCCGCCGGTGATGAGCGTGGCGAAGCCGATCAGCGCCGCGATGAGCGCGGTGAAGGGCTGGGCGATGCGCAGGTTGCCCTCGTAGGCGACCTCGGCCGCGGTGCGCCGGGTGATCTCGAGCAGCTCCGGCGTGGGCTGGAATAGCGCGGAGGTGGGGTAGTGGCGGATGTCGGTGCGGGCGAAGGCCGAGGTGGTGATGAGGGCGCCGATATCATAGGAGAAATCGGAGAAGGAGGTGGTGAAGAGCCGCTCGGTCTCGGCCGAGAGGGTCTGGGCCGCGCCGTCGAACATCACCAGCTTGGGCCCGGTCTCCTGCCGCACGAGGAAGGCGCGGGAGGCGGTGTAGGTGGTGCGCTCCTCGGGGTTGCGGGCATCGGAGAGGAAGACATCGCGCAGCTCGCCCTCGGGAGAGATCTCGCGGATGTAGAAGGTGATGCCCTTGGCGGGATGCAGGAACTGCCCCTCGGTGAGGAAGCGGGCGGTGATGTTGTTGGCGATCTCGGCCTGCCGCTCGGCCAGCTGGCCGCGCGAGGCGGGCACCAGCACGTGGACCAGAACGGCCATCAGCAGGGTGACGAAGAGGCCGAACCAGAGCACTGGCCGGGCCATGCGCCAGGCCGAGAAGCCGGTGGCCTGGATCACCACCAGCTCGGACTCCGAGGCGAGACGGTTGGTGGCGTAGACCGTGGCCACGAAGGCCGCCATCGGCAGCACGAGGCGGATGACGTTGGGCAGCGACAGCGCGGTGAACTCGACGAAGACCCCGGCCGACTGGCCATCTGCAATGAGCTGGTCGAACAGGATCACCGCGCGGTTGACCCAGTAGACGGAGACCAGCACGAGCGAGAAGAAGCCGAACAGCACCAGCAGCTGTGCAAGGATGTAACGGTCGTATCGCGGCACCGGCTGCCCCAGGGGTGGTGTTCTTGTTGGCCGAGACGCTACCTGATCGGCGCAGGCGGGGAAACCGTTAATGGATCGGGTGAGCGGCGCTCCCCCTTTTCCTTTCCCCCGATTCCGCCCTAGCTATGGCGCGACAGTTGACCAAGGAGTGCTCCGAGATGACCGACCTGCCCCGCTTCACCCTCACGGAAACCGACATCGAGGCGATTGCCGGGGCGGAGGGCCGGGTCGTGGTGCTGGTGCCGGAGGACGGCAAGCTCGACGTGCCTGGGCGGCGGGTGAACCGGCTGACCCGGGGGGCGCTGAAGCGGCTGGTGGAGAGTGCGGCCTGGGGCAAGCTGGAGGAGGGCGACGCCAAGGAGCTGGCCTGGCCGGTGGGCATGGCCGCCGAGGCGGTGCAGGTGATCCGGCTGTCGCGCCGGCCCACGGTGGAAGACGCGCGCCGCGCGGGCGCCGCGATCGGCAAGGGCGCGGGCGAGGGGCCGGTGCTGGTGCTGGCGGGAACGCCGAAGGTGGCCGAGGCGCTGCTGCTGGGCGCGCTGCTCGGCGCCTATGACTACGTGGAGATGACCTCGAAGGAGGCGAAGGCGCCTGCCGAGATCACCGTGATGCTGGGCAAGCCCGGCGAGGTGGACGGGGCCGGGGTGCAGGCGATGGCCGAAGGCGTTGCCTTCACCCGCGACCTGGTGAACGCGCCCGCCAACGTGCTGACCACCACGAGCTTCGCCGACCGGCTGAAGGCGCTGGAGGGCGACGGCCTGACGGTGGAGGTGCTGGAGGAGCACGAGCTGGAGAAGCTCGGGATGGGCTGCCTGCTGGGCGTCGGCATCGGCTCGGAGAGCCCCTCGAAGGTGGTGGTGATGCAGTGGCACGGCGGCGGCGACGAGGCCCCGCTGGCGCTCGTCGGCAAGGGCGTGGTCTTCGACACCGGGGGCATCTCGATCAAGCCCGCGGGCGGCATGGAAGACATGACGATGGACATGGGCGGTGCAGGTGTCGTCAGCGGCGTCATGCAACTGCTCAAGGCGCGGAAGGCCAAGGCCAACGTGGTGGGGCTCGTGGGCCTCGTCGAGAACATGCCGGACGGCAAGGCGCAGCGGCCGGGCGATATCGTGAAGAGCATGAAGGGCGACACGGTGGAGGTGATCAACACCGACGCCGAGGGCCGGCTCGTTCTGGCCGACGTGATGTGGTACGCGCAGGAGCGGTTCAAGCCCAGCGGGATGGTCGACCTCGCCACGCTGACGGGCGCGATCATCGTGGCGCTGGGGCATGAGAACGCGGGCGTGTTTTCCAACGACGACAAGTTCGCCGGGGCCTTCCTGAAGGCGGCGGAGGCCGAGGGCGAGGGGGCCTGGCGGATGCCGCTGGGCAAGGCCTATGCCAAGCTGCTGAAGAGCCGGAAGGCGGATGTGAAGAACGTGGGCGGGCGCTGGGGCGGGTCGATCACCGCGGCGGAGTTCCTGAAGCGCTTCGTGAAGGACGGCACGCCCTGGATCCACCTCGACATCGCGGGCGTGGCCCAGCCGGCCGAGGCGCCGGCGCTTGGGCCGAAGGGCGCCTCGGGCTGGGGCGTGCTGGCGCTGAACCGGATGATCGCGGACGGCTACGAGGGATAACGGCCCGTGGGCAAGGCCATGTTCTACCACCTGACGCAGCGGCCGCTGGAGCAGACGCTTCCGGTGCTGCTGGAGCGCAGCCTTGCCGCAGGCTGGCGGGTGGCGGTGCGGGGCCGCGACCCGGGGCGGATGGACTGGCTGGACGAGAAGCTCTGGCTGGGACCGGAGGAGCAGTTCCTCGCCCATGGCCGCGCGGGCGGGGCGCATGATGCGTTGCAGCCGGTGCTGCTGACCACGGAGGAGGCGCTGCCCAACGGGGCAGTGTGCCTGATGGCGGTGGACGGTGCCGCGGTGGGGGCGTCCGAGGTCGCCGCGCTGGAGCGTGTCTGCGTGCTCTTCGACGGGCATGACCCCGACGCGGTGCAGCATGCACGGGGGCAGTGGAAGGCGCTCACCGGCGCGGGGGCTGCCGCCGAGTACTGGTCGGAAGAGAGTGGGCGCTGGGAGAAGAAGGCGGAGAGCGGGGGGTAGGGTGCCGCGGGAGTGGCGGGACGAGTCCCGCACTACGGGGCGCGAGGGCACACCCCTTTACGTCCGTGGACACGAAGATGAGGATCCGGGCGCAAGGCGTTCATTTTCTTGCCGGAAATACTCCTGCCGGAGGCTCGGAATCTCTTCGGGAGCGCGGTCAGCGCTGGAGGATCATCTCGCCGCGGGAGAAGCTGACGGAGGCGAAGCGCTCGAGGTAACGCATGCCGAGCAGCGAGCCCATCATTTCGCCGTCATTCACCAGCGCGGTGACGCCCCGGTCGGTGATGCCGCCGAGGCTGACCTCGTCGAGGCGCACCAGCGCGGTGCGGACCTGGCCGTTGGCGGTGTTGGCGCGGCCCATGTAGGCGAGGCTGTCCGGGTCGATCCCGGCGGCGCGGGCGTCGTCGCGGGTGAGCACCATGTCGGAGGCGCCGGTGTCGACCACGAAGGTGGTGGGCGAACCGTTGATGTCGAGGGTGAGGTAGTAGTGGCCGTCGGGGGAGACGGGCACCTCGACGCGGCCGTCGCCGGAGAAGACGGATTGCTGCGGCATGACCTCGCGCTTCACGTCGTCCCAGAGGCCGTAGGCAACGATCACGCCGAGGAAGATGAAGGCCCAGAGCGCGGCATGGCGCGCGGTCTGGCCCCAGTTGGCGCGGCCGGACACGAAGAAGTAGCTGCCGACGAAGACGCCGAGCAGGAGAAGATAGGTGAGCCGTCCGAGGGTATCGCCGTCCATGCCCTATATCTAGGTGCGGCCGGGGGCCTTGGCTAGAGCAGCGAGAGGTCGCGGAGGCCGTCGATCACGAATTGCACCGAGAGGGCGGCCAGGAGCATGCCGAGGAGGCGTGTGGCGACGTTGATGCCGGTCTTGCCGAGGAGCCGCGACAGCAGGCCGCCGCCGAGGAACAGCAGGAGCACGATGGTGAGCACGGTGGCCATGACGCCGATGACCTGGGCAGTGGTGGCCCAGGTGGCGTTGGGGGAGCCCGCGAGCAGGATCATCGAGGCGATGGCGCCGGGGCCGGCGATGAGGGGCGTGGCGAGCGGGAAGATGGAGGGATCGGGGCGATCCTCCTCGGCCTGGTCCTCGCGGCGTTTCGTCCGCCGTTCGAAGAGCATTTCGAGCGCGGTGAGGAAGAGGAGCAGCCCGCCGGAGATGCGGAAGGCGGGCATGGAGATGCCGACGAACTCCAGCACCGCCTCGCCGGCCAGCCCGAAGACCAGCAGGATGGAGAAGCCGATGGCCACGGCGCGGATGGCGATGGCGCGGCGGCGGCCTTCGCTCTCGTCATGGGTCAGCGCCGCGAAGAGCGGCGCGAGGCCCAGCGGGTCGATCACCACGAAGAGGGTGACGAAGGCGGAGATGAGGAAGGCGGTGTCCATCTGCCCCGCCTAGGCCGGAAGCGGCGGCGGGGCAAGGGGGTGATCGGCGCGGATCAGTCGAGGAAGGCCTTTTCGACCACGTAATGGGCGGGCTTGGAGTTGGCGCCTTCCTCGAGGCCGTAGCCTTCGAGCATTTCCTTCAGCTCGAGGTTGAAGGCGAGGTTGCCGCAGATCATCGCACGGTCGGTCGTGGGGTTGAGCGGGGACACGCCGAGGTCGGTGAAGGCCTCGCCGGTGCGCATCAGGTCGGTGATGCGGCCCATCCTGGCACTCTCTTCGCGGGTGGTGGTGGGGTAGTAGCGGATCTTCTTCCAGAAGCCCTCGCCGATCACCTCGTTGAGGAGTTCGTCGGTCTTGAGGCTTTCGATCAGGTCGTGGCCGTAGGTCAGCTCGCCCACTTCGCGGCAGGTGTGGGTGATGATGACCTCGTCGTAATCCTCGTAGGTCTGCGGCTCGCGCAGGAGCGAGGCGAAGGGGGCGAAGCCGGTGCCGGTGGCGAAGAACCAGAGGCGCTTGCCGGGCAGGAGCGCGTCATGCACCAGGGTGCCGACCGGCTTGGGCCGGAGGATCAGCTCGTCGCCGGGCTGGATGTGCTGGAGCTTGGAGGTGAGCGGGCCGTCCTGCACCTTGATCGAGTAGAACTCCAGCTCCTCGTCCCAGGAGGGCGAGGCGATGGAATAGGCGCGCAGCAGCGGCTTCTGCTTGCCGGTCACCGGGTCGGGGTCGCCCATGAGGCCGATCATGACGAACTCGCCGGAGCGGAAGCGCAGCGAGGCGGGCCGGGTGCAGCGGAAGCTGAACAGCCGGTCGGTGTAGTGCTTCACCTCGGTCACGGTCTGCGCGTCGGGCAGGTGGGGCTTGGCGGCGGGCACGGGCTGGGCTTGGGCGTCGGTCACGGGTCTCTGTTCGGTCATATGCATCTGTCGCGGGCGTTGTCGGCCTCGCGGCTCCTCGTTGCCTTGATCTGTATCAGGTTTCTTGAATGTGTTCCAAGCGGCTCAGGCGCGCAGGCGGGACTGGTAGTCGTTTGCCTGCCAGTTGGCGCGGAATTGCCACTCTGCCTCGGGCTGGCGGGCGGCGAGCTCGGGGGAGATCTCGACCTCGTCGAAGCCGCAGCGGCGGGCCATGGCGTATTGATCGGAGATCACGTGGCCGGCGGCGCGCAGGCGGCCGGAAAAGCCCATGCGGCGCAGGGTGCGGGCATGGGTGAAGCCGCGGCCATCGGCGAAGCTGGGGAAGGCGACGCGGATCAGGTCGATCTCGTCGAGCCGGGCGGAGAGCAGCGCCGGGTCGTCGGCGGGGCCGAGGTCCACCGCCAGGGCGGGGGCGCCGGCCTCGGTGTTGTCCAGCTCGTCGAGCGGGGTGACCGGGTGCTGCCAGTCGTCCTGGGCGAAGCCCTGGTCTGTCACGATGATGTTGGTCATGTCAGGCGCTCTTTCTTTCGGGGGCGGCTTCGGGCTCGGCCTCGGCGGGCAGGGGGCCGCGCACGAGCTTGCCGTCGATGAAGTGGATGCCGCATTCTTCCTTGTCCTCGCCGCGCCAGCGACCGGCGCGGGCGTCTTCGCCCTCCTTCACCGGGGTGGTGCAGGGGAAGCAGCCGATCGAGGGGTAGCCCTTGGCGACCAGCGGGTGGCGGGGCAGATCGTGGGCATCCATGTAGGCGCGCAGGTCGGCCGCCGTCCAGTTGGCGAGCGGGTTGACCTTGAGGCGGGGGCCTTCGCTCTCGAAGGGGGAGAGCGCGGCGCGGGCCTCGGCCTGGAAGCGCTTGCGGCCTGTCACCCAGCCGTCATAGGCCAGCAGCGCATTGGCGAGCGGCACCGTCTTGCGCAGGTCGCAGCAGGCGTCGGTGCTGCGCTTGTGCAGGGTGTTGTCGGGGTCGAGTGCGGAGAGGTCCGTCTCGGTGGCGCGGATCACCTGGATGCCGGTGAGGCCGAGGGCCTCGGCCACATCCGTCTGGTACTTCAGGGTTTCCTCGAAGAGCAGCTGCGTGTCGATGAAGAGCACCGGATGCGCGCGGTCGATCTCGGCGATCATGTGCAGCAGCACGACCGACTCGGCGCCGAAGCTGGAGACGGTGGCGATGCGGCCCATCGAGGGATCGGTGAGCGCGTGGCGGAGGATCTCCTGCGCCGAGGCATCGGCGAAGCGCGCGTTCAGCGCCTCGGCCTCGCGCGCGGCGCGGGCTTCGGCCACCTCGTCGGTGACGCCTGTTACACTGTCACGCGGCATCGCGGGCCTCGCTTTCGGGGTAGAGGGCGGCCTTGAAGGGGGCATCCCCCAGACGGCGGAAGGTTTGCAGGAAGGTCTCGGCGGGCTCGCTGCGCAGGTCGAGGTAGGCCAGCATCAGGCGTTCGATGGCCGGCACGATCTCTTCGGCGGAGAAGCCGGGGCCCATGCGGGTGCCGATGGCGGCGCCTTCGGTGCCGTCACCGCCGAGCGTGACCTGGTAGTTCTCGACCCCGGCGCGATCCAGCCCGAGGATGCCGATGTGGCCCACGTGGTGGTGGCCGCAGGCGTTGATGCAGCCCGAGATCTTGATCTTCAGCTCGCCGATGTCGTTCTCGATCTTGAGCTCGTCGAAGCGGGTGGCGATCTCCTGCGCGATCGGGATCGAGCGGGCGGTGGCCAGCGCGCAATAGTCCATGCCGGGGCAGGCGATGATGTCGGACGCGAGCCCGATGTTCGCCGTGCCCAGCCCGGCGGCCTTCAGCGCGGCGTGGATCACCGGCAGGTCGCCCTTGTGGACATGGGGCAGGATGACGTTCTGCTCGTGGCTGATGCGAAGCTCCCCGTGGGCGTAGTCTTCGGCCAGGTCCGCCATCAGGCGCATCTGGTCGGAGGTGGCGTCTCCGGGGGTCTTGCCATGGGCTTTCAACGAGATCGTGACAATCGCGTGGTTCTCGTCGCGGTGGGCGGCGAGGTTGGTGTCGGCCCAGGCGCGGAACACCGGGTCGAGCGCATAGGCGGCGTCGTAGGCGGAGGTGTCGGCCTCGGTCAGCGCCGGCGTGGCGAACTGGGCCTTGATCGCGGCGAGCATCTCCTGATCGGTGCCGGTGAACTCGGGGCGGATCTCGGCGAAGCGCGCCTCGATCAGCTCGCGCATGGTGTCGATCCCGTTCTCGTGGACGGTGATCTTGATGCGGGCCTTGTACTTGTTATCGCGGCGGCCGAGCGTGTTGTAGACGTGGACGATGGCCTCGGCATAGGGCAGCAGGTCGGCCTCGGGGAGGAACTCGCGCACCACCTTGCCGATCATGGGAGTGCGGCCGAGGCCGCCGCCGATGATGACCTTGAAGCCAAGCTCGCCGTTCTGCTCGACCAGTTGCAGGCCGATGTCGTGGGCGCGGATCACCGCGCGGTCGGCCTCGGCGCCGGTCACGGCGATCTTGAACTTGCGGGGCAGGAACTGGAACTCGGGGTGGTCGGTGGACCATTGCCGCAGCAGCTCGGCATAGGGGCGCGGATCGGCCACCTCGTCGCCGGCGGCGCCGGCGAAGTGGTCGGAGGTCACGTTGCGGATGCAGTTGCCGGAGGTCTGGATCGCGTGCATCTGCACGTCGGCCAGGGCCTCGAGCATGTCGGGCACGTCGCGCAGGGCGGGCCAGTTG
>CAYVQK010000085.1:0-15006 GCA_964454145.1 uncultured Oceanicola sp. | reverse complement strand
AGCAGTTCATCTACCGGCAGGGCGGGGGCAACTGGCAGCCCTTCGGGCCGGAGCTGGATGCCAGCGTAATCTCAGACGAGGGCGGGCGGGGCGAGCACGGCTCCTTTACCGGGGCCTTCGTGGGGATGATGTGCTTCGACATCACCGGGCAGGGGCGGACGGCGGATTTCTCGCGATTCTCCTACGATCCCACCTGATGTTCGCCGCACTGGAGATCTTCGACCTCGACACGGGAGAGAGCGAGACGCTGCTGGAGACCGACCGGCACATCGAGGCGCCGAACTGGGGCGCGAACGGGCTGTTCGTGAACGGGGAGGGGCAGCTCTTTCGGGTTCCTCTGGAGGCGCCCGCACTGGAGCGGATCGACACCGGGCCGCTGACCGGGCTGAACAACGATCACGGGCTGTCACCCGATGGGACGTGGATTGCGCTCTCGGACAATGCGCTGACGGAGGGCTCCTGCATCTACGTGATGCCGCTGTCGGGCGGCACGCCGCGGCGGGTGACGGAGACCTGCCCGAGCTGGTGGCACGGCTGGTCGCCGGATGGGTCGATGCTGGCCTACACCTGCCGGCGGGAAGGCGTGTTCGGCCTCGCGCGGATCGGCGTGGAGGACGGTGCGGAGGAGGTGCTGATCGCGGGTGGGGGCCATTATGACGGGCCGGACTACACGCCCGATGGCCGGCACATCTGGTTCAACTCCGACCGGGGCGGCCAGATGAACCTCTGGCGGATGGGAGCCGACGGCGCGGAGCCGGAGGAGATGACGGGCGGCGACAGCGTGGACTGGTTTCCGCACCCGTCACCGGACGGGCTGCATGTGCTCTATCTCGCCTATCCGCCCGGCACCGAGGGGCACCCGTTTGGCCGGGAGGTGGAGCTGCGGCTGATGCCGGCTGAGGGCGGAGCGCCCGAGACGCTTGCCAGCTTCTACGGCGGGCAGGGCACGCTGAACGTGCCCTGCTGGGCGCCCGACTCGCGCCGGTTTGCCTACGTGCGCTACGCGCGGCCCTAGGCGGCCTGCGCGGCCTCGCCGACCCGCTGCGCCAGCGGGGCGAAGTTGCGGGCGGAGTGCAGGTGCAGGAATGTGCATTCCAGCTCGTCGGTGCGGAACATCTTCATCACCGCCTCGTCGCCAAGCGCCTTCAGCTTCTCGCGGTCGACGGTGAGGAAGCCCTGCAGCGTGCGCTTCTCGCCCTTGGGCGTGGTGTAGTTGGCCTGCATCGGCTTCAGCAACTCCAGCTCGGCGAGGCGCTTTGCGTAGGCCGCCGTGCGCTGGTGCTGGGCCTGGTACTCCTGCTGGAACTTCAGAACGCCTTCGAGATAGGCCGAGGGCTTGTCGCCGTCGAAGAGCGCCTCGCCCTTGCCCGCCTCGTTGAGCCCGGAGAAGGCCTCGTCGACGTGCAGGGTCTGGGTGCCGTCGTCGGTCTGATGCGAGAGCACGAAGGGGTAGCGGCGGATGTAGGCGGGCAGGTAACTGCCGAGCCACTTGCCGTCGGGCCCGACGAAAGCGTTCTTCGAGCCGTCGAGGCCGAGAATGACAGAGGGCACCGGGGCAGAGGGCTCGCCGGCGAAGACGATGGGGTATTCGGCGGCGCAATGAGCAAATTCGGCGGCGGCGATGGGCACCGAGTTCACATCGCGGGCGAAGCCGTAGTCTCCCGCGAGCTCGAGGCTCATCTTGCCGTGGCGGCCGGAATTTACCGCTGCCGGGGTGTCGTAGAAAAGTAGCTGCTTGGCCATGGGCCGCTCCTCGCCTGTCATTCGGTCGTCCCGGTGTAGCGGGTGGCCGCGCGTCTTTCAAAGGGTTATGGCCCGGGGTGCGGAAAACGTGGCACCGGTGCGGGGCGAGGGTGCGGGCGGCGGAAGGGCAAGCTGAACTTGTCCTTGAGCGCTGTTTCTTGATTTCCGCGGGCGCCGGTTCGGTGCACCATCGCCGCAACGCGGCAGAGTCGCGCCGCCGCTCCGGGCGCGCTCGTCCGGCCGGGTGAAGGCCGCAGCACCGAAGGGGATCGACGCGATGCAACGACATGGTGGGCAGCTTCTGGTGGAATGTCTTTTCGCGCTGGGCGCGCGGAAGGCCTTCGGCGTGCCGGGCGAGAGCTACCTCGCGGTGCTCGACGCGCTGCACGACACCGGCGGCAAGCTGGACTTCATCAACTGCCGCAACGAGGGTGGCGCCGGCTTCATGGCGGCGGCCTGGGGCAAGCTCACCGGCCAGCCGGGCATCTGCATGGTCACCCGCGGGCCGGGCGCCACCAATGCCTCGATCGGCGTGCACACCGCGATGCAGGATTCGGCGCCGATGCTCCTGTTCGTCGGCCAGATCGGCACCGACATGCGCGGTCGCGAGGCGTTCCAGGAACTGGATTACAGGGCAGTCTTCGGTACCATGGCGAAGTGGGCGGTGGAGATCGACGATGTGGCCCGCATCCCCGAGATCCTCGCCCGGGCCTGGAAGACGGCGCTCACCGGGCGCCCCGGGCCGGTGGTGATCGCCTTGCCGGAAGACATGCTGACCACCCCCACCGACGTGCCTGCGCTGAAGGGGCCGGGAGACTATCCTGAAGCCGTTCCGGCGCCCGCGACGGTGGAGAAGGCCCGCGCGATCCTGGCCGAGGCGGAGCGGCCGCTGATCCTCTACGGCGGCTGCAACTGGAGCGAGGCGGGCCGCGCGGCGCTGCAGGGCTTTGCGGAGGCCTCCGATATTCCGGTGGTGTCGGTCTTCCGCTACCAGGACATGTTCGACAACCACTCGCCCTGTTTCTGCGGCGAGGCGGGCGTGGGGATGACGCCGGGGGTGCGCAAGCTGATGCGCGAGGCCGACGTGATCCTCGCCATCAACAACCGCTTCGGAGAGAACTCCACCGAAGGCTGGACGCTGCTCGACGTGCCCCTGCCGAGGCAGCGGTTGATCCATGTGCACGGCTCCGACCTGGAGCTGGGCAAGATCTATCAGCCTGAGCTGGGCATCCATTGCGGGCCAAACGCCTTTGCCATGGCGCTGGCCTACACGCCCGTCTCCGGGGGCTGGGCCGACTGGCGTGCCGAGGCGCGGGCGACCTGGGAGGCGGGCTTCGACCTGCCGGACCTGCCGAGCCCGGTGGATATGGGCAAGGTCACCGCGCATCTGGGCGAGGTTCTACCCGAGGACGTGGTGCTGACCAATGGCGCGGGCAACTTTGCCGTCTGGCCCAACAAGTTCTTCAGGTTCGGTCCCGAGGCGCGGCTGCTGGCGCCGCAATCGGGCGCGATGGGTTACGGCGTGCCGGCGGCGATTGCCGCGAAGATCGCGCAGCCGGAGCGGACGGTGGTGTGCTTTGCCGGGGACGGGGACTTTCAGATGACCAGCCAGGAGCTGGCGACGGCGGCGCAATACGGGGCCTGCCCGATCGTGCTGATCCTGAACAACGGCATCTACGGCACCATCCGCGCGCACCAGGAGCGGCATTATCCGACACGGGTCAGCGGCACCGACATGAGCGTGAACCCCGACTTCACCACGCTGGCCAAGGCCTTCGGCTTCCACGCGGAGCGCGTCGAGACGACCGCGGACTTCCCAGAGGCCTTCGCACGCGCGCTCGCCTCGCCCACCGGCGCGGTGCTCGACCTCTCGATCTCGCCCGAGGCGCTGACGCCGCGGGTGAGCCTCAGCCAGATGCGCGACGCCGCCCTCAAAGCAAAGGACAAAGCATGACGCAGGCCCAGGAGATCCGGCTCGGGGCCGATATCGGCGGCACCTTCACCGACATCGTGCTCGACCTGCGGGGCACGATCCATTCGGCCAAGGTGCTGACCAACTATGCCGCGCCGGAACAGGCCATTCTCGACGGCATCGCCATCGTCACCGAGCAGGCGGGGGTGGGCGTGGGCGAGATCGACCTCGTGATCCACGGCACGACGCTGGCGACCAACGCGCTGATCGAGCGGCGCGGGGCACGGACGGCGCTGATCACCACCGAGGGCTTCCGCGACGTGATCGAGATGCGCACGGAGAACCGCTTTGCGCAGTATGACCTGAACATCCAGCTGCCGCCGCCGCTGGTGCCGCGGGAAGACCGCTTCCCCGTGGCGGGCCGGATCGGCGCGCAGGGGCAGGAGCTGGCCCCGCTCGACGAGGAGGCGCTGCGTGAGATCGCCGCGCGGATCAAGGCGGAGGACTTCGGGGCCATCGCGGTGGGCTTCATTCACTCCTATCTCAACCCGGCCCACGAGGAGCGGGCGCGGGAGATTCTGCAGGAGACGCTCGACCTGCCGATCTCGATCTCTTCCGAGGTCAGTCCGCAGATGCGCGAGTTCGAGCGGTTCAACACCGTTTGCGCCAACGCCTACGTGCGGCCGCAGATGGCGCGCTACCTGACGCGCCTGCAGGAGCGGCTGAAGGAGATGGGCGCGCGGTGCCCGGTGTTCATGATCCACTCCGGCGGCGGGCTGATCTCGGTCGAGACCGCCTCGGCCTTCCCGGTGCGGCTGGTCGAGAGCGGACCGGCGGGCGGTGCGATCTTTGCCGCCGACGTGGCCGCACGCTTCGGGCTGACGAAGGTGGTGAGCTATGACATGGGTGGCACCACGGCCAAGATCTGCCTCATCGACGATTACCAGCCGCAGACGGCGCGGACGTTCGAGGTGGCTCGGACCTACCGTTTTGCCAAGGGCTCCGGCATGCCCATCTCGATCCCGGTGATCGAGATGATCGAGATCGGCGCGGGTGGCGGCAGCCTCGCCTGGGTCGATGCCATGGGCCGCATCCAGACCGGGCCGGAGAGCGCCGGATCGGAGCCGGGCCCGGCCTGCTACGGCAGAGGCGGGGAGCGGCCCGCGATCACCGATGCCGACCTGGTGCTGGGCAAGCTCGACGCCGACAATTTCGCGGGCGGCAAGATCAGGCTCTCCACGGAAGCGTCGCGCACGGCGATCACCGTCGAGGTGGGGCAGAAACTGGGACTGACGCAGGAAGCCGCCGCCTTCGGGATCACCGAGGTGGTGGACGAGAACATGGCCAATGCCGCGCGGGTGCATGCGGTGGAGAACGGCAAGAACATCGGCGACAACGTGATGATCGCCTTCGGGGGCGCCGCGCCGCTGCACGCCGCCCGGCTCTGCGAGAAGCTGGGGATCGACCAGTGCCTCGTGCCGCGCGGCGCGGGCGTGGGCTCGGCCATCGGCTTTCTCAAGGCGCCCTTCGGCTACGAGGCGCTGTCGAGCCAGGTGATGCCGCTGTCGCGCTTCGATGCGGGCACGCTGAACGCGCTGCTCGATGATCTGAAGACGACCGCAGAGAGCTTCGTGCGGATGGGCAGCGACGGCGAGATCACCCGCGAGGTGGTGGCCTTCATGCGCTACGCCGGGCAGGGCTGGGAAATTCCGGTGCCTTTGCCGGACCGCGACTTTACGGCAGAGGATGCCGCGATGATCGAGGAGGCCTTCCGCAGCCGCTACGCCCAGTTCTTCGGGCGCGCCGTGGAGGGGCCGGAGATCGAGTTCGTCACCTGGTCGGTGAAGGTGCAGGACATTCGGCCCGCGCCGGAGCGCGTGGCCCTGACCGCGCGCGGCACGGGGAAGGCCAGCGGCCCGTCGCGCGAGGTGTTCGACCCGACAGAGGGCAGGCCGCTTTCCACCACCATCGTGCACCGCGACGATCTTGGCGCGTCCGACTGGGTCGAGGGCCCGGCGGTGATCGTCGAGGACGAGACGTCCACCATCGTCACCTCGCCGTTCAATGCGGTGATCCAGCCCGATGGCACCATCCTCCTCATCCGGAAAGGCCACTGACATGTCCGACGTAGATGACATCCGCATGCAGGTGATGTGGAACCGCCTGATCTCGGTGGTTGAGGAACAGGCGACCACGCTGATCCGCACCGCCTTTTCCACCTCCGTGCGCGAGGCTGGCGATCTTTCGGCCGGGGTCTACAACGCGAGGGGCGAGATGCTGGCGCAGGCGGTCACCGGCACGCCGGGGCACGTGAACACCATGGCCGAGGCGGTGGGCAACTTCATGGCGGCGATCCCGCGCCAGAACATGTTTCCCGGCGACACCTATGTGACGAACGATCCCTGGCTCGGCACCGGGCACCTGCACGACATCACCATGTGCACCCCGGTCTTCAAGAACGACGAGCTGATCGGCTTCTTCGCCTGCACCGCGCATATCGTGGATATCGGCGGGCGGGGCTTCGGGGCGGATGGAAAGTCGGTCTACGAGGAGGGCATCCAGGTTCCGATCATGAAGTTCGCCGAGCGCGGACAGGTGAACGAGACGCTGGTCCACATGATCCGCACCAACGTGCGCGAGCCCAACCAGGTGGTGGGCGACTTCTACTCGCTCGCCGCCTGCAACGACGTGGGCCGCGACCGGCTGCTGGAGATGCTCGACGAGATCGACCTGCCCAACCTCGAGAAGCTGGGGGACTTCATCCTGACCCGGACGGCGGCGGCGATGAAGGAACGGATCGCGGGGCTGACCAAGGGCAGCTGGTCGAACGAGATGATGACCGACGGCTACGACGAGCCGATCAAGCTGGCGGCGACGGTGAGCATCGAGGACGAGCGGGTGCTGGTGGATTTCAGCGGCTGCGACCCGGTGAGCCGCTGGGGCATCAACTGCCCGCTGATCTACGCCAAGGCCTATGCCTGCTATGCGATCATGTGCGTGGTGGCGCCCGACATTCCCAACAACGCGGCTTCGCTGTCTTTCGTGGAAGTGGTGTCTCCGAAGAACGTGGTGAACGCGCCCCGGCCCGCGCCGGTCTCTGTGCGGCACGTGATCGGCCACATGGTGCCGGACGTGGTGCTTGGCGCCCTGGCAAAGGCGATGCCCGGCCAGATCCAGGCGGAAGGCACGGCGGCGCTGTGGAACATCCAGATTTCCGCACGGCCGGTGGAAGGGCAGGAGGGCCGCCGCGCCGAGGTGCTGATGTTCAACTCCGGCGGCGCGGGCGCACGGCCCACGCTCGACGGGCTCTCGGCCACGGCTTTCCCCTCCGGCGTGCACACCATGCCGATCGAGGCAACCGAGCACACCGGGCCGATCGTGATCTGGCGCAAGGAGCTGCGGCCCGGCTCGGGCGGTGATGGCGAATTTCGCGGCGGGCTCGGGCAGGTGATCGAGATCGCGCCGCAGGAGGGCCACGAGTTCGAGTTCTCCGCAATGTTCGACCGCACGCTGGTGGCGCCGCGCGGCCGCGAGGGCGGGCAGGACGGCGCGGCGGGCAGCGTGGCGCTGGATGACGGCACGGCGCTCAGGCCCAAGGGCTGGCAGTTCGTGCCCGCCGGGCGGCGGCTGGTGCTGCACGCGCCCGGTGGCGGCGGCTTCGGCGACCCGGCAAAGCGCAGCGCCGAGGCGCGCGCGCTCGACGTGCGGCGGGGCTACGTGGGCGACAAATAGAGCTGGACGGCGCCCGGCGCCGGGCGCACCACAGGCGGAAGAGATCAGGAGGTCAGACCATGGCGAAACCGTTCAAGAAGATCCTCATCACCGGCGCGGCCGGCAACCTCGGTACCGAGCTGCGCCGGGGCCTCGCCCCGTTGGCCGAAAGCCTGCGCATCGCCGACCGGCTGGAGTGCAAGGACGTCCAGGCGCACGAGGAGGCGGTAGTCTTCGACCTGGGCGACATGGAGGCCACCATGGCCGCCACCGAGGGCTGCGATGCCATCGTGCACATGGGCGGCGCGCCGCTGGAGAAGCCCTGGCAGGAGGTGCTCGACAGCAACATCCGCGGCTCCTACCACATCTACGAGGGCGCCCGGAAACACGGGGTGAAGCGGGTGGTCTATGCCTCGTCGGTCCATGCCATCGGCTACCATGGCATCAAGGACGGGATCGAGTGCAACGCGCCTCCCCGGCCCGACAGCCTCTATGGCGTGTCGAAGGCCTTCGTGGAGTCGCTCTCCTCGCTCTACTGGGACAAGTTCGGCATCGAAAGTGCCTGCATCCGCATCTTCTCCTCCTTCCCCGAGCCGGCCGACCGGCGGATGCTCTGGTCGTGGCTCAGCTATGGCGACATGGTGCGGCTGGTGGCCTCCTGCCTCACCGCCCCCTATCTCGGGCATACGATCACGGTGGGAATGTCGGAAAACAAGGTGAAGCCGGTGAGCCTGAAGAACGCGGGTCACATCGGCTTTGTCCCGCAGGACAGCTCGGAGCCCTACCGCGAGAAGGTGGAGTCCGCAAAGCCGCCCGCCGACCCCGAGGATCGGGCGACCCAGTGCATCGGCGGCTGGTTCGTGAACCTCGGACACCCCGACGACGAGTCCGCCAATTGAAGCCCGCCTATGACGTGGTGATCGTCGGCGGGGCGGTGATCGGCTCCTCGATTGCCTACCACCTCACCGCCAACCCCGATTTCACCGGCTCGGTGCTGGTGGTGGAGATGGACCCGACCTACGCCACCTGCTCCACCGCCCGGTCGGCCAGCGCCATCCGCACCCAGTTCTCGCAGCCGATCAACGTGCAGATCAGCCAGTACGGGCTGGAGGTGATCCGCAACTTTCCCGACCTGATGGAGGTCGAGGGCGACCGGCCGGGCCTGGGCTTTCACGAGAGCGGTTACCTGTTTCTGGCCGCGACGCCCTCGCAGGCGCAGGTGCTGCGGGAAAATCACGAGGTGCAGAAGGCGTGCGGCGCCGATGTGGTGCTGTGGACGCCGGACGAGCTGGCGGAGGCGTTTCCGCACCTGCGGGTGGAGGATATCGAGCTGGCCTCCTACGGCCGGTCCGGCGAGGGCTGGTTCGACAACACCGGCCTGATGATGGGCTTCCGCAACAAGGCGCGGGCACAGGGGGCCGACTACGTGAAGGACCGGGTGGTGGAGATCGCCCGCGACGGGGCGCGCGTGACGGGGGTGACGCTGGCCTCGGGCGCACAGGTGAGCGCGGGCACCGTGGTCAACGCGTCGGGCCCGCGCGGCGGGCTGACGGCGCGGATGGCCGGGCTGGATGCGCCGATCGAGCCGCGCAAGCGCACGCTCTTCGTGTTCGACTGCGCGAAGAGCCCCGAGGGCACGGCGCGGGTGAACGGCGGGCGTTTGCCGCTGATGATCGACGTGACCGGCGTGCATTGCCGCCCCGAGGGCCGCTACTTCCTCGTCGGCGGGGTGCCCGACGACGACACGGCGCCGGCGTTCGACGATTTCGAGCCGAACCATGCGGAGTTCGAGGAGCAGTGCTGGCCCGCGCTCGCGGCCCGCTCCGAGGCCTTCGAGGCGATCAAGCTGGTGCGCTTCTGGGCCGGGCACTACGATTACAACGTGCTCGATCAGAACCTGATCGTCGGGCGCCACCCCGAGGTGAGCAATTTCGTCTACGCCAACGGCTTCTCCGGCCACGGGCTGCAACAGAGCCCGGCGGTGGGCCGGGCGGTGGCCGAGCTGCTGACCTACGGCGGGTACCGCAGCCTTGACCTCTCGGAGGTTGGCTATGAACGTGTGGTGGAAAACCGCCCCTTCCTCGAGAAGGCGGTCATCTGAACCGGCACCGCAAGGCAGAGACATGCATGACCAGAGCTTCCGGCTCCCGCCGCTGAACGCCCTTCGGGTGTTCTGGGCGGTCATGCGCAAGGGCAGCTTTCGGGCCGCTGCCGACGACCTGCTGGTGACGCCGCAGGCGGTGAGCCAGCAGGTGAAGCTGCTGGAGGACTTCCTCGAAGTGCAGCTCTTCGAGCGGAAGGGCCGGGTGGTGGAGCCCACGGAGGCGGCGATTGTGCTGTCGCATTTCGTCGAGGCCGGGTTCGGGGAGTTCCGCGAGGGGATCAAGCGGGTGGCCAAGGCGGCCGGTCGCAACCGGATCAACATCAACGTCAGCCCCTATTTCGCCACCCGCTACCTGATGCGCCGGCTCGACCGGTTTCGCAGCAGCCTGCCGGGGGTGGACCTGCGGATGACCACCATCATCGAGACGCCCGACTTTGCCCGCGACGAGGTGGATGTGGGCATCCAGTGGGGCTTCGGCGACTTCGGCAACTACGACACCACCCTCTTGGTGCGCGACCCGAAGGTGCTCTGCTGCACGCCCGAGATCGCCCGCTCGGTGAAGCGGCCGGAAGACCTGCTGGGGCAAACCCTGCTTTACGCGATGCTCTCGCATGATCTGTGGAGAAACGTGCTTGCACACCTCGGGGTGAAGGCCGCCGCTACGGCGGGCGTGATCGAGTTTCACGACGCCGCAACCCTGCGGCGTGCCGCGCAATCGGGCATCGGCGTGGGGTTGCTCTCGACCCTCGATGCCAAGAACGACATCCGCGACGGCAGGCTGGTTGCGCCTTTCGGGGTGGATGCGCTTGTCGACATGCCGGTGGCCCAGGTGCCCGGGTTCTTCCTCGTGGCGCCGCGGGCCCACCGGCGGGTGAAATCCATCGCCGCCTTCTGCGACTGGATCACCTCGGAAGACTGGCCGTCGCTCTACGCCGCCGACTGAGGCCCGTTTCGGCAAGCAGAACTTGCCGATCTGCCACAGAACTTGTTTGGCGGGGCAGGGCGCGCGTGCAGTCATTTCGGGAAGACCCGCGACCGAGGGAGACAGCCACAGCGTGCCGCCCGAATGCCTCTCCAGCCAAGCCGCCGATGCGCCCCGCGCGGCAACTGCACGCCGCGTGGGCAACCTGCCCGGAATCGTGCAACCGGGACAGGCGCCCGCGGTGCGCGAGCCGCGAAACCGGGCACCATCGGTTGACCTTCTGCTGGCCCTGCCGCGCCATGGCGCCTGCCTGCCCCACCACTCTGCAGGACCGACGAGAGAGGCCGAGAAAGGGAATGCCCGAGACGCGGGAGATTCGGCATCCGAATGGCGCTCCGGCCTTGGGGCCTGCGGCCGCTCCGGGCCGCGCCCGATCCCGGCGGTTGACCTTTGGGGAAGGAGGCAGATCATGGGACCGGTCATGCTCAATGGGCGCGGACCCTGACCGGACGATGAAAGACCCGCGACCCGAACAATAACGACGACCACCGACAGAGAAGGAAGACCCACATGAAGACGTTCACGAAAATCGGCGCCCTGCTGGCCACCTCGCTGGCCCTGGCGACCGGCGCCCAGGCCGAGACCTGGGTCATGGCCTCGGGCTACCCGGAAGACAGCTTCTTCACCAAGAACCTGCGGATGTTCATCAGCGAGGTCGAGGAGGCCTCGGGCGGCGAGCTGACCATCGACCTGCGCTCCAACGGCGAGCTGATCAAGCTCGACGCAATCAAGCGGGCGGTGCAGTCGGGCCAGATCCCGATCGGGCAGATCCGCTTTGGCGTCTATGGCAACGAAAGCGGCATGTACACGCTCGACAGCCTGCCCAACGTGGCCGGCAACTACGAGGCGGCGACCAAGCTGATGGAGGCGCAGAAGCCCTGGTTCGACAAGACCTTCGACGAGGCGGGCATGAAGGTGCTGGCCTATTCGCTGTGGCCGGGACAGGGCTTCTACACCGCCTTCCCGGTGACCGATGGCAGCGAGTTCGAGGGCGTGAAGATCCGCATCTACTCCACCGCCACCCAGCGGATGGCCGAGCTTCTGGGCTTCGAGGCCACCATCCTGCCCTTCGCCGAAGTCCCGCAGGCCTTCTCCACGGGCCTCATCGAGTCGCTCTTCACCTCCGCCCAGACCGGCAATGACATCCAGGCCTGGGACTACGTGAAGTACTTCACCTACACCGGTTCGATGCACAACAAGAACGGGATCATCGTGAACAAGGCGGCCTTCGAGGCGCTCTCGCCCGAGCTGCAGGAGGCCATCGTCGCCGCCGGCGAACGGGCCACGACCCGCGCCTGGGAGATGAGCAAGGAGGCCGGTGAGGCGACCAAGCAGATCCTGATCGACAACGGCATGGAAGCCTCCGACGCCTCGCCCGAGCTGCAGGCGAAGCTGGAGGAGATCGGCCAGGCGATGATCGAGGAATGGAGCGCCAGCGCCACCCCCGACGAGCTCGAGGTGCTCGAAGCCTACCAGGCGATGAACTGAGCCGACGGCCCAGCACAGGTTCCGCCGCTTTCCGCGCAAGGGGAGCGGCGGCGCCGTTTCAGATACAGGGGGCACCATGCTCAGAAAGACCGTCCGTCTGCTCGCCAACACATGCGGCGTTCTTGCAGCGGGTTTTCTCGCCGCCATCGCGGTGGCGACGCTGCTGCAGATCGTCGCCCGGCAGTTCGGCCGCGCGGTGGAGACGACGGAGCTTTCGGGCTTCTTCCTCGCGGCCTCGACCTTTCTCGGGCTGGCCTACACGCTGGTGAACGGCGGGCATGTGCGGGTGTCGCTGGTGTCGCAGTTCGTGTCGCCGGGCATTCGCCGCGCCGTCGAACTCTGGTGCTGCGCGGTGGGCATCGCCATCACCGGCTACATGGCGTGGCAGGTGACGCTCTTCACCCGTGAGACCTTCACCTTCGGCGACCTCAGCCCGGGCCTCATGGCGGTGCCTCTGTGGATTCCGCAGACGGCGGTTGCCTTCGGGCTCTTCGTGCTGCTGGTGGCGCTGATCGAGCAGACGGTGCTGGTGCTGCGCGGCGAGGAGCCGGACTACGTGACCAACGCCGACACGGTTTCGGAGTAAGCCGCATGGAACCGGTCGCGCTCGCCTCCCTCGTCCTGCTGCTCACGCTGCTGCTGCTGCTCGGCACCGGCGTCTGGATCGCCCTGTCGCTGCTGTCGGCGGGGCTCATCGTCTTCACCTTCTTCGCGCCGCTGCCGCCCGGCTCGATCATGGCCTCCACGCTCTGGGATGCGAGCTGGAACTGGGCACTCACGGCACTGCCGCTCTTCGTCTGGATGGGCGAGATCCTGATGCGCTCGGGGCTGTCCTCGTCGCTGTTCCGTGGCCTCTCGCCCTGGGTGGCGGGGCTACCGGGCGGGCTGATGCATGTGAACGTGGTGGGCTGCGGCGTGATGGCCGCCGTCTCGGGCTCCTCGGCCGTGACCTGCGCCACCGTTGGGCGCATGAGCATCCCCGAGCTGAACGCCCGCAACTATGACCGCAGGATGATGGTGGGCTCGCTGGCCGGCGCCGGCACCTTCGGCCTGCTCATCCCGCCTTCGATCATCATGATCGTCTACGGCGTGGTGGCGCAGCAATCGGTGGCGCGGCTCTTCATCGCCGGCATCGTCCCGGGCCTGATGCTGATCCTGCTGTTCTCGGGCTACATCGCGATCTGGTCGAAGCTGAACCCCGAGCGGGACGGCGAACTGCCAGAGCGGCTGACCCTGCGGCAGAAGCTGCACGCCTCCCGCGAACTGATCCCGGTGGTGCTGCTGATCGCGGCGATCATCGGCTCGATCTACGGCGGCATCGCCACGCCGACCGAGGCGGCCTCCATCGGCATCCTCGGCGCGCTGATCCTCGCCGGAATCAACCGCACGCTCACCCGCGAAATGTTCGTGGAAAGCCTTCTGTCGGCCACCCGGATCTCCTGCATGATCGCCTTCATCATCGCGGGCGCGGCCTGCCTCTCGATCGCCGTGGGCTTTGCCGACATTCCGCGCGTGGCGGCAGGCTGGGTGCGCGACATGGAGCTCTCGGCCTATGGGCTGCTGTTCGTGCTGACGCTGTTCTTCCTGGTGCTGGGCTGTTTCCTGGAAGGCATCTCGATCCTCGTGCTCTCGAGCTCGGTTGTGCTGCCGATGATCCAGGCGGTGGGGATCGACCCGATCTGGTTCGGCATCTACGCGGTGATCGTGATCGAGTGCGCGCAGATCACGCCGCCGGTGGGGTTCAACCTGATCGTGCTGAAGTCGATGACCGGGCGCGGCATAGGAGAGATCGCGGCGGCGACCTTCCCCTTCCTGCTGATCCTCCTCTTCGCCATCGTGGTGATCGTGGCCTTCCCGCAGATCGTCACCTTCCTGCCGGACCTGATGTACAACCGCTAGACACGAGCGGGGAGCACCCGGGCTTGCGCCCGGGTGCATCACAGGTGCTCAGCCGAGGTGGTGGACGTCCTGCAGCCCGTAGACCGGCGTCGGGATGCCCTCCATCCGGGCCTTCAGCTGCAGCGCGAGGAACTGCGAGTAGTGGCGCGACTGGTGCAGGTTGCCGCCATGCATCCAGAGGTTCGACACCTGCGTCGGCTTCCACATGTTGCGCTGCTCGCCCTCCCAGGGGCCCGGATCCTTGGTGGTGTCGGAGCCGAGGCCCCAGCACTTGCCGAGCCTGTCGGCCATCTCCTGGCCCATCAGGTCGGCGACCCAGCCGTTCATCGAGTTGTAGCCGGTGGCATAGACCACGAGATCGGCGTCGAGGTGCGTGCCGTCGTCGAGGATCACCCCGGTTTCGTCGAGTTCCACGACCTGGCCGCGCTTCAGCTTGATCTCGCCGTCGATGATGAGCTGGCTCGCGCCCACGTCGATGTAATAGCCCGAGCCCCGGCGCAGGTACTTCATGAAGAGACCGCTCTCGTCGTCGCCCCAGTCGAGCCAGAAGCCCGCCTTCTCGAGCCCCTCGTAGAAGGCGGCGTCGCGCTTCTTCATCTCGGCATAGGCCGGGATCTGGAACTCGTGGAGGATGCGGTAGGGCAGGGAGGCGAAGATGAGATCGGCCTTCTCGGTCGTCATCCCGGCGTTCACCGCCTCTTCCGAGTAGAGCGCGCCGAGGCCCACCTCCATCAGCGTGTCGGAGCGGACGATGTGGGTGGAGGAGCGCTGCACCATCGTCACGTCGGCGTCGTTCTCCCAGAGCGCGGCGCAGATGTCATGGGCCGAGTTGTTGGAGCCGACGACGACCACCTTCTTGCCCTTCCACCTGTCGGGGCCGTCATGCTCGGACGAGTGCTGCTGCACGCCCTTGAACCTGTCCATGCCGGGGAAGCTCGGCATCCGCTTCTTGCCCGACATGCCGGTGGCCATGACCAGCTGTTTGGGCTTCAGCACAACCTCTTCGCCGTCGCGGTCCACCACCACCGTCCACTCGCCCTTCGCCTCGTCGAAGGTGGCCGACCTGGCGGTGGTCTTCGTCCAGTAGTTCAGCTCCATCACCTTGGTGTACATCTCGAGCCAGTCGCCGATCTTGTCCTTGGGGGCGAAGACGGGCCAGTTCTCGGG
>CAYVQK010000084.1:11008-15145 GCA_964454145.1 uncultured Oceanicola sp. | reverse complement strand
ATCGGCCGCGCCGGGCGCGATGCCCTGCCCGCCGACACGCTCACGCTCTACGGCCCCGACGACATCCGCCTGCGCCGCTCCCAGATCGACGAGAGCCTCGCCCCTCCCGAGCGCCGCTCTGCCGACCATGGCCGCCTCAACGCCCTCCTCGGCCTCGCCGAGGCGCAGGGCTGCCGCCGCCAGCTCCTGCTCGGCTACTTCGGGGAAGAGAGCGCGCCCTGTGGCAACTGCGACCTCTGCGAAAAACCGCCTGAGCTTTTTGACGGCACCGAGGCCGTGCGCATGGCTCTTTCCGCCGCGCTGCGCACCGGCGAATGGTTCGGCGCGGGCCACCTGACCGATATCCTGCTCGGGATCGAGACCGACAAGATCCGACAACGCGGACACGCAGACCTGCCCACCTTCGGCGTCGGCAGCAAGCACAGCCGCAAGGTCTGGCAGGCTGTCTTCCGGCAGATGATGGGGCTCGACCTGATGCGCCCCGACCCTGAGCGCCACGGCGCGCTGCGCATGACCGAGGCCGCCCGCCCGATCCTGCGCGGCGAGGCCACCATCACGCTGCGCCGCGATTCCATCGCAAAGGCAGATACCGCGCGTCGCCCCGCCGTGAAGGCGCTGGTAAGCGAGGAAGATGCGCCGCTGCTCTCCGCGCTGAAGGCAAAGCGCCGCGCGCTGGCAGAGGCTCAGCGCGTCCCGGCCTATGTCGTCTTCCCCGACAGGACGCTGATAGAAATGGTCGAGAAGCGCCCCGAGACGCTCGACCAGATGGCGCAGGTGAGCGGCGTTGGCTCCAAGAAGCTTGAGCGCTACGGCGCCGAGTTCCTCTCCGTCCTCACTGGCGCCGCCACGCCCGAGATGCACCCGGCCCGGCGCGAACTGGCCGCGCGCGGCCAGGGCGAGGCCTTCGACCGGCTCCAGTCCGCGGCGCAGCAGCTCTACCGCGGCGAGGAAGGCACCGATAAGCCGCTGTCCTGCGACACCGCACTCCTGCGCCGCATCGTGAAGGCCAACCCCGCCAATCTGGGCGCGCTCGCCCGCGTGCAGGGCATGTCCGAGCGCCACCTCGAGCGGTTCGGCATTGCCTTCCTCGACGCGCTGGCGGGCGAATAGCCGCTCCCTGTTCACCTCCCCCGCAACCCTCGCTAAAAGCCTCTCATGCTCATCGTGATCTCTCCCGCCAAGCGGCTCGACTGGCAGCCGCGCGACCTCGCCCAAACCGCCCCGGTCTTCCCCGAGGACGCGGCAAAACTGGCCCGCGCCGGTGCGAAACTGTCGCGCCCCGCGATCCAGAAGCTGATGGATCTTTCGCCCGATCTGGCGAAGCTGACCCAGGAACGGTTCCGCGCCTACGCCCCGGAGCCAGACGCCGAGGCCACCCGCCCCGCCGCACTCGCCTTCGCGGGTGACACATATGTAGGCCTCGAGGCCGCCTCGCTAGATTCCGAAGAGCTCGACTGGGCGCAGGATCACCTCCGCATCCTCTCCGGGCTCTACGGCCTGCTCCGTCCGCGCGACGCGATCCAGCCCTACCGGCTGGAAATGGGCTCGCGCCTCAAGGTGGGCCGTGCCAGCAACCTCTATGGCCATTGGGGCGACCGTCTGGCCAGGGCCCTCGCCGCACAGGCTGCGGCGCTGGGCACCGACACGCTGGTCAACTGCGCAAGCCAGGAGTATTTCGGCGCCGTCGATCCCAAGGCGCTGGGCGGGCTCACCGTGGTCACGCCCCGCTTCCTCGAAGAGAAGCCCGGCGGCCCCAAGCAGGTGAGCTTCTTCGCCAAGCAGGCCCGTGGTGCTATGGCGCGCTTCATCATACAGAACCGTCTCCAGGACGCTGCCGCGCTTGAGCACTTCGGCACCGGCGGATACCGCTTCCGCCCCGATCTCTCCGAGCCCCGTGCGCCCACCTTCTCGCGCCCGGACACGACCGCCTGACGCCAAGCGCGACACGCAGATCTAGCCGGCAACCGCCTCCGGTGCATCTCCGCCCCGCTCGAAAAGCTCAACCCCCTCTGGCGCGTGCAGCCTGATCTGCTCGTAAATCAGCTGCTTTTTCAGCGGCTTCGTCAGGTAGTGGTCCAAGCCGGCGGCCAGAATCTCCTCGCCGTCTCCGGCCAGCGCATGGGCGGTCATCGCCACTATGGGCACCCGCGGCCAACTCCGTGTTTCCTCGATCTCACGGATCGCCCGGGTGGCCACCTTGCCATCCATCTCGGGCATCGAGATATCCATGAACACTAGGTCAGGCCGCGTCGCCTCGTAGAGCACCACCGCCTCCCTGCCGTTCACGGCGAAGGTCAGGTCCAACGCGAGATCCTTCAGCATCTTCGAGAACACCAGCCTGTTGGTCTTGTTATCCTCCGCCGCCAGTATCCGCATCACCTTCCCCGAAGGCTCCGGCCGGGCAGGAGAGGCGCAGGCCTCCTCCTTTCCCTCCGGCCGGAAACGCAGCGGAGTTTCCCCAAGCTGGGCGTAGATCGCGGCAATTTCGGCGTTGCGATAGGGGTAGCTCAGCAGGTGGTCCACATCGCATCCCGCCAGTGCCTGCCGCACACCCTGCTCGCCCTGCCGGAGGATGAAGGCAATCTGGCTTCTCGGCATTTCAGCCCTCAGGTTGCGGACAAGGCCTGCCGGATCGTCGCGGGCGAAGTCGCTGTCAATCATCACCAGGTCGGGCTCTGCGCCCTCGGCGAGGATATTGCGCAGCACCTCTGGCGCACGGGCTACCTCTATCTCGAGCCCGGTCAGCTCAGAATGCCCCCGCGCCATCGCCACCCCCGCCTTCGCCGCGGTCGCCACCACCAGCCGCGGCGCCCGCCCCGCGGGCCAGCGGGGCAGGCCCGTCATCGGCGCCTCCGCCTCCAACGCCAGATCGACGGTAAAGGTCGTGCCCCGATCGGGCTCCGAGACCAGCCGGATCGTTCCGCCCATGAGCTGCACGAGCTGCCGGGTGATCGCAAGGCCCAGGCCGGTGCCCTCGAAGGCACGGTTCTTCTCGTCCTCGACCTGGTTGAACTGACCGAAGATATGCTCCCGCATCCCGTCCGGAATGCCGATTCCGGTGTCCTCCACCGAAATCTGCACGCGCCACGGCCCGCCCACAACGCTGGGCGGCGTGCCTCGCACCCCGATCCGCACATGGCCCTTTCCGGTGAACTTGATCGCGTTTCCGATCAGGTTCACCACCACCTGCCGCAGCCGCTTGGGATCGGCCGTCACCTTGACCGGCGCGGTCGGGGCGTAGTCCAGCAGAAGGTCCAGCCCGCGCTCTCGGGCCACGGGCGAGGACAGGTTGATCACCTCGCAGAGCATCGCCTCGAGGTCGAAGGACTCGGGATAGAGCTCCAGCCGCTCGGCCTCGGCGCGGGAGAAGTCGAGCACGTCGTTGATGATCTCCAGCAGCGCCTCGCCGGAGTTGCGGATGGTGCGGACGTAGAGGGCCTGCTCCTCGTCCACGTCCGTGTCGAGAAGCAGGTCGGCCATGCCGACGACACCGTTCATCGGAGTGCGCAGCTCGTGGCTCATCTTGGCGAGGAACGCCGACTTGGCCCGGGTGGCCGCCTCGGCCGCCTCCTTCGCCTTCTTCAGCTCCTTCTGCCGACGGATCTCGCCCGTCACGTCGATGCCGAGGCACACCATGTCGCCATTCGCGCTGCGCCGGTCGTGCAGCCTCATGTGCCGGCCATCCCAGGTGCGGATTGTGATGTCGGGAAGGTCCGGCGCGTCCCAGCGGTCGAGCATGGCGGTGATCCAGTCGCCCGGCCCCTGGTCGCCCGGGTCCACCAGCCCCTCCTCGATCATCAGCCGGAGCATGTCCATGTAGGTGATGCCTGGTCGCACGGCGTCGAGCCCGTCGAAGAGCTTCATCCAGGCCGGGTTGGCGGCCACCAGCCTGTCTTCCGCGTCGAAGACGGCGAAACTGTCGGTGATCGTCTCCACCGAATCCCACAGCCGGCGCTCCGCGATGGTCACCGCCTTCTCGGCCTTCTCGAGGTTGGCGCGGGTCTCCTGCGCCACACCCTTCATCGTCTCCGCCTCTTCCTTCAGCGCATGGGCCTCGGCGCGGGTGCTGGCCACCACCTCGCGCTGCGCGATGATCGTGTCGGACAGCTTCAGCGCATGCTCCGAGAGCTTGCGGTT
>CAYVQK010000084.1:0-10908 GCA_964454145.1 uncultured Oceanicola sp. | reverse complement strand
GCGGATTATCCGCATTTCAGATCCGAGGTCATTTTCCATGCGCCGTCGTCTTCTCGCGCCCTTCCTCTGCCTTCTCGCCATCGCCGCCACCGGTCTGCCCGCCACCGCCCAGCAGGGCCCCGGGTCGCCTGCGCCGATCCCCGAGAGGCGGCTTGTGCCCGAGAAGGACGTGGATTTCTACGGCGCCGACCTGCGTGCACTCTTCGACACCTCCTATGATGCCTGTCGCACCGCCTGCCTGTCCGACACCGCCTGCACCGCCTTCACCTTCAACGCCCGCTCCAACGCCTGCTTCCCCAAGCGCGCGGTCGAGCGGCGCGAGGCCTACCAGGGCGCGCAATCCGCCACCGTCATCACCGAAACCTCCGACCGGCTCGCGCTGGCCCGCAGCCGCGCCTCCGACCTGGCGTTTCTCGGCACCAGCACTCTCGGCTCGGCCAAGAGCTTCGCCGAAGAGATGGCCCAGCTCCACTCTGCCGCCGGATGGACCCAGGACAGGCTCGAGGCCGGCGCCCTTGAGGCCTTCCGCAATGGCAATCTCCGTGAAGCGATGATCTGGGTCGGCCCGGCCATCGTCCTTGGCGACAGGGATGACCAGTGGATCGACTACGCCCGCTATGCTCTCGACGCCCAGGCCGAGAACAACAACAGCTCCCAGAAACGCCAGTACGAGCGCCGCGCCCTCGATGCCGCCGTGAACGGCTACCTGCGCGCCGATACCCCCGTCGACCAGTCCGGTGCCCTGACCATCCTCGCCTCGGCGCTGGAGCGCGCAGGCCGCGGGCGCGACATGATCCCCACCCTGCGCCTCGCTCAGTCGGTCCTGCCCAGCCCCTCCACACAGGCCGCGCTCGATGATGCGATGGGCAAGTACGGCTTCCGCGTGACGGAGCACCAGGTCGATCCGAACCCCGCCGTGCCGCGCGTCTGCGTCACCTTCTCCGAACGCCTCGCCGAGACCGGCACCGACTATGCGCCCTACGTCCAGCTTCCCGGCACCTCCTTCACCGCCGAGCCCTCGGGCAACCAGCTCTGCGTCGAGGGTCTGACCCACGGCGAGCGTTACAGCGTCGTGCTCCGTGCCGGCCTGCCCTCGGCCGCGGGCGACAAGATGATCAAGGACGTCGGCATTTCCTTCTATGTCCGCGACCGTGACCCGCAGGTCCGCTTTCCCGGCCGCGCCTACGTGCTGCCCAAGACAACCGATGCGGGCATTCCGATCGTCACCGTCAACACCGAAGAAGTCGACCTCACCCTCAACCGGGTGTCCGACCGCAACCTCTTGCGGGTCATCCAGGAAAGCTACTTTGGCCGTCCGTTGAACGAGTGGGAGGAAGACTACTTCGATGGCGACATCGCCGAGACCGTCTGGGAAGGCACCGGCCACATGGAGCGCCGCCTGAACGAAGACGTGACAACCCGCCTGCCCATGGCCGAGGCCATCTCCGACCTGCCCCCGGGCGTCTACGCACTGAAGGCCGCGATCCGCGGCGCCGACCCCTACGAGAACCCCGCCGCCACACAGTGGTTCGTGATCTCCGACATCGGCCTGGCCTCCATGTCGGGCGCCGACGGGCTGCATGTGTTCACCCGCTCGCTGACCTCCGCCGAGCCGCTCTCAGGCCTCGAGGTCACGCTGCTGTCGCGCTCCAACCGCGAGTTGGGCAAGGTCACCACCGATGCACAGGGCTACGCGATGTTCGAGCCCGGCCTGACCCTCGGTCGTGGCGGTGCAGCCCCTGCCATGGTGCTGGTGAAGAACGGCGAGGAAGACATGGGCTTCCTCTCGCTCACCGATCCTTCCTTCGACCTCTCCGACCGGGGTGTCGAGGGCCGCGAGCCTGCGGGCGCAGTGGATGCCTTCCTCACGACCGACCGGGGTGCCTACCGCGCGGGCGAAACGATCTACGCCACCGCGCTCGTGCGCGATGCCACCTCCACGGCGATCGACGGCCTGCCGCTCACCGCGATCCTCACCCGCCCCGACGGTGTGGAATACGCACGCCACTTCTCGCCCGGCGGGGTGGACGGCGGCCATGTTTTCTCCATGCCAGTCTCCGGCGTCGCGCCTCGCGGTGCATGGAGCATCGCGCTCCACTCCGACCCGAAGGCCCCTCCCATCGCCACGAAGACGGTGTTGGTGGAGGATTTTCTGCCCGAACGCATCGACTTCTCTCTCGATGTTCCCACGGAGGGCCTGACCGAGGGAGAGGCCACGGCGCAGGTCGAGGTGCGGTACCTCTTCGGCGCGCCCGGCGCGGGCCTGCCGGTCGAAGGCGAGTTGCGCATCGCGCCGCGCCGCCAGCTCGAGGGCTTCCCGGGCTTCTACTTCGGCACCGAGAACAACGACACCGGCGCGCAGACCTCCTGGCTCAACGGCACCACGACCGATGACGACGGCCGCGCCCTGCTCGAGCTGACCATGCCCGACGAGATGGAGGGCTTCGACGGCCCCATCGAGGCCCGGCTCACCGTCCGCGTCGCAGAGGGCTCCGGTCGCCCGGTCGAACGCCGCGAAGCCGTCGTCACCGGCCCCGGGAAGCCGATGATCGGCATCCGGCCCGCCTCCGACGGCGTTGTGCCGGAGGGCGGCGAGGCTGCATTTTCCGTCATCGCGCTGGGTGCAGACCTGCAGCCCACCGACATGGCCGTGAAGTGGACCCTCAACCGCGTCACCCGCAGCTACCAGTGGTACTCCGAGTACGGCGCCTGGAACTGGGAGCCGATCACCCGCCGCGAACGGATCGCCGTGGGCGAAGGCCGACTTGGAGAGGCCCCGCTGGAGGTTACCGGGGCAGTCGACTGGGGCACCTACGAGCTGGTGGTCGAGCGAGTCGATGGCACCTTCACATCCGCCTCCTACGAGTTCTACGCCGGCTGGTATGCCCCTGTGGATGTCTCCTCCACGCCGGACACTCTGGAAGTGTCGCTCGATGCCGAAAGCTACAAGCCAGGTGACACTGCCACCCTGCGGATCGTGCCCCGCTACTCCGGCAAGGCGCTCGTCACCGTCGTCTCCAACCGCCTGATCGACATGAAGACCGTCGAAGTCGAGGCCGAGACCGACACGCTGGTGCAGCTCCCCGTCACCGACGACTGGGGCGCGGGTGCCTATGTCACCGCCACCGTGATCCGCCCGATGGACGTGGCCGACAAGCGCGGCCCCGCCCGCGCGCTGGGGCTGTCGCACGCCTCCGTCGAGCCTGGCATCCGCCAGCTCGCCGCCAGCTTCGAGGTGCCCGCCGAGATCCGCCCGCGCGGCCCGCTCGAGGTGGCGCTGAAGGTCGAGGGCGTGCAGCCCGGCGAAACCGCCCATGTCACGATCGCAGCCGTGGACCAGGGCATTCTAAACCTCACCGGTTTCACCCCGCCCGATCCCTCCGGCCACTACTTCGGCCAGCGCCGCCTCGGCATGGGGATGCGCGACATCTACGGTCGCCTGATCGACGGGATGAACGGCGCCATGGGCGAGATCCGCTCCGGCGGCGATGCCGCGAGCGCCAGCCGCCAATCGCCCCCGCCCACCGAAGAGCTCGTGGCGTACTTCTCCGGCCCGATCGAAGTGGGCCCCGATGGCTATGCCCGCACCAGCTTCGACATGCCCTCCTTCAACGGCACCGTGAAGCTGATGGCTGTCGCCTGGTCCGGGACCGGCGTCGGCCAGGCCTCGGCCGATGTGCTGGTGCGCGACCCGATCGTTCTGCAAGCATCGCTGCCCCGCTTCATGGCGCCGGGTGACGAGGGCCGCATGCTGCTCGAAATCACCCATGCCTCGGGCGAAACCGGCCAGATCGGCCTCGCCATCTCCGGCCAGGGCGTGACCCTGCCCACCGGCACCTCCTCCACCATGGACCTCGCCGAGGGCCAGACCATCCGCCTACCGCTCACCATGGTCGCCGGCCGGCCGGGTCTTGCAAAGGTCGATATCGCCCTGACCACGCCCGCAGGTGAGGTGCTCGACAAGTCGCTGAACTTGCCGATCCAGCAGAATGACCCCGAAGTATCGCGCACATCCCGCTTCGAGCTCGCCTCGGGCCAAAGCTTCATGTTCTCGCGCGATGTCTTCACCGGCCTCGAGTCGGGCACTGGCAAGGCCACGCTCGCCCTCGGGCCGCTTGGCCGGTTCGACGTGCCGGGCCTGCTCGCCGCGCTCGACCGCTACCCCTACGGCTGCACCGAGCAGACGACCTCCCGCGCCCTGCCGCTCCTATACTTCGACGAAGTGGCCCGCGCGATGGGGCTCGAGGAAAGCGCCGACACCCGGTCGCGGGTCGAAGGGGCGATCACCCGCATCCTCGCCCGCCAGTCCGCCTCCGGCGCCTTCGGGCTCTGGTATCCGGGCGACAGCGACTTCTGGCTCGACGCCTATGTGACCGACTTTCTCAGCCGTGCTCGCGGGCAGGGCTACGAGGTGCCGGCCATCGCCTTCCGCAATGCGCTCGACAACCTCCGCAACCAGGTGAACTACGCCTCCGACTTCGACGAGGGCGGCGAGAGCATCGCCTATGCGCTGATGGTGCTGGCCCGCGAAGGGGCGGCCTCGATGGGCGACCTGCGTTATTACGCCGACGTGAAAGCCGATGCCTTCACCACGCCCCTCGGCGCAGCCCAGCTCGGCGCGGCGCTCGCGCTGTATGGTGACCCGACCCGCGCCGATGCCATGTTCGCCCGCGCCGCTGCGCAGCTCGCCGCCGAGACCGGCGCCGAGGAGGCCACCTACTGGCGTGACGACTACGGCACCCGGCTGCGCGATGCCGCCGCCGTGCTGGCGCTGGCAGCGGAGGCGGGTAGCAATACGATCAACCGCGAGGCCCTCGCCGTCCGCGTGACTGCCGATACAGGCTACCGCTCCACCCAGGAGCAGGTCTGGACGCTGATGGCCGCCAAGGCCCTGATCGACGCCGCTCCCCGCGACGGCTTCACCCGCAATGGCCAGCCGGTCTCCGGCCCGCTGGTCGAGGTGCTCGCCGACGAGACAGCGAGCCAGCCGGTGGAGATCCGCAACGACAGCGGCGAGGCCACTACCCTGACCCTGACCACCTTCGGCGTGCCCACCGAACCCGAGCCCGCCGGTGGCAACGGCTACTCCATCACCCGCGAGTACTACACCATGGACGGCATGGGCGTGGATCTCGGTGCCGTGCCCTCGGGCGAGCGCATGGTGGTGGTGCTCACCGTTACCCCTTTCGGCCGCCGAGACGCGCGCCTGATGGTGGACGATGCCCTGCCCGCCGGGTTCGAGATCGACAACCCCTCGCTGATCCGCTCTGGTGACATCCGCGAGCTTTCGTGGCTACAAACCGTCGAGGCGCGCCACTCCGAGTTCCGGCAGGAGCGCTTCCTCTCGGCGGTCGACTGGCGTAGCGACAAGCCGTTCAAGCTGGCCTACATCGTCCGCGCCATCTCGCCCGGGAGCTATCACCACCCGGCAGCCTCGGTCGAAGACATGTACCGCCCCGCCTTCCGTGCCCGCACCGATGCTGGGCGGGTAACGGTGGTGGAGTGATGCACCGGCCTGCGGGGAAGCCATGAAACAGGGCAAACCCCACGCTACCGCCCATTGGCGGCGGCTCGACCGCCCCGGCGACGACACCTGCCGCCTGGTCGAGGAGCCGGGCGGCTGGATGCTCTGCGGCCACGCCCGCTATGACCATGGCGGCCGGCGCACCGCGCTCGACTACGTCGTGCGTTGCGACGCCTCCTGGGAGACGCACTCAGCCGATGTCACCGGCCTGATCGGCGGCACGGAGGTGGCCTGGCGCATGGCAAGGGGACCGGAGGGCTGGTGCCTCGGTGACGGCCCTGCGCAGCTCGAAGACTGCACCGACATCGACCTCGCCTTTACCCCGGCCACCAACCTTCTGCCGCTGCGCCGCCTCGCTTTCGAAGGCACGGAGGAGGTGGCCGCCGCCTGGTTCCGCGAGGAAGACGACGGCACGCTGGAACGACTGCAGCAGCGCTACACCCAGAAGGGGGCGGGCCGCTTCACCTATGCCTCGCCCGGTTTCGAGGCAGAACTCGAGGTTCATCCCACCGGCTTCGTCATCCATTATCCCGGCCTCTGGGAGGGCACCGTCGATGTGCCGTGAACGCCCCCTCGCGCGGCTCCTTGTGGCCACGGCCCTTCTGCTCTCCGCCATTGCCTTCGGCCGAGACAGGCTCGATGCTTGGGTCGAGGCCACCGTGCTGCCGCCTCTGGTCGCCGAAACCTCCCCCGAGGTGCTCGCCCGCGACGGCTCGCTGCTGCGGGCCTACACCGTCTCCGACGGCCGCTGGCGCCTTCATACCACGCTCTCCGAGGTCGATCCGCGCTACGTCGACATGCTGCTGGCCTATGAAGACAAGCGGTTCCGCACCCACCCCGGCGTCGACTGGCGCGCCACCCTCCGCGCCGTGGCCCAAGCCCTGCGCAACGGCAGGGTCATCTCCGGCGGCTCGACTCTCTCGATGCAGGTCGCCCGAATCCTCGAGGACGGGCCCACCGGCCAGTGGGAGGGGAAGCTCCGCCAGGTTCGCGTTGCGCTGGCCATGGAGCGGCGCCTCGGCAAGGAGGCGATCCTCGAACTCTATCTCAACCGCGCCCCCTTCGGCGGCAACCTCGAAGGCATCCGCGCCGCGTCGCTCGCCTATTTCGGCAAGGAACCCCGCCGCCTGACCCCTGCCGAGGCCGCCCTGCTGGTGGCCCTGCCGCAATCGCCCGAACGCCGCCGCCCGGATCGGAACAACGACGAGGCAACCGCCGCGCGGGGCAGGGTGCTCGACCGGATGGTGGGCAAGGGCCTGCTGACCGCCGCCGAGGCCAGGGCCGCACTGCGCGACCCTGTACCTGCCCAGCGCCGCGACTTCCCCGCGCTGGCACCCCACCTTTCCGATCACCTGCTGGCCGAAAACCCCATCGGCACCCGCCACGCGACCACGATCGACAAGCGTCTCCAGCAGGCGCTCGAGCCGCTGGCCTCGCAGACCGCCCGCGAGATCGGCGACGCCATCTCGGTGGCCATCGTCGTGGCCGACCACCAGACCGGCGAGATCCTCGCCACCGTCGGCTCCGCGGGCTACCTCGAGGACAGCCGCGCCGGCTGGATCGACATGACTCGCGCCCTCCGCTCCCCCGGCTCGGCCCTGAAACCGCTGGTTTACGGCCTCGCTTTCGACCAGGGGCTCGCCCACCCGGAAACCCTGATCGAAGACCGGCCCATGGCCTTCGGCAGCTACGCGCCGCAGAACTTCGACAACCGCTACCGTGGCACCATCCGCCTCTCCGAAGCCCTGCGCCAGTCGCTGAACATTCCCGTCATCCAGCTCACCGAGGCGCTGACGCCCGAGCGGCTGCTGGCTCACATGCGCCGCGCCGGGATGGAGCCAAAGCTCCCCCGTGGCCGCCCCGGCCTTGCCGTGGCGCTCGGCGGGCTCGGGGTCACCCTGAGCGACCTCACCCAGCTCTACGCAGCCATCGCTCGCGGCGGCGAAAGCATCGCCCTCTCGGCGGCGCAGAGCCCCGTCCAACCCACGCCCAAGCCGGTGCTCTCGCCCGAGGCCGCCTGGCAGGTGACCCATATCCTTGCAGGTCTGCCGCCGCCGCCCCGCGCCTCCCACGGTCCGATGGCCTGGAAGACCGGCACCAGCTATGGCCACCGGGATGCCTGGGCGGTGGGTTATGATGCCCGCCACGTCATCGGCGTCTGGATCGGCCGGGCCGATGGCACCTCGGTCCCTGGAGCCTTTGGCGCGGGCATCGCCGGGCCGCTCCTGTTTTCCAGCTTCGACCGCCTGAAGGGCAAGCGCGAGGCCTTCGCTCCGCCGCCGCACTCGGTGCTGCTCGTCACCAACGAGCAGCTCCCCCAGCCCCTGCGCCACTTCGCCTCCCGCTCTGCTGCGCTCTCCACCACCACGCCCGACGCCCCCAAGCTCGCCTACCCGCCAGACGGCGCCGAGCTGGAAACCGGAGGCGCGCTGGTGGTGAAGCTGCGCGACGGACACCCGCCCTTCACCCTGCTCGCCAACGGCGCCCCGCTGGCCACCGGCCTGCGCAGCCGCGAGGCCCAGTTCGACTGGTCCGCACCCGGCTTCCTTCAGCTCACCGTGATCGACGCCTCGGGCCGCAGCGCCCGGTCCTCGATCCGTATTTTGGACTGAAACCGCGCGCTCGACGAGATTGAGTGAGTATTTGGAGCAAGAAAATGAGGCTGGGCGCGCCATTACATTTTTATTGGTCCAAATCCTCATGTCGTCCGCCCGCAACTTGCGCGACGCCGGGGCAGGGCTTAGGGAGAGGAAACATCTTCCAGGAGGCTTCCCATGCAGACCGCCACTGCCGATGCACCCCTCGCCCACAACCGCCTGCCCGATGACCGGCTGATCGTCGCCCTCGACGTGCCCAACGCGCTGCAGGGGCTTGAGCTGGCCAAGACGCTGGATGCTTCGGTGAGCTTCTACAAGATCGGGTTGGGGATGCTCTGCGGCGGCGGCATGGCACTGGCCAACGAACTGAAGCAGGAGCACGGGAAGCGCATCTTCCTCGACATGAAGCTCTTCGACATCGGCGCCACGATCGAGGCCGCAGTCCGCGGGATCGCCCAGTTCGAGCTCGATTTCCTGACCGTCCACGGCGACCCGCACGTTGTGCGCGCGGCGCAGGAAGGGAAGGGCGGGAGCGAGTTGAAGATCCTCGCGGTGACGATCCTAACTTCGCTCGACCGGGCCGACCTCGATGCCGGGCTGATCCGCCCCGGCGACCTGGCCGAGATCGTCACCGAACGTGCCGCGCGGGCCTTCGAGGCGGGCGCCGACGGGGTGATCGCCTCGCCCCACGAGGCCGCCGCCATCCGCGCGCTGCCTCAAGCGGAGGGCAAGCTCATCGTCACCCCTGGCGTTCGCCCCGCGGGCGCCGACAAGGGCGACCAGAAGCGCATCGCCACCCCCGCATTCGCGGTGGAGCAGGGAGCCGACCACATCGTCGTCGGCCGTCCGGTGTGGCAGGCGGCGAACCCGGATGCCGCCGCCCGCGCCATCGTGGCCGAGTTGCCCTGAGCCATCGTCTCAATAAGCGACGGTGAACACCTCGCCCCGGTGCTTCGGCGCTTCGAGCTCGTCCACCAGCGCCACCGCATAGTCCTCGGCACTGATCCGGCTTTCGCCCGCCTCGTCCGACAGCAGCACATCGCCGCCGAGCCGGAACGTGCCGGTCCGCTCGCCGGGCTGGATGAAGGCCGCCGGGGCGAAGAAGGTCCAGTCCACGCCGCTCCCGGGAAGGGTCTCCTTGAAGCGCTTCATGCCCGTCGCCTCGGGCAGGATCTCGGGCGGCAGGTGCGGCAGCAGCGGCGATCCGTCGGGCAGGTTCAGCGTGCCGGCGCCGCCGACCACGAGCAGCGGCACGTCCGCCGCCTTGGCGCCCGCCGTCACGCCCGCGCCGATCGCGGCCATCTCGCTCTCCGCGTCGCCGGTGCTGCGCGGGCTGACGCTGGTGACGATCACGTCGACACCCTCCGCTGCCGCAGCCACCGCTACGCCATCGGTCACATCGAGTTTCACCGCCTCGGCGCCCTCGGGCAGAGCGATCTTCCCCGGGTTCCGGCTCGCCGCGCGCACAACGTGCCCGCGCTCCGTGGCCTCCGCCAGGATCCGGCTGCCGATCATGCCGCTTGCGCCGATCAAAAGGATGTTCATTTGTCTCACTCCATATTAGGTTACTATTAAGAACCTACTTACGGATCAGAACTTGCGGGTGGGAGAGGCATTCTCCCGTCACATGGTTACCCCGGTGTAACTCGCCCCCCGAAGGAGCCCGTCGATGAACATGCAAGCCCGCCGCCAGATCGCCTACGCCTGCCCAATGCGAGATGTTCTCGACCGGATCGGCGACGCCTGGTCGCTGCTGGTGATGCTCGAGCTGATGAACGGCCCCTGCCGGTTCAACGCGCTGGCCCGCGTGATCGACGGCATCTCGCGCCGCATGCTCACCGTCACCCTGCGCAACCTCGAGCGCGACGGTCTGGTGAGCCGCGAGGTGTTGCCCACCTCGCCGCCGTCGGTGGAATACGCGCTCACCCCGCTCGGATGGTCGCTGCAATCGGCGCTCGTGGCCCTGCGCGACTGGGCGGTGCAACATCAGCCCGAGATCAACACGAACCGCCGCAGCTTCGACACCCGCGAAGAGGCCTGACAAAGGAAAAGGGCCGCCCGAAGGCGGCCCCTGCCAAACTCCAGGAGGCGGGTCAGCCCTCGTTGATGTCCTCATCGAACTCCTGCACCTGCCGACCCTTGCCGCCGAAGGTCTTGTAGCAGATGACCCAGGCCAGGAGGCTCACCAATGCGAAGAACAGAGCCAGCCAGGCAAGGCTGCCGCCGAAGCCCACACCGAAGGCCAGAAGAACCCCGGTGATGGCCGCACCTGCGGCAAAGCCCACGAAGATGAACCCCGGTGCGAAGAGCTCGAGGATCGCCAGCACCGCTGCCAGCGCGAGCCAGACCCACCAGGTGGTGAAGAGTTCGCCCATGGTCATTTGTGCAAGCCCCCGAGCATCCTGAAGGCGTTGCCGAAGGCTTCCATGGCGTCGGCGGGCACGATGATCGTCTGCTTGCCGGTGCCTTCGCCCAGCGCCGTCAGGCTCTCCACCTGCTTCAGCGCGATCTGGTATTGCGCCGCCTCGATGCCGTTGGCCTGGATCGCCGAAGCCACTACGCCCGTCGCATAGGCCTCCGCATCGGCCTGCACCCGGCGGGCCTTGGCCTTCTGCTCTGCGGCATAGAGGTCGGCGTCGGCGGCAAGCTCAACCGCGCGCCGCTTGCCCTCGGCCTCGGTCACCTGCGCCCGGCGGGCGCGCTCGGCGTTCAGCTGCTGCAGCATCGCCGCACGGGTCTGCTGGTCGAGGTTCACGTCGAGGATCTCGGCCCGCGTCACCTCGATGC